>NZ_AOPZ01000076.1 GCF_000414115.1 Streptomyces aurantiacus JA 4570
GGCGCGCCCCAGGGCGGCGGGCCGCACCACGGTGGCGCCCAGCAGTGGCCGCAGCCGGCGGGCGGCCAGGGCGAGCCCGAGTACTTCGGCGGCGGCCCCGGCGGTCCGGGTGGCCCCGGTGGTCATGGGGGCGGCCCCGGCGGACCGGCGCCCCACGATCCGTACGCCGCCAACAACCCCGGCCACACCCAGGCGTTCTCCCTGGGTGAGGACCCGTACACCAGCGGCGACACCTACCGCGCGGGCCAGGCCCCCGCGGGCCCCATCGGCCCGAAGCTGCACTGGAAGGAACTGCTGCGCGGCATCGTGTTCCGCCCGGCCCCGACCTTCCTCCAGATGCGGGACTACGCGATGTGGGCCCCGGCCGCCCTCGTCACGTTCCTCTACGGCCTGCTCGCCGTCTTCGGCTTCGACGAGGCCCGCGAGGACGTGCTGAACGCCACGCTGTCCACGGCGATCCCCTACGTCCTCACGACCGGCGTCGCGATCACCATCAGCGCGTTCATCCTCGGCATCGTCACGCACTCGCTGGCCCGCCAGTTCGGCGGCGACGGCGCCTGGCAGCCGACGGTCGGCCTCTCCATGCTGATCATGTCCATCACGGACGCCCCGCGCGTGATCGTCGCCCTGTTCCTCGGCGGCGGCAACAGCTTCGTCCAGCTCCTCGGCTGGGCCACCTGGCTGGCCGCGGGCGCCCTGCTCACCCTCATGGTGAGCAAGTCGCACGACCTGCCGTGGCCGCGGGCGCTCGGCGCGTCGGCGATCCAGCTCCTGGCGATCCTGTCGATCATCAAACTGGGTACGTTCTGACGCTGACGTACGTCCGTACGTCCCCGTTCGCGAGAAGGGCCCCGGCGAGCACATGCTCACCGGGGCCCTTCCACATGAACGCCCGTGTCCAGGCGGGTCTCAGGCGTCGAGCACCTGCCCCTGCCGCCGCACGACGGGCGGCTCGACGCTCCACGGGAAGTTGATCCACTCGTCGGTGCGCTTCCACACGTACTCGCACTTCACGAGCGAGTGGGACTTCTCATAGATGACGGCGGACCGGACCTCGGCGACGGCGTCGAGGCAGAAGTCATGAACGAGCTTCAGCGTCTTCCCGGTGTCGGCGACATCATCGGTGATGAGCACCTTCTTGTCGGAGAAGTCGATGGCGTTGGGCACGGGCGCGAGCATGACGGGCATGTCCAGCGTGGTCCCCACCCCCGTATAGAACTCGACGTTCACCAGGTGGATGTTCTTGCAGTCGAGCGCGTACGCCAGCCCACCGGCGACGAACACGCCGCCCCGGGCGATGCTGAGCACTATGTCGGGCTCGTAGCCGTCGTCGGCGATGGTCTGCGCCAGCTCGCGTATGGCGGCGCCGAACTTCTCGTAGGAAAGATTCTCGCGAACGTCACTCATGGCAGGGGTCACACCTGGGTCCGATGGAAATTGAGGAAGGAGCGGGAGGCGGTGGGGCCGCGCTGGTTCTGGTAGCGCGAGCCGTACCGCTCGGACCCGTAGGGGGACTCGGCGGCGGAGCTGAGCCGGAACATGCAGAGCTGCCCGATCTTCATTCCCGGCCACAGCTTGATGGGCAGCGTCGCGAGGTTGGACAGCTCCAGGGTCACGTGCCCGCTGAAGCCCGGGTCGATGAACCCGGCCGTGGAGTGGGTGACGAGCCCGAGCCGCCCGAGGCTGGACTTGCCCTCGAGCCTGCTGGCGAGATCGTCGGGCAGCGTGATGACCTCGTACGTCGAGGCGAGCACGAACTCGCCGGGGTGCAGGATGAACGGTTCGTCGCCCTCCGGCTCGACGAGCCGGGTCAGATCCGCCTGCTCCACCGATGGGTCGATATGCGGGTACCGGTGGTTCTCGAACACCCGGAAGTAGCGGTCGAGCCGCACGTCGATGCTCGACGGCTGCACCATGGATTCGTCATACGGATCGATCCGCACCCGCCCGGCGTCGATCTCGGCCCGGATGTCCTTGTCTGAGAGAAGCACGCACCGAGGATACGCAGAGCGCGCGGGACCGCCCCAATCGGACAGTCCCGCGCGCCTCGCTGCTTCTTGCCTCTGCTCCGCCCGCTACCGCTTCTGCAACTCCACCGGCACCGCGTGCCGGAGCCGCGCGCAGCGGGGACACCGGATGAGCCGGCCGGGACCGAGCCGGTCGGCCTGCTGCATCGGGAACGAAGCGGTGCTGAACACGTGCCCCTCGGCACAACGGACGACGGTGCGCTCCATCAAGTCCTCGAGTCCCTTCCCCAGAGCCGTTTGCGAGAGCCGTAAGCCGTGCGGGAGCCGTGTTCCCGTACAGGAGCCGGGTCCGGCGCTGCCGGACGGCCAACGGCGAAAGCCACATTACGGGATGAAAGGGACGCCACTCCAGGCGGCACTCCGCCCGCCTCGTCCCCCTCCCCGGGGGCCCCACCGTACGCCCCAACTCCCTTCGCCCGCAGTCACGCAGACCCCACACAGCGCAGCCGGGCCCCGGGGCGGCGGCGCCCGGGGCCTGGGATGGGGTAGAGTGTGCGACGGTACGAAACCGGTTCAACCGGTGTATCGCGCGGGTGTAGTTTAATGGTAGAACATCAGCTTCCCAAGCTGAGAGCGCGAGTTCGATTCTCGTCACCCGCTCTTCTTCAAGCCTCAGGTCAACGACCTGAGGCTTTTGCTTTGCCGAGGGCTCAACCACCCGGCCCGACAATCTGGTTCACCATCACTCCGCCCGGAGCCATGGCGCATCCGTGGCATACGCGGGCACGATGAAACGACAGAACTGAGCCGAGGTGAGGCAATGTCCGCCACCGTGCGCGCCAACAGGTACCAGGGCCCCTGCGCCCAGTGCGGCGAGACAGTGGCCGTCGACGCAGGCGTGTCCTTGCAGAGTCAGTGGGGGTACCGGGTGACGTATCACCCGGCGCACGCCCCTGAGACGGACTCTGCAGGAGTGACGTCGGACGCCTCGGCGATGCGGTCGAACCAGCGGGAAGAACAGTGCCCGGTCTGCGGCGCCGACGTTCCGGCGGGGGACGGGGTGCTGGTGCGCAGTCGCTTCGTTACGCCCCCTCATGGCCGTGGACATCGCGACGACGGGGAACCGGTACTGCGTCGACCGCATCATCGGCGCTGCGGTGCACGTCACTGACGGGCCCGCTCAGTCATGGCTGCTC
This sequence comes from Streptomyces aurantiacus JA 4570, assembly GCF_000414115.1. Classification (GTDB taxonomy): domain Bacteria; phylum Actinomycetota; class Actinomycetes; order Streptomycetales; family Streptomycetaceae; genus Streptomyces; species Streptomyces aurantiacus_A. The sequence goes on from NZ_AOPZ01000076.1 coordinate 3,164, forward strand.
GACCCCGGTCCAGGCCCACTGTCCGTCGCACCGCCCAAGCGTCATGGCATCACCCTGCAGTCTGCACGCGCCCATGGAGTGCCGGCCGCCCAAGCCTTGGAGGAGCTCGCGACCCTCCTCGCTCACCACTTGACGGCCAAGGAACCCTTGGTCGCATGGCACGCCCCGTTCGTTCTCACCACCATTGAGGCCGAACTGCGGCGGCACGGACTCGCGACGGTGTCGGATCGTGCCCCCCACGGCCTGGTCCCGATCTGCGATCCACTCGTCCTGGACCGCCACGCCGACCCGTTCCGCTCCGGCGGGCGGGCCCTTGAAACCGTTGCCGAGTGGTACGGCATTCCGCACGACTCCGCCGGCGATGCGTCCTCCGATGCCGAGACAGCACTCGTACTCGCGCGGATCATCGGCTCCTGCTTCCCGCCCGTGGGCCGGCTCTCCCGTCCGGCACTCCACCGCGAGCAGGTCTCCTGGCACGAAACCTACGTACGGGACGCCGAGGCATGGAGGCCGGGCAGGCACAGGGACCCGCACTGGCCCCTCTCCCCCGTGGAGGTCCTCCCCTGGACGGATCACGGTCCCGGACAGCTCTCTGCGAGCTGAGCAGGGTGGGATATCATTGATGGCATCGATGATATCTGCGGAGGTGCAGTCGATGAGCCGGACCGTGATCGACCTCGATGACCAACTGGTGGCGGACGTGGCCAAGGCCCTCGGCACCAGCACCAAGAAGGAAACGGTCAACACCGCTCTGCGCGAAGTGCTCGAGAACCGGCGCCGAGCGCTGGCGCTCACCCGCCTGCGTGCCGCGTCGGAAGAGGGCGCCTTCGACCTGGGCCTCTTCGAGGACAAGGGGAACTACCGTCGGTGAACGCCGCGCAATTCCTCATCGATACCAGCGCGCTCGCCCGCCTGCTGCGCGGCGACGCCGAGCAGTACGGATGGGACCAGGCGGCAGCGGCCGGACTCATCGCCACCTGCCCCATCACCGAGCTGGAGTTCTTCTACAGCGCCCGCACCGCCGCCGACCGCGCCCAAGGCATCGAGGACATGCGCCTGCTCTTCGGCTGGGTACCAGTCGACGATCGGGCCTACGACCGCGCCTGGCGGGTCCAGGAAAGCCTCACCCAGCGCGGTCAGCACCGCAGTGCCGGTGCCGTCGACCTCGTGGTGGCCGCCACGGCCGAGCTGCAGGGGCTGACCCTCCTGCACCGCGACCGGGACTTCGAGTGCATCGCCGCCGTCACCGGCCAGGCACTCCAGTGGTACGGCCCAGAAGCCGGTAAGTGAGGTCGGCGCGCGCCAAGACAGGGTCGCGGCCCTCGAACGCGGTGTCTGCGTCAACTCTCCTCGCTCAACACCCAGTTCAGGTGGCTCAACAGCAGTGCACAGAGGTACCCCCGTCCTGACGTGAGGCCGATGTGCCCGTAGGCTCCCCCGCGCCGGGGCACGGCGCCCCGAGCCGTCGCGTTGCTTCGTAGATCTTCGGTCGTTGAACCCTCGTGCGGTGAGCGATGCCCAAGAGGCGTATGGGGGCAGGGATCGACAGCGCTGCCGGCGGTGGCCTCCCGTGGGCAGGTGAAGGGAGAACCCCCATGCGCATGACCGATATCCAGCGCTGCGAGATCCGCCCGGGGCGGCTCGTGGAATGGACGCTCCACCCCACCACGGTGACGGCGGCGACGGCGCTGCCGGACGATTCCCGCCCACCCGCGTATGTACAGGAGTCACACATCCGTACGGCGCGCACGGTGCGCCGGGACGGGCTGTTCGTGCCGACCTGGCTCGGGACGGCCTTCGACATGCCGGGGCCCGTCGACCTCGACGTGCTGCAGGAGGCGCTGCGGGCCTGGACGCTCCGGCACGAGACGCTGCGCAGCGGCTTCCGGTGGGCGGGCGACGAGATGCGGCGCTTCACGCTGGCCGCGGACGATGTCGCGCTGGACCGCAAGGACGTGGGCGAGTTCGCGGACGCGGCGACGCTGACCCGGTATCTGCAGGATCGGTTCGACATCGCCGCCGACGCGCTGACCTGGCCCAACTTCCTCTTCACCGCCGTCGTCAGGGACGACGGCACCAGCGTCTACATGGCGTTCGACCACAGCAACGTGGACTCGTACTCCATCTACCGCATCACCGACGAGATCCACGAGCTGTACGCGGCCGGGCTCGAGGGACGTACCGTGGCGGCGGCGCCCGTCGCCAGCTACATCGACTTCTGCGCGAGCGAGCGCACGGACGCCGACCGCATCGACGACACGCACGACATCGTCGGCCGCTGGCGGGAGTTCATCCACCTGTGCGACGGGAAGCTGCCGAACTTCCCCGTCGACCTCGGCCTCGACCCCGAAGGGCCGCTGCCCGAACAGAAGTTCCTGCACGAGATGCTCGTGGGCGACGCCGAGGCGGCCGCCTTCGAGGCGCACTGCCGACCGTACGGCGGCAGCCTCGTCGGCATCATCGCCGCCGTCGCCCTCGCGGCCCGCGAGATCAGCGGCCTCGACGTGTACCGCACGGTCGTGCCCTTCCACACCCGCGTCAAGTCCCGGTGGGCCGACTCGGTGGGCTGGTACGTGGGCGGCGCGCCGATCGAGATCCCCGTGGCCCTGGCGCCCGACTTCGACAGCGTGCTGCGCATGGTCCGCGCCGCGCTGCGCGAGGCCCGGCCGCTGTCGCGGATGCCCATCGCCCGCGTACTCGCCCTCCTGGGCAGCGATTTCCGGCCCACCTCGCCCGACCTGTACTCGATCGTCTCGTACGTCGACTCCCGCGGCATCAACGGCTCCGAGCGCTGGCAGGAGCTGAACGCCTACGGGCTGATCCGGGTGTCGTACGGCGACCAGGTGTGCGCGTGGGTCACCCGGCTCCACGAGGGTCTGCAGTTCGCCTGCCGTTACCCGGACACGGATGTGGCGTACAAGAACATGCGGGTGTGCATGGAGCTGCTGCGCGAGCGGATCGTCGGGGTGGGGCGGATCGACGCTCTTCCGGGGCAGGCCGGCGCGGTGTTGGAGAGCCGGGTGCCGGGCCGGGTGCCCGGTCAGCAGGTGGTGCGGTAGGGCAGGTCCGGCAGATACGTCCGCCACTGCTCACGGGACAGGCCCGCACCCCCCGTGCGGTCGCACACGGCGGCCACCAGGCGGTCCGGGTCCAGCGCGTACTTCTGCGACGGGACACGGGTACCGCCCGCGTACAGCGTCGAGCCGTCGGCGCTGAAGGCCAGGGCCGTGATCGTGTCGCCGGGCGTGGGCAGGGGCGAGCCGAGGGGTCTGCTGGACGGCACGTCCCACAGCTGGACGGTGCCGGAGTGGGTGGCGACGGCGAGCGTGTCGTTGTCCGGGGAGAAGGCGAGCGCGCTGACGAAGTCGTCGGCGGCCGGGGGCGCGGCGTCGGCGGCCGCCGCGGTCAGCACGGTGCGGCGCGTGTGGCCGGCGCCGTCCCAGACGGTCACCCTGCCGTACGCGTCACCGGCCGCCAGGTACTGCCCGCCGGGGCTGAACGCCAGCTCGCTCGTCAGGGTGTCGCTCAGCGACTTGCCGACGGTCTTCCCCGAGCGGAGGTCGGCGATCGCCTTCCAGGAGGCCAGCCTGGCCGAGTCGCGTCGTACCGCGAGTCCCTCGCCGGAGATGCCGGACAGTGTCCTGATCTTCCTGGGCCGGCCCGGCCGGCCGCCGGAATCCAGGTCCCACACCTCGGTGGTCTCGCGCATCGTGGTGCGGGCCACGAACAGGCGGCCGCCGTCGGCGCTGAGCGCGAGGCCGTCCATGCCGGTCATGCCGATCTCGTCGTCGGCGCGTACGTCGACCACCGCGTGCTCCCGGCGGGCCCGTACGTCCCAGACGGTGATCCGCTCCCGGCCCGACGCGCCGGCGCCGCCCATCGGTCGTGCCCGCCCGTACGCGAAGTACGCGCCGTCGGCGCTGAAGGCCATGAGGTCGGTGCAGTCCTCCGGCTGCTGCGGCGCGGCACTCACCTCGGCGGAACCGTCGGCGGGCCCTTCGGAGAGCCCGTCGGCGGGCCCCTCGGCCGACCACTCGGAGGATTCCTCGGCCGACTCCGGTTCCGTTCCGGGCGGGCCGTCGGACGCGGAAGGTTCCTCGGCGGCCCTGGGGCAGGGCTCGACCGGCGGCTTGAAGACGGTGCGGCCGCTGCGGGTGTCGACCAGGCGGAGGTCCTTGGGGGCGTCCGCGTGGCGTACGACGGCCTGGGTGCGGCCGTCCGGAGCCAACTGCCCCTCGGAGAAGTACTCCTCGCGCCATGCCGCGCCGATCGCGGACCGCACGCTCAGCGAGTGCACGACCGTCCTCGACTCGTTGAAATAGCGGACGGCGCCCGCGTCGAGATCGAGGGCGAAGCCCAGGGACTCGCTGCCGACGGTGGCGTGGCGGAAGACCGGCCCGTCCGGCGCGGCGAGGCGCCACAGCGCGATCCCGTCCGGCGTGGACGCCGCGACGAACCTGCCGTCCGCGCTGAACCGGACGTCCTCCAGGCCGCTGCTCACCACCCGTGGCGCCTGCCTGCCGGTGCGCAGGTCCCAGCGGCTGATCTCACGGTCGGTGACGCGTGCCAGGTGTCGGCTGTCGGGGGTGAAGACGAACGACGCGCCGTCGCAGTCGAGCCGCTTCTTGTTCCTGGCGAGCCAGGGGCTGGTGAGCCGGGTGCGGCGGGCGATGTCCCAGAGCTCCATGGGGCCTTCCTCGCCGCACCTGGCCAGCCGGCGGTTGTCCGCGCTCAGCGCCACGGTCTCGGTCTTCTCGGGATGCAGCTGCCTCATGGTCAGCAGGGCGCGGCCACCGCGTACGTCGAAGAGCTTGGTGGACGCGTCGTCCTCGTCGGCCAGGCCCCACTCCTCCAACGCCACCCGCTTGCCGTCGGCCGAGAAGACGATGCTCTCCGGCACGGCCGCGGGCAGGCGGCCGATCACGCGTCCGGCGTGGACGTCCCACATCACCGTGCGGTCGGTCTGCTGCACGGCGAGGCGCCGGCCGTCCGGGCTCACCTTGACCTCCGGCCCGTCCGCGAGCAGTTTGCCGAGCCCCGGATACGACCGTGCCGCGGGGCGGCTCCCGCGCAGGTCCCAGGTGCGCACGCGCTTCGCGCCCACCGCCACCAGCGTCCGCCCGTCGGCGGTCAACTCGCTGGCCAGGGCGTCGGATTCGGCGCCGGGGCGGGTGAAGGCCGACAGTTCGCCCTGGGCCATGGCGCCCACGAGCGCCGAGCGGGTCTCCGTGGACTCCGCGAGGCGCCAGGCGGCGACGCTCAGCCGCATCGCGGTGACCGGGTCGTGGTCGCGCATGGTGGCGGCGGCCGCGGCGATGCGGCGGGCCTCCGCCTCCACGTGCCGGCGCTCGCTCGTGCGGCTCTCCCGCCACGCCATCGCGCCCGCCACCACCGAGAGCACCACCAGCACGGCGAGCGCGCCGGTCAGCGCGTGCCGCCGGCGCCGGGCGCGGGTGCGGGCGTGGCGGCTCGCGGTGAGGAAGTCCCGCTCAAGGCCGGTCAGGTCGGCGGTCCCGCCGCCCGAGTCCGTGAAGTGTTCCTCCGCGCCGGTCAGCCGCGTCCCCCGGTACAACGCGCCGCGGTCGTGGTCCAGTTCCCGCCAGGTGTGTGCCGCCTCCGTCAGGTGGCGGTGGGCGCGCAGCCGGTCGCGGTGGGCGTCCACCCAGGCGCCGAGCCGGGGCCAGGACGTGATCAGCGCCTCGTGGGCGAGGTCCACGGTGTCGTCGTCGAGGGTGATGAGGCGCGCCCCGGCCAGCTGGTCCACCACGGCGTCGACCTCGTCGCGATCGCCGAAGTCCAGCTCCGCGCGCCGGATCGGACGCCGGGTGTCCTGTGCGCCCTCGCCGGGGGCGATCAGCCGCAGCAGGATCAGGCGCGCCAGTTCCTTGCGGGCGTCCGAGAGGTGCGTGTGGACGTCCTCCGCGGTGCGGGCGATGGCGCCGTGCAGGCCCCCGGTGGCCTCGTATGTCTCCAGAGTCAGCGTCCGGCCTCGTCTTCGCCGCCAGGTCTCGCGCAGCGCGTGGGAGAGGAGGGGGAGGGCGCCCGGTTCGCTGCCGGCCTCCCGCACGAGCCGCGCGGTCAGCTCGCGTTCCACGATGAGGCCCGCGGCCTGGGCGGGCTTCACGACGGCCTGCCGCAGTTCGGCCGCCGACATCGCGGTGACCAGGAGGCTGGCGTCGGACAACGTGTCGGCCAGGGCGCGGTGTTCGGCACAGCGGCTGTAGAAGTCGGCGCGCACCCCGAGCACGACGCGCAGCCGGCTCTCGGGGCTCCGCGCGGCGAGCAGCGCGTCGATGAAGTCGGCCCGCTCCCGCGGATCGCGGCACAGCGTGAAGACCTCCTCGAACTGGTCCACGATCAGCCAGGTGTCGCCGTCCCGTTCGGCGGGCGTGAACACCCGGGTGTGCGTACGCGAAGGGTGTTCGCCCGGTGTGAGGATCCGGATGGCGGCGGGGCGGACGGCCGCGTCGTCCGTGCGGCGCAGGCGGGGTATGAGGCCCGCGCGCAGGAGGGAGGACTTGCCGCTGCCGGAGGGGCCGAAGACCACGGTGAAGCGGCGCTCGGTCACCCGCCGCAGCAGGTCGTCGGTCAGCCGTTCCCGGCCGAAGAACAGGCCCTCGTCGTCGGGCTCGTAGCGCGCGAGGCCCCGGTACGGCGACCGCGCCGCGTCCCCCTCGGCGTCGGCGGCCGGCTCGTCGGCGAGCTCCCGCGCCGCCTCGTGCCGGCGGCGCTCCCACTCCTGCGGGTCGGCCCCGCACGCCTCGGCGTACGCGCGTACCACCGCGAGCGACGGCAGTTTCTCGCCCGCGGCCGCCTGCGACAGGGCCGTCACCGAGTAGGCGGCCCGCTGCGCCATCGCCCGATATGACGGAGTTCCGGCCTCCTGCCGCAGCTTGCGCAGCTCCACCGCGAACCGGGCCACCGGCCCGTCCGTCGGATCGAGCGGCTTCTCCCGACGCCCCACCCTGGCCCCCCGCCCCCGTATCCCCGTATCCCCATATCCCCGTGCTCGGCCGTGTGTCCCGGCGCTCAGCCGGGCCAAACCTATGAGCCGTCGCCCCTCCCGGCAAGGAATACGCGGGCCCGGGCGGGGCGCGGACGCGGTGGCGCGGTCCGCCGGGCGGACGCCTCCGGAATTGTTCACCCGCACGGGAACGGGGTGCTGAAAAACGCCCGGCGCTGTGGACTCTTCGTCGTCGGCCCGGCCGCGGCCCGCCTCTGCGCGGACCGGGCGGGCCATCGATCCGCGGGTTTCCCAGACCTCCTCGCGGGGGTCGGCCCGCGACGGGGAGGGATGAGAAATGTCTGCGACCACGCATCGGGGAACCCGCCTGCGCAGGGCGGTCACGGGTCTCGGCGTCACCGGCGCGTTCGCGGGGCTCGTGCTCAGCGGCGCGCCGTCCGCCGCGGCGGCGCCCGCGGCCCAGGACGAGGCGAGTACGCGCTCCGCGAGCGCGGCGCCCCTGGGTTTCCACGGCACGTCCGCCAGCAGCAAGGCCAGGATCAGCGGGACGTACCAGTACTGGCGCGCGGGCACGGGCGGGGGCCGCGCGCTCTACGACGGCAAGTTCTCGGGTGCCACGGCGCAGGACCGCGTGGCGGGCGACGGCTACGAGGCCGTCCTCGCGCTCAAGTACGACGAGTTCGTCGGCGGCGGCTGGCGGACCGTGAAGAACCGGGTGGCCGTGGTCAACGGCACCAAGTCGTGGGGGTTCAAGAACAAGGCGAACGTGACCGCGTACGCCTGTGACCGCAAGGTCGGCACGTCGAGGCTGCTGAACTGCCGCGCCTGGAAGTTCTGAGCCGGGCTCTCACCGGGGCGGCGCGTGGGCCCTCGCCGGACGGGGGTCGGCGGAGGCCCACGCACCGCGGGCGACGGGGACGTCGGGTTCAGTCCCACGCCCCCGAGAGGCGACGCGCCACCACCGAGCTGAGGACCCGCACACCGTGCGTCGACGCCGGGGCGAAGCCCGTGAGTTCGCGAACGCGACGGAGCCGGTAGTCCAGGGTGCGGGGGTGGACGTTGAGGGCCGCCGCCGCGTTCGCGCGGTTCATGTCGTGGCGGTAGTACGCGTCGAGCGTGGCCAGGAGGTCAGGGCCGGGGGCGAGCCGGCGGGCCACCGTGCGCAGCCAGTCGTCGGCCGACGGGGAGTCGGACACGGCGAGTTCGACGAAGACGTCCGCCAGGGTGTGCGGGCCCGCCCACGCGGGTGCCCGCCGCAGCGGGGCTGACCTGCTGATCCGCCGGGCCCGGTCGAGGGCGTCGGCCAGCTCGGCCCGCGGCCCGGCGGCCGTCCCGGCGGCGCAGGGGCGGCCGAGGACGGCGGCGAAGTCCCGTACGAGGTCGGACACGAGGTCGGGCACATCAGGCGCATCAGGCACATCCGGCACGCCAGACACGTCGGACACGGCGCCACCCACGGCAGCAGCCCCGGAGCGCGGCGGCCGCACGGGAGCCACCGGTACCAGCGCGGTCAACTCGCCGTCCCCGCCCGGCGGACACGGGTCCGGACACCACACCACCGGCACCTGATACGTCTTCGCCAGGGCCTCGGCCTCGCCCTCCAGGTCGCCCTCGCCGGCCGGGCCGCGATCCGGCACCCGGATCACCGTCACCGCGTACCACTCGGGCATCTCCATGCCCACGCCCCGGGCGAGTTCCGCCGCGACGGGGTCCCCGGCGAGCAGCGACCTGGCGAGCAGGGCGACCTGCTCCCCGTACGGCAGCCGGCGCCGCAGCCCCGTCGCGAATCCCGCGCAGTAGGCGCCGATGCCGCGTTCGCCCTGCGGGGCGAACCAGCCCATCATCCGCAGGAGTTCGTCCGCGCCGCCGCCGCGCTGGGCGTCGGTCGCCTCGTTGATCTCGCGCAGCATGAGGGCGGTGTGCAGGCGCAGGACCCGCTGCCGTGATTCCGGGGACATGCCCGTACCGGCCCGCGACTCGCCCATCGAGGCGATGAAGCCGAGGTCCGCCTCCGTCAACTCGTCGCTGCCCGGGGAGAGTTCGATCGTGCGGCGGCGCAGCCACACGGCGTACTCCAGCGCCTCGGCCCTGGCCCTGGGGTTCGCGTCCAGACGTCCGAACTCCGGGATCTCGCGTGCGTACGTCTCCACCTCCCGGCGGGCACTGGCCGACGCCCGTCGGGCCAGCTCCGCGAAGAGGCTGCCCATGGGCGGGAGCATGCCATTCCGGCCGAATGGAGCGACAGGCGAAATCCGGACGGGGTTTATCACGTCGCGTGAATCGATGAAGCATTCACCGGCGCCGCATTTGTCATGGTGCGCAAAGTTTCCGGACCGAGGCGCCGCCGTCGCGCGAACCTGTTGTCGGGGCCGGGGCCGCGTGGGACTAATGCAAGGGCATGCATGCGACGGACGTAATTCTCCAGGGAGGGAAAGTCTGATGCGAGCGGAAAACAGAAAGAGAATCGGGGCGGCGGTCGCGGTCGTGTCCGTGTCGGCGGCGCTCCTGGTGACGGCGCCGGGCACCGGCTCGGCCGCGCCGTCATCCGCCCCGGCGGCCGCGGCCGAGCCCGAAGCCGTCCCCAGCCTGCGCGCCTACGGCATCACCGGTGACGGCACCCTGATGGCCACCTTCACCACCGACCGGCCGACGGTGCTCGACTGGGTCAGGGCCGTCACCGGTCTCTCCGGCGACCAGAAATTGGTCGGGATCGATTACCGGCCCCAGGACGGCCTGATGTACGGCGTCGGCGACAAGGGCGGGATTTATACGATCAAAACCCCGCCGGCCACCTCGGATGTGGTCGTCACCAAGGTTTCCCAGCTGCAAGTCGCGCTGTACGGGACGAACTTCGACATCGACTTCAATCCGGCCGCCGACCGGCTCCGCCTGCTCAGCGACAACGGCCAGAATCTGCGGCACAACCTCCACGACGACACCACGATCGAGGACGCCACCCTGACCACTCCGCCCGCCACCGGCCCGGCCCGCGGCGTCACCGCGGCCGCCTACACGAACAACGACCTGAACGCGGCCACCGTGACCTCGCTGTTCAACGTCAACACCACCACCGACCAGGTCGTCATCCAGGCACCGGCCAACAACGGCACCCTCTCCCCGACCGGTTCGCTCGGCTTCGACGCGGGCGCCAACGCCGGCCTGGACATCTTCAGCACCCTGGCCAACGGCAAGACGAAGGACAACACCGCCTTCGCCTCGCTCACCCCGTACGGCGCGAGCACGCCGTCCCTCTACACCGTCAACCTGCTGACCGGCGAGCCCACCGCCGTCGGCCAGTTCCCCCTGAACATCACGGACCTGGCCCTCACCCTCACCGGCAGCTGAGCCCGCCCCCGAGCACCCGCACGCCACGCAGACGCCATGGAACTTCGGGAAGGGGGAAGGCGTTGGCAGGTAGACCCGCTGCGTCTGTGCGGGTGACCGGAACGACATGGGCAGAAGCCGAGGTGGCACGAATGGCGATGTGGGATCGGATCAAGGACCAGGCCAAGGGTCTGCAACAGGCACAGGGATCGCGGGGCTCCAGCGGGCACGGGCATTCGGGTCCGGGGTCCTCCAAGGGGTCGAAGGCCCAGCTCGTGGGCATGCTCAAGACCCAGCTCACGTCCCTCAAGACGGAGCTGAAGAGCGGGTCCTACCGGGACGCCAGCATGGCGATGTGCGCCCTGGTGGCGGCCGCCGACGGGAACGTCGACCCGGCCGAGCGCCAGCACGTGGAGTCCCTGATCCTGCAGAACGACGTCCTGCAGAACTTCCCGCCCGAGCAGCTGCGCCAGCGGTTCAACAAGCACGTCGACCAGCTCGCGTTCAACTTCCAGCAGGGCAAGGCCGAGGTCATGCAGGAGATCGCCAAGGCGGCGAAGAAGCCGACGGAGGCGCGGGCCGTCGTGCAGACCGGCTTCGTCGTCGCCGGAGCCGACGGGTACGTGGCGCCGGCCGAGGAGCAGGTGCTGCGCGAGGCGTGCGCGGCCCTTGGCGTGTCCCCGCAGGAGTTCGGCCTCTGAGCACAGGAGTTCGGCGCACAATATCTGTCGTCGCGGCATGAGAAATTGAACCAAGGCGCGATGAAGGTTCCTTGCACGACAGTCGGCGTAATTTAACTTAACGCGCCCCGGCGATCGCGCCGTGCTACTGTCGAGGGGAGTTGCAGTTGTGGTTCCCAAAAAGGTTGTTCTCTTCCGACGGGGTAATCATCACGCGACACGGAGCCCGCACAGGGTGGGCTCCGAGCACCGCCCCGAAGGAGAAAAAAAATGGCTGCTGGCACCGTGAAGTGGTTCAACGCGGAAAAGGGCTTCGGCTTCATCGAGCAGGACGGCGGCGGCCCCGACGTCTTCGCCCACTACTCGAACATCGCCACCCAGGGCTTCCGTGAGCTGCTCGAGGGCCAGAAGGTGACCTTCGACATCGCGCAGGGCCAGAAGGGCCCGACGGCCGAGAACATCGTTCCCGCCTGACGCGGCAATCTTTCACGACTGCGCAGTTGCCACACTCGTGGCCTCGTAGTCTGAATACTTCGCAGCTGGGGCCCGCACCTTGGGGTGCGGGCCCCAGCTCGCTGCGTTCAGGAAGTCCCACCGCGGACCACCTGAGCGCATTTCGCGGGAACAGCCGAATTTCGTACGGCCCCGCACCACCCCGGCTCGTTCTTGCAATTCTCTGCGCTGTTCACCTTCTGCGGGAATTCCTTGGTACGTGCCATGTCAAGGAAGGTTCCCCGTGAACCGCACACGCACAAATGACCGCTATGCCCGCACGCGTGGGGCCGGGAGTTCCGCCTCCGGCAGGGGCGGCCGCCGCTTCGGCGCCCCGGCCGCC
>NZ_AOPZ01000077.1 GCF_000414115.1 Streptomyces aurantiacus JA 4570
TCCGGGGGCAGAGCCCCCGGGGCCGTCGCCTACTTCGGCAGCCACGCCTTCCACTTCGACTCGTTCGAGTCGATCCACTTCTTCGCCGCGTCCTCGGGGGACATCTTCTTGTCGGCGATCAGGAGGGACACCTCGTTCTGGTCGGCCTCGGACCACTTGAAGTTCTTGAGGAACTCCGCGGCCTTGCCGCCGTTCTTGGCGAAGTCGGCGTTGAGGTACTTCTGGAGCGGCGTGTGCGGATAGGCACACTTGATCTTGGCGGGGTCGGCGTCGCAGCCCTCCTTGTAGGCAGGGAGCTTCACCTCCGTCATGGGCACCTTCTTGAAGAGCCACTGGGGCTTGTACCAGTAGGTGAGGAACGGCTTCTGCTGCTTGGCGAACTGCTCGATCTGCGTGATCTGCGCCGCCTCGGAGCCCGCGAAGACGACCTTGTAGTCCAGGCCGAGGTTCTCGACGAGGGCCTTGTCGTTGGTGACGTAGGACGGCGAGCCGTCCATCAGCTGGCCCTTGCCGCCGCTCTCCGGCGTCCGGAAGTCCTTCGCGTACTTGTTGAGGTTCTTCCAGTTGGTGACGTCGGGGTGCTTCTTGGCGAAGTACGTGGGGACGTACCAGCCGATGTGGCCGATCACGCCGACGTCGCCGCCGGGCACGATCGTCTTCTTGTCCTTGATGTAGCGCTGTTCCTGGTCCGGGTGGCCCCAGTCCTCCATGATCGCGTCGACGCGGCCCTGGCTGAGCGCGTCCCAGGCCGGGATCTCGTCGATCTGGACCTTGTCGACGCGGTAGCCCAGCTTCTCCTTGAGGAGGTACTCGGCCACGGCGACGTCGGCCTGCGCGCCCACCCAGGACTGCACGGACAGGGTCACCGTCTTGGCGCCCGCCGCGTTCGCGTACGGGGACGACTGCTTGGACATGTCGGCGGCGCCGCAGCCGGAGAGGACGACCAGGGCGCCCACGCCCGCGACAGCGGCGGTCATGCGCGTACGTACTCGCATGGTCACGCTCCCTTCTTCGCGCGGCGTTCCGTCGGCTGCGTCACGCGGTCCAGCATCAGGCCGAGGCAGACGATGGCGACACCGCCCACCAGGCCGGTCGCCAGGTCACCGCGCGCGAGTCCGGCGAGGACGTCGTAGCCGAGCCCGCCACCGCCGACCAGGCCGCCGATGACGACGACGGCGAGGACCAGGACGACGCCCTGATTGAGGGCGAGCATCAGCGCGGGGCGGGCCAGCGGCAGCTGGACCTGGCGCAGCTGCTGCCAGCTGGTGGCGCCGAGGGACCGCGCGGACTCCATCGCGCTGGGGTTGACCTGGCGCAGGCCCTGCGTGGTGATGCGGATGACGGCGGGCAGCGCGTACACGACGGCCGCGGCGACGGCGGGGGCACGGCCCACGCCGAACAGGGCGACCACCGGGATCAGGTACACGAACTGCGGCATCGTCTGGAAGACGTCCAGGACGGGCCGCAGGAGCCGTTCGAGCCGCTGGCTGCGCGAGGCCGCGATGCCGATCGCGAAGCCGAGGACGAGGGTCACGGCCACACCCGCGAGAACCTGGGACAGCGTGTCCAGGGACGCGTTCCACACACCCATGACGCCGATCGCGGCCATCGCGAGGACCGCGGTGAGCGCGGTCTCCCACGTGCCGATCACCCAGGCGAGCGCCGCCACGATGAGCAGCACCGACCACCAGGGCAGGCCCTGCAGGCCGTCGCGCACCGGGTCGAGGACGTACGTGGTGAAGTGCGCCGCCCAGTCCGCCGTGCCGCCGACCACAGGCACGTCCGTGTACAGGTGGTCGACCATCCAGTCCTTGGCGGTGTTCACCGGCTCGGCGATCCCCACGACCCAGCTCGTCGGCCACTCCAGGCGGTCCGCGAACCTGGCCGCGAGGGCGCAGGCCAGGGTCACGGCGCCGGCGACGGACCAGCCGCGCCAGCCGCGCAGCGGCGAGTTGTCGTCGGCGTGCGCGCCGAGGCGTTCGCCCGCCGCGCCGGTGACGCGGTCCAGGACGACGGCGAGCAGCACGATGGGGATACCGGCGGCGAGCGCCTGGCCGACGTCGACCGAGGCGAGCGCCTGGTAGACGCGATCACCGAGGCCGCCCGCGCCGATCACGGACGCGATGACGGCCATGGAGAGGGCCATCATGATCGTCTGGTTGAGGCCGAGCAGAAGCTCCTTGCGGGCCAGCGGCAGGCGCGCGGACAGCAGGCGCTGGCGGGCGGTCGCTCCGAGGGAGGCCACCGCCTCCATCACACCGCCGTCGGCGCCGCGCAGGCCGAGGGCCGTCAGGCGGGCCATCGGCGGGGCCGAGTACACGACCGTCGCGAGGACGGCGGCGGGCACGCCGATGCCGAAGACGAGCACGACGGGCAGCAGATACGCGAAGGCCGGGAGCACCTGCATGGTGTCCAGGACCGGGCGCATCATGCGGAAGATCCGGTCGTTCAGTCCGGCGGCGAGGCCGAGCAGCATGCCGAGGAGCACCGACGCGAGCACCGCGACGACCATCAGCGCGAGCGTCTGCATCGTCGGCACCCACATGCCGAGCAGCCCGCAGATCCCGAAGGCCGCGACGGCCATCGCGGCGAGCCGCAGGCCCGCCACGCGCCAGGCGATCGCGCCGGCGGCGACGGTGACGCCCGCCCAGCCCGCGGCGAGCAGCACCAGGTAGACGCCGCGCACGGACAGCACGATGGCGTTGCTGATGTGCCCGAGGAAGTACGTGAACAGCCAGTGGCTGTCGCGGTTGTCGATGATCCAGTCGGTGGTCCTGCCCAGCGGCTCGGTCAGATCGACGGTGAGCGCGTCCGGCCAGGCGCCGGAGGCCCACTTGGCGTTGAGGATCGGTACGGCGACGGCCGCGACGACGGCGAGCAGCAGGAGCTTGACGACGGCGCGGCGCCGCAGCAGGACGCCGATTCCCGTATCTCGCGCGGGGCCGGAGGCGGTGGCGGTGGCCATCAGGAAGCCACCTCGCCGGTTACCTCTTTACGTATGTCCGGACGTGCCCTGCCGGGGTTCTGGCCCTTGGGCGGCATGCCCGCCACCACGCCGATCAGCTGCTCGTGGCCGACGACGCCCAGGCACCGCCCGGCGTCCATCACGCGCGCCGGGTAGCCGGTGCGGGCCACGGCCTCGATGGCCTCGGACACCGTCGCGTCCGGCGCGATCGCCGGGCCCTTGGTGTCCTCGTCGGCGTCGGAGTCCACGGGCCGCATGGCGCTGCGGCAGGTCATGACCTGCTCGCGCGGCACGTCCCGGACGAAGTCGCGTACGTATTCGTCGGCGGGCGAGCCCACGATCTCCTCGGGCGTGCCGAGCTGCACGACGCGGCCGTCGCGCATCAGCGCGATGCGGTCGCCGAGCTTCAGGGCCTCGCTGAGGTCGTGCGTGATGAAGACCATGGTGCGGCCCTCTTCGCGGTGCAGGCGGACGACCTCTTCCTGCATGTCGCGGCGGATCAGCGGGTCGAGGGCGCTGAACGGCTCGTCGAAGAGCAGGACCTCGGGGTCGACGGCGAGCGCGCGGGCGAGGCCGACGCGCTGCTGCTGGCCGCCGGAGAGCTGACCGGGCTTGCGCAGCTCCAGGCCCTCCAGGCCGACCTTCTCGATGACCTTCATGGCCTTCTCGCGCCGCTCGGCGCGCGCGACGCCCTGGATCTCCAGGCCGTACGCGACGTTGTCGAGGACGCTGCGGTGCGGGAGCAGGCCGAAGTGCTGGAAGACCATGGACGCGCGGTGCCGGCGCAGTTCGCGCAGCCGGTTCTTGTCCATGGCGAGGACGTCCTCGCCGTCGATCTCGATCGCGCCGGACGTCGGCTCGATGAGGCGGGTCAGACAGCGCACGAGCGTGGACTTGCCGGAGCCCGACAGGCCCATGACGACGAAGACCTCGCCCTTCTTCACCTCGAAGGACACATCGCGCACGGCGGCGGTGCAGCCGGTGCGCTCGCGCAGCTCGGCGGGGTCCAGGGAGGTCAGCTCTGCATCGCCCGGGACGCGTTCGGCCTTGGGGCCGAACACCTTCCACAGGTTGTTGACGGCGAAGACGGCGTCCGTGGACGCGTCCGCCGCGGTGGCGGTGTCAGTGGTGGCGGCCTCGCTCATCGGCCGTCACCTCCCCGGGTCGCGGTTTCCAGGATCTCGGCACATTTCTCCCCGACCATGAGCACTCCGATCATCGGGTTCACGGCGGGCATCGTCGGGAAGACGGATGCGTCCGCGATACGGATTCCTTGCAGGCCCCGGATCTTCAACTCCGGGTCGACCACGGCGAGTTCATCACCGGAAGCACCCATTCGGCAGGTGCCGGCCGGGTGGTAGACGGTGTGCGCGGCCTTGCGTACGAGCTCGCTGATCTCGGCGTCGTCGGTGACGTGCGGGCCGGGGAAGACCTCGCGCTTGAGCCACTTCTTGAACGGCTCGGCCTGCGCGACCTTGCGCGCCAGCTTGATGCCGTCGACCAGGGTCTGGCCGTCGTAGTCGACGCCGTTCTCGTCGTACTCGAAGTACTTGAAGTCCAGGGCGGGCTTCACCTCGGGGTCCGCCGACGTGAGGTAAAGGCGGCCGCGGGCGCGGGACTTGGGGATGTTCGGGGTCATCGACACACCGTGCTCGGGGCGTTCGTAGCCGAGCCGCTCCGGGTTGTCGGTGAACGGGATCTGGTAGAAGTGGAACATCAGGTCCGGGCCCTTGTGGTCCGGGTCCCGCTTCACGAACAGGCCCGCGTCGGAGTCCATCGCGGAGTTGCCGGGGATGGGCCCGTTGGTCTCCCAGACGATGACCGACTCCGGGTGGTCGATGAGGTTCTCGCCGACGCCCGGCAGGTCGTGCACGACCGGGATGCCGAGGGCTTCGAGGTCCTTCTTCGGGCCGATGCCGGAGTGCATGAGCAGGCGGGGCGTGTCGACGGCGCCCGCGCACACCAGCACCTCGCGGCGGGCGGTCAGGAGCTTCTCGGCGCCGTCCTTGGTGCGCACGTGCACACCGCGGGCGGTCTTGCCGTCGAGCTCCAGCTTGTACGCCCACGTCTCCAGGAAGAGGTGGAGGTTCGGGCGGTCGCCGGCCTCCATGTGGGGGTGGAGGTAGGCGACGGACGCCGAGGAGCGCTTGTTGTTCTCCGGGTGGTACGCGAGGTCGAAGAAGCCGACGCCCTCCTCGAAGGGCTTGTCGTTGAAGCCGACGACCTCGGGGACGCCGAGCGCCGTCTTGGTGGCCTCGACCCAGTCGGTGGCGATCTGGTTCTGGTCCTTCTTGGCGACGCGCACGACGTTGTTGCGCAGCTTGCCGTAGAAGGGGTCCATCGTCTTGGCGTTCCAGCCGGTGGCGCCCGCCTCCTCCCACTCGTCCCAGTCGGACGGCAGCGGCTTGAAGGAGATCAGGGTGTTGTGCGAGGAGCAGCCACCCAGGACCTTGGCGCGGCTGTGCAGGATGTGCGAGTTGCCGCGCGGCTGCTCGGTCGTGGTGTAGCCGTAGTCGAGCTCGCCGCCGAGCAGGCCGAGCCAGCGGCGCAGCGTCAGGACGTCGTCCCGGTCGATGTCGCTGGGGCCGCCCTCGATGACGGCGACGGTGACGTCCGGGTTCTCGGTGAGCCGGGAGGCGATCACCGACCCCGCGGTGCCACCGCCGACAATGACGTAGTCGTACTCGTTCGTTTCAGCCATGGGGGAACTGCTCCTCTTCCTGCGAGGTCTGCAAGGTGCTGACGCGTAAGGGGACGGGCGGCTCAGCCCGCGAACCAGCGGACGGGCTGCGGCGCGAGGTTCTCGTAGACGTGCTTGGCCTCGCGGTACTCGGCGAGTCCCGCCGGGCCCAGCTCGCGGCCGACGCCGCTCTTGCCGAAGCCGCCCCACTCGGCCTGCGGCAGGTAGGGGTGGAAGTCGTTGATCCAGATGGTGCCGTGGCGCATCCGGCGGGCCATGCGGCGGGCGCGGCCCGAGTCGGTGGTCCACACGGCGCCCGCGAGGCCGTACTCGGTGTCGTTGGCGAGGGCGACGGCCTCGTCCTCGGTGCGGAACGTCTCGACGCTCAGGACCGGGCCGAAGACCTCCTCGCGGACGACCTTCATCTCGCGGTGGCACTGGTCGAGGACGGTCGGCTCGTAGAAGTAGCCGGTGGCCGGGCGCACGTCGCTCGGCTCGGGGCGCTTGCCGCCGCAGCGCAGCACCGCGCCCTCCTCCAGCGCGGAGGCCACGTACATCTCGGTCTTCTCGCGCTGCTGCTGCGAGACGAGCGGGCCGCACTCGACGCCGTCCTCGGTGCCCCGGCCGAGCTTGATCTTCTCGGCGCGGCGGACGAGTTCGGCGACGAAGCGCTCGCGCACCGACTCCTCGATGATGAGGCGACCGCCGGCGGAGCAGACCTGGCCGCTGTGGATGAACGCGGCGTTCAGGGCCTGGTCGACGGCCGTGTCGAAGCCCTCGTCGGTGGCGCAGGCGTCCGCGAAGACGACGTTGGGGTTCTTGCCGCCGAGCTCCAGGGCGACCTTCTTCACGCCGAGCGCGGCGGCCTGGGCGACCTTGGTGCCGGAGACGAGGCCGCCGGTGAAGGAGACCAGGTCGACGTCGGGGTGGTCGGCGAGCCGGGCGCCGACGGTGTGGCCGGGGCCGGTGACGATGTTGGCGACACCGGCGGGCAGGCCCGCCTCCACGAGCAGCTCGATCAGCGCGACCGTCGTCAGCGGCGTGACCTCGCTCGGCTTGATGACGAAGGTGTTGCCGGCCGCGAGGGCGGGCGCGATCTTCCAGCTGGCCTGGAGGAGCGGATAGTTCCAGGGGGTGATCATCGAGCAGACGCCGATGGGCTCGTGCACGACGACGCTGTGGATGTCGTCGGAGCCGGCGTCCACGACGCGTCCGGCACCTTCGCCGATCACCAGATCGGCGAAGTAGCGGAAGGCGTCGGCGACGCAGTCGACGTCGACGCGGCCCTCTTCGAGGGTCTTGCCCGCGTCGCGGCTCTCCAGGAGCCCGATCTCCTCCCGGTCGCGTACGAGGAGGTCGGCGACCTTGCGCAGCAGCGCGGCGCGCTCGGCGACCGGCGTGCTCGGCCAGGGCCCCTCGTCGAACGCCTTCCGGGCCGCGGCGATGGCGGCGTCCGCGTCCTCGGTGCCGCCCTCGGCGATGATCGCGAACGGCTTGGCATCCGCGGGGTCGATGATCTCGCGGGTGGCGCCGGATGCGGCGCTCAGCCACTCTCCCGCCACGTGGATGGTCTGTTGTGCGGACACGTCCCTGTTGCCTTCCGTTCCTGGCATTTTCTGCATATTGCCCCACCTGATCACCCGTGGTAGCCGGGAGCACCTGCCCCCGGCCCGGAAAAGCATGCCTATTCGATGGCCGAAAGTGCTCCGTGTCACTGCGTGTGCGGGTATGCGAGGTGAAACGTACGCTCGAAGCACGTTCTGTCACCGGAGGTGACGCTATGAGCACATTGTCCCGTATGCGACTGCGAACCGCAGGGGCGGTCTGCGGAGCCGCCGCGCTTGCGCTGCTCGTCCCCGCCTGTTCCGACGACGACGGCGGCAAGGGCGACAAGGGCGGCAAGAAGGACGGCACGGCGGACCAGAGCGCCCGGGAGATCTCCGACAGGGCGAAACAGGAACTGCTCGACGCCAAGTCTGTCCATCTCACGCTGTCGGACAAGAGCCGCGACGTCGAGAAGGACGATCCGGCGGCCATGGACCTGGCGCTCGACCGCGACGGCAACTGCGCCGGCACCCTGAGGTTCGGCGGCACCGGCGGCTCGGCGGAGCTGATCAAGCGGGGCGACAAGGTGTGGATGAAGCCGGACGACAAGTTCTGGAAGAACCAGGTCCCCGGCGGCCAGGGCGCGGCGGCGGCCGAGCTGTTCAAGGGCCGCTACATCCACGGCAGCACGAACGACGACATGCTCAAGGGGCTGGCGGAGGTCTGCGACCTCAAGGAGCTCCAGAAGAGCGTGAGCGACGACTCCGACGGCGACGACGCGAAGGACCTGAAGAAGGGCAAGGTCACGACGGTCGACGGCACCCGGGTGGTCCCCCTCACCGGCAAGGACGACGACGGCAACGACACGACGCTGTACGTCGCCGCCGAGGGCAGGCCCTACCTGATCCGCGCCACGGAGAAGAGCACGGGCACCGACAAGACGACGACGCTCACCGACTACGACAAGCCGGTGCCGACGAAGACGCCGCCGGCCTCCGAGTCGGTGGACATGAACAAGCTCCAGGAGGAGCTGCGGCAGACGTGACGCGGTGACGCGGGGCGCGGGCCGGCCCGCGCCCCGGTGAGGCGGCTACTCGTCCTCGGATCCTTCGGGCCCGGGCTCGTCCCGCGCGGACAGGCCCGCCACCCACATCGGCATCAGCCAGTGGACGACGAAGACGCTGAGCGTCACCTGGAACACCAGCGCCTTGACGTCCACGCCGGAGAGCTGGGCGACGCCCGTGCCCACGACCGTCGCGAGCAGCAGCCAGGTCACGATCCGGTGGGCGCGGGCCTTCACCCGGTCGCGCTCGGCCCGCTGCCGCTCGTCCAGGGCGCGGGAACGCAGCTCCAACAGGCCGCGGGTGGCGCCGTTGATGACCCCCGTCGCGGCGCACCACGGCACCAGCAGCGCGAGCATCACCCAGGTGGCCCACATCTGCTGCCCCACGACCGTGGCGAGCCAGGCCGCGACGGAGGCGACGGTCAGCACGACGTGCGCGGCGACCAGGGCGCGGCGACGGGCCGCGGTGCGGTACAGCGGCGCGCCTTCGTTCCGGTTCATCAGGGCGTACATCCGCTGGTCGTACGCGCTCAACTGCTCCTGCTGCGCCATGACTTAACTGTCCCTCCCGTGCCCGTACACCTGATCCGTGAGCGGCTGGAACGGCTCCAGCGAGAACAGCGCCTCTACGGGCAGCCCGAAGAACTTCGCGATCTTCAACGCGAGGTCGAGGCTCGGGTTGTACTGCCCCCGCTCGATGTAGCCGATGGTCTGGTAATGCACGCCCACGGCCGCGGCGAGGCTCTGCCGCGACACCTTCCGCTCGGCGCGCACCATCGCCAGTCTGTTGTGGACTTGCTCGCTCATGTATAAGAAGTACTACATTCGAGAGTGGTTCAGCAACAGCCCGGGGTGGCTTCGCCCGCGGCGGGGTCAGTCCGGGAGCCAGTCCCGGGTGGGGTCGTGTTCCAGCCAGCGGTGGGCGGCCGCCAGGGTGGCGCAGGTGCGCAGGAGTTCGGCCGATCGGGGGGCGGGGTCCTGCGCGGCCTTCGGGAGGACGAGGGACCACGCGTACAGGGGTGTCGGCTCGTGGAGGGGGATGCTGCGCAGGCCCGGTACGTCGGGGAGCGGGGCGTCCGGGTGCCCACCCCCTCACCGTAGGGAACAACCACCAGTTGTCGCCCGGGAACGGCGGTTGTCGGACACCCTCACCGCCTCACCCCTGTGGCGCCGCGACCAGCTCCCGCACGCACCCCCGCAGCCACGCGTGTGCCGGATCCGCGTCGTGCCGGGGATGCCAGGCCATGCCGATCCTGAGCGGCGGCAGCTCCAGCGGGACGGGGAAGGTGACCAGGCCGAGGGGGTCCATCAGCGGGCGGGCCCAGGACATGCTCAGGCCGACCAGGTCGGTCCGCAGGACGATGAAGAGGCCGGAGGGGTACGTCCCCACGTTGCCCACGACCCGGCGGCGCAGGCCGAGTTCGGCCAGGGCGGCGTCGACCGGACCGGCCAGGCGCCCCTTCCGCGAGACCGTCAGATGGTCGGCGGCGGCGAACCGCTTCGGCGTCAACTCGCCCCGCAGCAGCGGATGTCCGGGGCGTACGACCCCGACCATCACGTCGTCGAAGAGGTGCTCGACCCGCACCTCGGGCGCGACCGTGTCGATCACGCCGACCTCCAGGTCGGCGACGCCCTCGCGCAGCACCGGCGCGTCCAGATGGCTCTCGGACAGGAAGCGCAGCCGGATCCCCGGCGCCTCCGCCGCCACGCGGGCGAACAGGGCGGGCGCGTACGCAGCGGCGAGCGCGTCGTTGCCGACGAGCGTGAGCGTGCGCGAGAGGGCCCGCAGGTCCTGGGCGCCGGGACCGGCGAACACCGCCCGCGCCCGCTCCACCACCGCGCCCACCTCCGCCTGCACCGCGAGCGCGTACGGCGTCGGCACCATGTGGCGGCCCGCCCGCACCAGGACCGGGTCGCCCAGCGCCTTGCGGACGCGGCCGAGCGTGCGGCTCATCGCGGGCTCGGACAGGTGCAGGCGGCGGGCGGCGCCGCGCACGCTGCGCTCGTCGAGCAGGACGTCGAGCGCGAGGAGCAGGTTCAGGTCGAGCCCTGCGGTGTCCCCCGGACGTTCCACTTGCGTCACACACAATCATCCCTTGCAGAAGTTGCACTGGAAAGCAGGTACCGGGCGAGCCTACGGTGGCGGTACATCCCACGCCACACCGCTCCCGAGGAGGAGCCTTGCCTTCGCCTGCCCCCGCACCGGTCCCCGCCTCACCGGGCCCGGCCGCACCGAACGCCGCCTCACCGGGCCCCGCCGCGCCGGACGCGTCCGACCCGTCGGCGGCGCCCGAGCCCCCGGCCGTCCTGAAACGGTCGACCCTCGTCGTGCTGTGCGCCTGTGTGATGGTCGCGCAGAGCATGGTCGCCGCCATCAATCTCCTGATCCCGCAGCTCGGTTCGTCCGGCCTGCGTCCGTCCGCGAGCGAGATCCTGTGGACCGTCGACGCGTACGTCATCGTGTTCGCGGGCCTGCTCATCCCGGCGGGCGCGCTCGGTGACCGCTACGGCCGCAAGGGCGCGCTGCTCACCGGGCTCGGCCTGTTCGCCGCGGGCGCCACGGTGAGCGCGCTCGCCGGCTCCCCCGCCCTGCTCATCGCGGGCCGCGGCGTCTCCGGCGCCGGGGCCGCGCTGATCATGCCCGCGACCATGTCGATCCTGATGCGCCTCGCGCCGCCCGAACAGCGGCCCCGCGCCCTCGCGTCCTGGACCCTCGCGATGGGCCTCGGCGGCCTCGCCGGGAACGTCGGCGGCGGCCTCGTCGGCGAATACCTGTCCTGGCGCGCGCTGTTCTGGGTCATGGTGCCGCTCGGCGCGCTCCTCGCCCTGGCCGTGGCGCGCTCAACACCCCGTACGGACACGGCGGTTGGAGCCTCCGGCCCCTCCCTCGACCCGATCGGCACGCTGCTGCTGACCGCCGGTCTCGTCGCCGTCCTGTTCGGCATCATCGAGAGCCCGATGTACGGCTGGGGCGCCCCGCGCATCCTGTGCGCCTTCGCCGCCGGCGCCGTGCTGCTCGCGGCCTTCACCGCGCACGCGCTGCGTTCGCGCGCCCCGCTGTTCGACCCGCGCGTCTTCCGCTCCGCCCGGCTGCGCGCGGCCGCCCTCGGCTCGGCGGCCGCCTTCTTCGGCCTGTTCGCGCTCTTCTACGTCAACTCGCAGTACCTGCAGTACGTGAAGGGGTACGGGGCCGCGCGCGCCGGGTTCGCCATCGTGCCGCTGACGGTCGGCATGGCGCTCGTGCCGCGGCTCGCGGCGCGCTGGTCCGGCTCGCCGCGGCCGGTGGTGGGCGGCGGCCTGCTGCTCATCGGCGCGGGGCTCCTCGCCACGTCCACGGCGGACGCGGGCACGCCCTACGCGGTGTACGTCTGCTGGCTCCTGGTCATCTCGGCGGGCACCGGCCTGTGCATGCCCGCCCTCACGATGGGCGTCGTCACCTCCCTGCCCCCGCACCAGGCGGGCCTCGGCTCCGGCCTCGGCACCTCCGCCCGCGAGATCGGCGCCGCACTCGGCGTGGCCGTCACGGGCACGGTCCTCGCCGCCCACACGGGCACCGGCCACGCGGGCGGCACCGCGGACTTCACGTCCGGGATGGCGGTGGCGCTGCGAGTGATCGGGCTCGTGGTGATCGTCGCGGCGGGCGTGGTGGCGGCGGGACTTGGCCCGCGTTCTGAGCGGCCTTCGTGAGGTCCGGCGCCCCGTAAGGGGCGCGGGGAACTGCGCGACCAGCCCCCACCGGCCCGCGGGAAGGCACCGCACCTCCGGGCGGAGCCCCCGGCAGGGCTCAGCCCGCACCCACCCCGGGGCAGTGCGTGAACGCCGGGCAGAACCACGTCAAGGCCGTCGCGACGAGCTCCCGCTCGTCCTGCCTCCCGTCCGCCTCCGGACCGTACGCCGCAACGGCGTACCGCTTGCCGTCGGCCGCCTCGAAGCGGTGGTCGACGACATGCCAGGTGCCGACGTCCGGCGCGTCACCGGCCCCGCCGGCGAGGTCGGTGAGGTACGTGAGGCGGGCGGCGGGACGCGGACCGTCGTCGAGGCGGCTCAGCGAGAGCTTTCGGAAGCCGGCCGACTTGGGGACCTCGGCGTCGTCCAGGAACGTCCGCAGCGAGCCGTACGGCGTAGGCTCGCTCACCTCGTACACCTGAAGCCGCCGAGTGCCGTCGAAACTGTGGTAGTTGACGACGGTGATGCCGTTGACGCCGCCCTCGCCGGTGCGGGTCCAGCCGCGCGGCACGGCGAGCCGGAACCCCTCGTCGTCGGTGACCGACTCGTAGCCGGGCGGCGGCCCGCCCTCCGGGGAAGGCGGCGCGGCGTCCTCCGTGCCGGACGCCCCCACGTCCGTGCCGGGGCTCCGCGCGGGCTGCCGCTCCGTCAGGTACGCCGCCGGCTTCGGCTCGTCCTTCCAGCCGAGCGCCCAGGTGCCGAAGGCGAGCCCGCACACCGCGAGCACCGCGACGGCGGCCCGCCGGGCCGCGCGCTGCCGCGCGGCGTCCCGGTCGTGCAGCGCCGCGATCTCCCGCTCGCGCTCCCGCCCGACCCACTCCTGCCGGTCCCTGTCGTAGATCCGCACCACCGACCGCCGCTCCTTCCTGCCCTGCCCGGCCCGTCCGCCCTCAAGCCAGGACCTCGGCGATGGCCTGGACGACGGTCGCCACCGCCGCGGCCGTCGCGGTGGCGGGCGCGTTCTCCGCGAGGCGGTCGCGCACCCGGACCAGGAGGCCGCGGCTGCTGCGGCCGGTGCGGGTGATCTCGCCCTCGATCTCGTCCAGTTGGGCCACGACCTCTCCCTCGGCAGCCGTGCGCTCACCCGCGCTCAGCTCGCTGCGCAGGGCACGGACGGCGGTCAGGAGATCGCCGTGGGCCCGGTCGGCGACCACCGTCGTGAAGTTGGTGGACTCGGCCGTGCCGTGGTCGCCGAAGGCGAGGGAACCGCCGTGGACCGCGTTGATCTGTACGTGTGCTCCGCCGCCGCTCGGGGGCCGGTCGTCGCTGCTCATGGGTGTTCCTTCCGTCCGTTGCCGATGTACGGCGCTCACGCGAGGGTCTTCTCCGTGTGCGTGGCCCGGCCGTACGTGCCGGTGGCGAGCGCGCCGCCGGACATCTCCTTGATGTAGACCCCGCTGTTGTTGATCTGCGTGATGTGCTGCTCGAAGCGGTCGGTGCGGTACCCGCCCGCCTCCAGCGCGTCGCGGACGCCCTCGCCGATCCGGTCCTGGAGGGTGCGCGTGTAGCGGGCGACGTCCATCTCCTGGAAGAGGGAGAGGCTGTCGGTGGCGGCGAGTTGGCGCAGGGAGACGAGGGGGGCGTCGGGGACGCGGTCCGGCTCCGGGAGGAAGCGGGAGCCGACGGCGTAGAGGGCGCGGAGGGCGTCGGCGACGGGGCGCAGGGCGCGGGCGGCCCCGCCCTTGGGCACCTCCGCGTCCGTGGCGGGCATGGCGAGCCACAGGCGCAGCGCCGTACCGAGGGACGGCAGCCAGCGCAGGGCGGTGATCCCGACGGCCACGGACACGGCCGGGGCGGCGACGCAGGCGCGGACGGCGTCGCGCAGCGGGCCCGCCGGCTCGCTCGCGACGAGCGCGTCGACGCGGCGGAACTCCGGCCTGATGGGCCCGAGTACGTGCGGGACGACCTCAAGGACCAGCATGCCGCCCTGGGTGTGCACCCGGACCAGGAGCGAGACGACGACCTGTTCGTTCCAGGCGCCGACGCGGATGCGCAGGAAGTGCCGCCGGGCCTCGCCGCCTTCGCCGGCCGCCTCGTCGAGATGGCGGTCGGCCTGCTCGTCGTCGTACACGACGGCCGTCCGCGTGCCCTCGCCGGTGGCGAGGCTCTCGTCGCGGCCCGCGCCCGCGGGGAGGTACACGAACTCCTCGATCTCCAGCTGCCGCAGCCGGTCCCGGCTGGTGGCGGCGGCCGCCGTGCTCAGACCCTCCAGGCGGGGTTCGATCATCCTGATCACGTCGCGGGCGGTGAGCGGGGCGGTCGTGTCGGTGCCGCCCTGCCGGGGTACGTCGGCGCGCGGGCCCGCGCCGTTCGGACCGGAGCCGTTCAGCGCGGCCGTCCCGTCGGCCGGGCCCGTCGTGGCGCGCTTCAACTCCAGGACGACCGACCAGGGTTCGCGGGGCGCGCCCGCGCCGACGAAGGGGCGGTTCACGTCGTACAGGGTGAGAGACGCGCGCTGCTCGCGGCGTACGCACCGCTCGATGCGGCGGTACCAGGCGGGCAGGCGCGGCTGCGGCGTCCCGGCGAAGCTCTGCGGGGCGAGCCCGGCGCGCAGCAGCCGCGTGCGCAGGAACTGGTGGCGCCAGACCACGGCCGCGATGAGCAGCGGGAAGATCACCGGATAGGGCGTGTCGGCGATTCCGGCGAGCGCCGCGATCCCGTACACGACCGCGGTCGACCAGGCCGTGTACGTCAGGAGCCAGCCGAAGCGGCGCCGCAGCCAGGCCAGCGGCGCGGGCAGCGGCACCGGCCGCAGCGGCTCCCCGACACCCGTGTCCCGGCCCCCGACGACGCGCGCGCACCACAGCAGCAGCACGACGACGGCGTACGTCAACGCCCAGCCGCCCGGCACGAGGCCGCCAAGCTCGCCGCCGGGCTCCGGGCCTTCGGCGGCGGCCGCGCCGGTGCCGAAGGGGAGCAGGGCGATGTCGCCGGCGGACAGCCCCGAGTCGCCGCCGGAGCGGTCCTCCAGGCCGTCCCAGATCATCACGGCGTCCGTGGCCAGGAAACCGGCCCAGACGGTGAGCAGCAGCAGCGCGGTCACCAGCTCGTCGCGCCGGGCACGCAGCGCGTGCGCGAGGACGGGCAGCACGTCGGCGCCGAGCGGCGGCGCCACGGGGCGCTCGGCGTGGCCGACGAGTTCGTCGACGACGCGTCTGCGGAACGCGGCACTGACGTGGGCGCCCGCGCAGAGCAGCCGGGTGGCGTCGGTGCCCGCGTACTCGTGCCGGGGCTTCTCCGGGCGGGGCCGCCGCCGGGGTGGATCGGCTCGCATGCGGCGCAAGTTATGCGGAGCGGGCGGTGGGTGTCCTGGGAATGCGGCGGCTGTCCCCCGAAAGAAAATGCCGGAGGAAGTTGCCCGGGACCCGAATCGCCCTCCGGTGACCGCGGTACGCGGCCGCCGGAGGGCGATTGGTGGTCGTCCAGGAGCGCTCCTGGACGACGGTGCCTTGCCTTAGCCGACGGTGCCTTAGATGAGGCCGAGGCCGCGGACCGCCTCGCGCTCCTCCTCGAGCTCCTTGACAGAGGCGTCGATGCGGGCGCGGGAGAACTCGTTGATCTCCAGGCCCTGCACGATCTCGTACTTGCCGTCCTTGGCGGTGACGGGGAAGGAGGAGATGAGGCCCTCCGGGACGCCGTACGAACCGTCGGACGGGATGCCCATGGAGGTCCAGTCGCCGGCGGCCGTGCCGTTGACCCACGTGTGCACGTGGTCGATGGCGGCGTTGGCGGCGGAGGCCGCCGAGGACGCGCCCCGGGCCTCGATGATCGCGGCGCCGCGCTTGGCGACGGTCGGGATGAACGTGTCGGCGAGCCACTGCTCGTCGTTCACGACCTCGGCGGCGTTCTTGCCGGCGATCTCCGCGTGGAAGATGTCCGGGTACTGCGTCGCCGAGTGGTTGCCCCAGATGGTGAGGCGCTTGATGTCGGAGACCGACGTGCCGGTCTTCTTCGCGAGCTGCGACAGCGCGCGGTTGTGGTCCAGGCGGGTCATCGCGGTGAAGCGGTCCGCCGGTACGTCCGGGGCGGCGGCCTGGGCGATCAGGGCGTTGGTGTTGGCCGGGTTGCCCACGACGAGGACCTTGATGTCGTCCGCGGCGTGGTCGTTGATGGCCTTGCCCTGCGGCTTGAAGATGCCGCCGTTGGCCTCCAGGAGGTCGCCGCGCTCCATGCCCTTGGTGCGGGGGCGGGCGCCGACGAGGAGGGCGACGTTCGCGCCGTCGAAGGCGACGTTCGGGTCGTCGCTGATCTCGATGCCCTTGAGCAGCGGGAAGGCGCAGTCGTCGAGCTCCATCGCGGTGCCCTCGGCGGCCTTCAGGGCGGGCGTGATCTCCAGGAGGCGCAGGTTGACCGGCACGTCCGGGCCGAGCAGGTGGCCGGAGGCGATGCGGAACAGCAGCGCGTAGCCGATCTGGCCGGCCGCGCCGGTGACGGTGACATTCACGGGAGTGCGGGTCATGGCGATCTCCGTAAGACAGCTGGCGGTGGGGGTCCCTGCCCCATGTGCTGGATCCCCTGCCGACGCCTCTTCGATCGCCTCTCGATGATCGATCTCTTGGCATCAAGAGAGATCCGCGGTCAGGCTATCGCGCCGGTTCTCGCCGGGGGCGTCAGGGCGGTGTGGCTCAGCCCACATGGCCTCCCCCGGGTGCGGCCGCCACCTCGGGAGAGGAGACGTGGCGGCCGCCTGGGGGTGTGACCACTCCCGTGGGGGTACGGTGCGCCTGCCCGGCGGGGGGCTTGGCATTCCTCCTCGCGGCGGCCGAGTTTCGTTTTCGTGCCCCGCCGCTACC
>NZ_AOPZ01000078.1 GCF_000414115.1 Streptomyces aurantiacus JA 4570
GGTTGAGGTAACCACGGGCCAACGACGGCCCGCTGAGCCACAGTTCACCGGCCACCCCATCCGGGGCAGGCCGCAACCGCGCGTCCAGCACGTAGGTGCCGGTGCCCGGCAGGCGGCGGCCGATGGGCGGAGCCGTGCCGTCCGGCTCCAACGGATCCGACCACGTGGCCACGACCGTGGCCTCGGTGGGCCCGTAGGAGTTGACCAAGCGGTGGTGCGGCGCCCACCGCGCCACCAGCTCCGCCCCACAGGCATCGGCTCCGACCGTCAGGGTCTTCAGGTCGGGCAGCGTGCCAGGCGTGTCCGACGGCAGCGTGGCCAGCGCGGCAGGCGGCAGCAGCGTGTGGGTGATGCGTTCCTCGCGCAGCACCTCGGCCAGTTCCGCGCCGAGCAGCGGGCCGGGTCGCGGTACGACCAGACTCGCCCCCTGCGGCAGGGACATGCACAGCTCCAGCACCGAGGCATCGAAACTCGGCGTGGCGAAGGCGAGCACCCGGTCCCCGGGGACCACCTGGTAGTGGGCGGCCTCGGCGGCGGCGAAGCCCGCCATCCCCCGGTGGGTGACGACCACACCCTTGGGGGTGCCGGTCGAACCCGAGGTGTAGATGACGTACGCAGGATCATCGAGCCGCAGCGGACGAACACGGTCGGCATCCGTCGGCCGTAGTCGTACGTCCTGGTCTCCGGTCAGCAGACCGGTGACCTCCTCCGTGTCCAACGTCAGGGCTGGTGCCGCGTCCCGCAGCATCAACTCAACCCGCTCCTGCGGATAGCCGGGATCCACCGGCAGGAACGCCGCACCCGCCTTCGCGACCGCCACCTGGGCGAGAACCATCTCCGCCGAACGCGGCAGCGTCAGCGCAACAAGATCGCCAGGACCCACACCCCTCGCGATGAGCCGGTGCGCCAGCACATTCGCCCGCACCTCCAACTCCGCGAACGACAACGACAAGCCAGGCGCAACCAGAGCCGGAGAATCCGGAGCACGGTCCACCGCCGCCTCCACCAGAACAGGCAGAGTGACCGGCTCCACCAGGTCGATCTGCGGGCGAGCCGGGCCCGCCAACAGGCGGGTGCGCTCGGCGGGCGGCAGGATGTCGACGGCGTCAAGGCGCGTGGTGTCCGTCGAGTCCGCCAGCGCGTGCAAGGTATGGAGAAGCTGGTCGGCCAGAGAGCGAGCTGTGGACGCCTCGAAGTAGCGGGGGTCGTAACCGAGCTCGACGGAGAGCCGCTCCCCGGGCGAGATCACCACGGTGATCGGGTAGTTGGTGGCTTCGCGGGCCTCCAGGTCCCGCATGCGCACGCCGTGGGCGCCCGCGGTGCTGTCGTCGACCGGGTAGTTCTCGAAGACGAGCAGGCTGTCGAACAGGGGTGTCCCCGCGGGCAGTTCACTGAAGGCGTGCAGGCGGGTGAGCGGTACGTGGCCGAAGCGGCGGTCCTCGGCCCGCGCGGACTGCGTCCGGCGCAGCCACGCGTCGCACGTCTCCCCGCCGTCCACGGTGGCCCTCGCGGGCAGCGTGGTGATGAACAGGCCGGTGATGGTGTCGGCGCCGGGCAGGTCCGAGGGCCGCCCGGAGACGGTGGTGCCGTAGCAGACCTCCGTCTCGCCGCTCCACCGCGAGAGGAGCAGCCCCCAGGCGCCCTCCACCACGGTGTTGAGGGTCAGCCGGTGCCGGCGGGCGAACTCCTGGAGCCGCCGGGTGGAGTCCTCGCCGAGCCGCTGCGACAGCCAGGTGCCGGAGCAGGCCGTGGCACCCAGGGCGGGCCTGCGGTCGTAGGGCAGGGCGGTGGGAGCGGTGAGTCCGGCGAGGGCGGTGCGCCAGTGCTCCTCGGCGCCGGCCGTGTCGCGGCCCGCGAACCAGGCCGCGTAGTCCGCGAACGGGCGGCGGTCCGGCAGGCGCGGCTCGTCGCCCGCGGCGAGCGCGGCGTGGCAGGCCACGACGTCCGACAGGACGTGGAAGACGCTCCAGCCGTCGAGCAGGACGTGATGGAAGGTCCACACCACGCGCACCTCGTCCGGGCCGAGCCGGATCAGGGCGACGCGCAGCAGCGGCACGCCGTCGAGGGCGAGACCGCGGGCCTTGTCCTCGGCTAGCAGCCGCTCCAGTTCCGCCGGGCGCCGCTCGGGCGCGAGGTCGCTCCAGTCGTACTCGGTGACGGGCAGGGACGCGGTGCGGTGCACGGCCTGGAGCGGGACGGGTACGCCGCTCAGGACCACGGCGGTGCGCAGCACGGGGGTGCGGTCGACGACGTGCTGCCAGGCGGCGGCCAGCGAGCCGGTGTCGCGCACCCCGTCCATCACGAACGTGACCTGCTCGGTGTAGACGCCCCCGCCGGGGTCGTCCATGCCGTGGACGACCATGCCGGACTGGGTGGGCGTGAGCGGGTAGACGTCCACGATGTCGCGGCCGGTGCCCACGAGCCGGTCGACGGCTTCCTGGTCCAACGGAGCCAGCGGGAAGTCCGACGGCGTACGGCCTCCGGCACCGGGCTCGGCGCAGTGCCGCACGATCGCGCGCAGCTCTTCGGCCATCTCGGCGGCGAGGCGGTCGACGGTGTCGCGCCGGTACACCTCGCGCGAGTAGGACCAGGTGAACTCCAGTCGTTTGTCCGTGACATGGCCGAGGACGTCGATGAGATGCGGTCGCTCCGCGGCCAGGTCCATGCCGCCGATGAGCCCGCCGTGCGGCGCGTGCAGCAGGCCGCCGGTCGGGGCGTTGCCGTCCTGCTGCCCGAGGTAGTTGAAGCCGAGCTGCGGAAGGCCGGGGAGTTCCTCCCCCGCCGTGGCGTGCAGATGGCGCAGGGCGCCGTAGCCGAGGCCGCCGCGCGGCACGGCGCGCAGGCTCTCCTTGACGGACTTCAGGGCGGAGCCGGTGTCCGCGTGCCGGGGCACGTCGAGGACGACGGGGTACACGCTGGTGAACCAGCCGACGGTACGGGACAGGTCGACGCCGTCGAACAGTTCCTCCCGGCCGTGGCCCTCCAGCGTGACCGGCACCCGGTCCCGGCCGGTCCAGCGCGCCATGACCCGGCCCAGGGCGCACAGCAGGACGTCGTTGACGCGGGTGCGGTAGGCGTCGGGCACGTCCTGGAGCAGCCTGCGGGTGTCCTCGCGGTCCAGGACGACCGTCACCGTCTCCTCGTTGGCGGCGGTGTTGGCGCCGGGCAGGTCGGTGGGCAGCGTGGCGTCCCCCGACGCTGCGTGCCAGTGGGCGAGTTCGTCGTCGAAGCCGCCGGCCGCGGTGTGGTCGAGGAGCCGCCCCGCCCACGCCCGGAAGGACGTGGTCTTGGGCCCGAGGTCCACGGGGTGCCCGTCGCGCAGCGCGCGGTAGGCGCTGTCCAGGTCCTCCAGGATCACGTGCCACGACACGGCGTCGACGACCAAGTGGTGGGCGGCCAGGAGCAGTACGGGCCTCCCGTCGCCGCCGGGGCGGCACAGCGCGGCCCTGAACAGGGGGGCGGCGGACAGGTCGAAGCTGCCGCTCAGGCGGTCGGCCAGCTCGTGCAGCGCCGCGTCGGTGCCTTCCGGGGTGCGCCGCGGCAGGTCGTGCACCTCCAGGTGGACCCCGTCGCCGGGGGCGGTGCCGTACTGGCGCCAGCGCCCGTCGGCGTCCCTCTCGTAGCGCAGCCGCAGGGCGTCGTGGTGTTCGAGGACCGCGGCGAGCGCGCCGCGCAGCAGCGTCTCGTCAGTGTCGGCGGCCAGGTGGTGGGAGACCCCCTGCGTGAGGCGCGCCGGGTCACCGGTGAGGGTGTCGAACAGCCAGTGCTGTACGGGGGTCAGTGGCGCCTCGCCCACGACCGGGCCCTGTTCTGCGCGGGTCGCCGAGGCGGGCAGGTCCTCGGCCGCCACGGCCAGCTCCGCGATCGTCTGGTGCTGGAACAGGTGCCGGGGGGTGAGGGACAGGCCGGCCCGGCGGGCGGCGGAGACGATCTGGATGCCGAGGATGGAGTCGCCGCCAAGGGTGAAGTAGTTGTCGCGCACGCCCACGTCGGACACGCCGAGCACCTCGGACCAGATGGCGGCGAGTGTCTTCTCGGCGGCGGAGCGTGGCGCGTGCTCCCCGCCGCCGGTGTCACCCGTCGGCCACACCGGCTCGGGCAGTGCCCGGCGGTCCAGCTTCCCGGTGGCGCCGAGCGGCAGCTCCTCCAGCGGCACCACCACGGACGGGACCAGGTGGTCGGGCAGCGTCCGCGCGAGGAAGGCGCGCAGCTCGGCAGAATCCGGGACATCAGCGCCGTCGGGGACCGCGTAGGCCACGAGGCGCCGGTGGCCGTCGTGTTCGACCACTTGGGCGGCGGCCGCGGACACGTGCGGGTGCCGGGCGAGGGCGGATTCCACCTCTCCCAGCTCGATGCGGAAGCCGCGCAACTTCACCTGGTGGTCGGTGCGGCCGAGGTAGTGCAGTTCGCCGCGGGCGTCGCGGCGTACGAGGTCGCCGGTGCGGTACATCCGGGTGCCCGGCGCGCCGAAGGGGTCGGCGGTGAAGCGGGACGCGGTCAGACCGGGCCGGTTGAGGTAACCACGGGCCAACGACGGCCCGCTGAGCCACAGTTCACCGGCCACCCCATCGGGCACCGGCCGCAGCCGTGCGTCCAGCACATACGTGCCGGTACCAGGCAGCCGCCTGCCGATGGGCGGAGCCGTGCCCTCCAGCTCCAACGGATCCGACCACGTGGCCACGACCGTGGCCTCGGTAGGCCCGTAGGAGTTCACCAAGCGGTGGTGCGGCGCCCACCGCGCCACCAACTCCGCCCCACAGGCGTCAGCCCCGACCGTCAGGGTCTTCAGGTCGGGCAGCGTGCCAGGCGTGTCCGACGGCAGCGTGGCCAGCGCGGCAGGCGGCAGCAGCGTGTGCGTGATACGGCCACCGCGCAGCACCTCCGCCAACTCGGCACCGAGCAGCGGGCCGGGCGGAGGCACCACCAAAGTCGCCCCCTGCGGCAAGGACATGCACAGCTCCAGCACCGAGGCATCGAAACTCGGCGTGGCGAACGCCAGAACCCGGTCCCCGGGACGCACCTGGTAGTGCGCGGCCTCGGCGGCGGCGAAGCCCGCCACCCCCCGGTGGGTGACGACCACACCCTTGGGAGTGCCGGTCGAACCCGAGGTGTAGATGACGTACGCAGGATCATCCAGCCGCAACGGACGGACACGGTCGACGTCCGTGGGTCGATGCCCCGGCTCGTCGGCCGGTGCGGCGGCGAGCAGACCGGTGACCTCTTCGGCGCCCAGGGTCAGCGCGGGCGCCGCGTCCCGCAGCATCAACTCAACCCGCTCCTGCGGATAGCCGGGATCCACCGGCAGGAACGCCGCACCCGCCTTCGTGACCGCCACCTGAGCCAGAACCATCTCCGCCGAACGCGGCAGCGTCAGCGCAACAAGATCACCGGGACCCACACCCCGCGCGATGAGCCGGTGCGCCAGCACATTCGCCCGCGGCTCCAACTCCGCGAACGACAGCGACAAGCCAGGCGCATCCAGAGCAGCGGCATCCGGCGTGCGATCCACCGCCGCCTCCACCAGAACAGGCAGAGTGACCGGCTCCACGGAATCAATCTGCGGGCGAGCCGCACCCGCCAGCAAACGGCTCCGCTCGGCGGGCGGCAGCACATCAACGGCATCCACTCGCGTGGTGTCCGTCGCACCGGCCAGCTCGTGCAGGGTGTGCAACAGCTGGTCGGCCAGGGAGCCGGCCGTGGACGCCTCGAAGTAGCGGGGGTCGTAGCCGAGCTCGACCGCGAGCCGCTCGCCCGGCGAGATCATCACGGTGAGCGGATAGTTGGTCGGCTCCAGGTCGCGTTCCTGCTCGATGGTCAGGCCGTACCGGGCCAGCGCGTCCGCGTCGAACGGGTAGTTCTCGAAGACCACGATGCTGTCGAACAGGCTGGTGCCGCCGGGGATGTCGCTCCAGGTCTGCATCTGGGCGAGGGAGACGAAGTCGTGGCGCCGGGACTCCGACTGGGCGGCCTGGAGCTCGCCGAGCCAGTCCAGGAGGCGCCGCTGCCCGTCGACGTGTGCCCGAGTGGGCAGCGTGTTGATGAACAGGCCGACCATGGAGGTCACGCCCGGGAGATCGGCCGGGCGCCCGGAGACGGTCGTGCCGAACACCACGTCGTCACCGCCGCCGTAGCGGGCCTCGTCGGTGTTGAGGGCCTCCCGCCAGGCGCCCACCGCGTCCGGCACCACGAGGGCGTAGTCGTGGCGGACGACCGGCGAGAAGTTGGACACGGCGAGCAAGGGGGTGCCGTCCGTGGCGTAGCGCAGGAACGCCAGCACGTTGTCCTGCGCCGCGTCCACCGTGATCCAGGAGAATCCGGCCGGGGCCGTGTCCTGCTCCCAGAGGGCGGGCGCGGCCAGGTACGCGTGGTTGAGGTCCCGCACCAGCCGCCGCACACCCCGGTGGTCCTCCCCGGCCGGGTAGGAGTCGTCCAGGAGCCCCCAGTCGAGTCCCTGTTCCTGCGACCACTCGGCGCCCTGGGCGAACTCCTGTCCCATGAAGAGGAGTTGCTTGCCGGGGTGGGCCCACATGAAGGCCAGGTAGGCGCGGTGGTTGGCGCGCCGCTGCCACCAGTCGCCGGGCATCTTCGACACCAGCGCGCCCTTGCCGTGCACCACCTCGTCGTGGGAGAGCGGCAGGAGGTAGTTCTCGCTGTACGCGTAGACCATGGCGAAGGTCAGCTCGCCGTGGTGGTACTGGCGGTGCACGGGTTCGTGCCGGATGTACTCCAGGGAGTCGTGCGACCAGCCCATGTTCCACTTCAGGCCGAAGCCGAGCCCGCCGAAGCCTCCGGGCCCGGTGTGGTGGGTGGCCCGGGTGACGCCGTCCCAGGCGGTGGACTCCTCGGCGATGGTGACGACCCCCGGGGCACGCCGGTAGACGGTGGCGTTCATCTCCTGGAGGAAGGACACGGCGTCCAGGTTCTCGCGGCCGCCGTGCTCGTTCGGCGACCACTGACCGTCCTCGCGCGAGTAGTCGAGGTAGAGCATGGAGGCGACGGCGTCCACACGCAGGCCGTCGATGTGGAACTCCTCGCACCAGTAAGTGGCGTTGGCGACAAGGAAGTTGCGTACTTCCTTGCGGCCGTAGTCGAAGGTGAGGGTTCCCCAGTCGGGGTGTTCGGCACGCCGGGGGTCGTTCGGCTCGTAGAGGGGCTCGCCGTCGAACGCCGCCAACGCCCAGTCGTCCTTGGGGAAGTGGGCCGGAACCCAGTCGACGATCACCCCGATGCCGGCCTGGTGCAGGGAGTCGACGAGGTATTTGAAGTTGCCGCCTGCCCAGCCGAACCGGCCCAGGTAGTTGAAGCTGACGCCGGCCGTCGGCGCGCCGGTGAGCCGGTCGTCCCCGGCCAGGTACCGCAGGGCGCCGTAGCCGATGCCCCGGTCGGGGACCGAGCGGAGCTGCTCCTTCACGGCCTTCAGGGCGCTGCCCCAGTCGCCGTCCGGCACGTCGAGCGCGACGGGGTACAGGGAGGTGAACCAGCCGACCGTGCGCGACAGGTCGATGTCGTCGAACAGCTGGTCCTCGCGGCCGTGCCCCTCAAGGCCGACGGCGACGGTCCGCCGTCCCGTCCACCCGGCGAGGACCCGGCCGAGGGCGGTGAGGAGCGCGTCGTCGATCCGGGTGCGATAGGCGCCGGGCACCTCGCGCAGCAGCGCGTCGGTGCGCTGCCGGTCGAGGCGTACGGTGACCTCCCGGACGTCGGCCATGGTGTTGGCGCCGTCGCCCTCGCCGACCGCGTCGGCACAGGAGTCCACGGGCAGCGGCGCGGCACAGTGCCGGGACACGTCCTCCCAGTGCTCGCGCTGGGCCGCGAAGCCACCGGATGCGGTGTGCGCGTGCAGGCGGCGCGCCCACTCCTGGACGGAGGTGGTGCGCTCCGCCAGACGCACCGGTTCCCCGGCCCGCACCTGCCGGTAGGCGGTCTCCAGGTCCTCAAGGAGTACGCGCCAGGAGACGCCGTCGATCACCAGGTGATGCACCGTCAGGAGCAGGCGGGGGCGGGCCCCGTGGAACAGGCGGGCGGTGAGGAGCGGGCCGGTGTCGAGGCGGAAGGCGGCGTGCGCCTCGGCCGTGAGGCGGGTCTCGGTCTCCTCGGCGGCCGCGGGGTCCAGGCCGCTCAGGTCGTGGACTTCGAGGAGTTCGGGTGCCGTCGCCCCGGCGTCGGCGCACGTCTGCCGCCACGCTCCGTCGTCCTGCCGGTCGAAGCGCGCGCGCAGGGCGTCGTGGTGGGACCGGAGGGCGGCGAGCGCGCGGCGCAGGGCGTCGGGGTCGACGTCCTGGGGCGTCTCCACGACGAGGGACTGGTTGAAGAACTCGGGGCGGTGCGGTCCCGCGTCCAGGAACCAGTGCTGGATGGGTGTGAGCGCGACCTCCCCGGCCACCGGGTCGGTGCCGGCGACGGGTGCGGCAGTGCCGCCGGCGGCTGCGAGGGCGGCGATCGTGGGATGCCGGAACAGGTCGCGCGGGGTGAGGGCAAGACCGGCGGCGCGGGCGCGTGAGACGACCTGGATGCTGAGGATGGAGTCGCCGCCCAGCATGAAGAAGTTGTCGTCGGCGCCTACACGTGCCACGCCGAGCAGGTCCGCCCATATGTCGCTGAGGACCTGCTCGGCCCCGGCGCGCGGGGCACGGTAGGCCGTGTCGCCCGTCGCGGTCCAGGCGGGTTCGGGCAGCCGGCGCCGGTCCACCTTGCCGTTGGCCGTCAGAGGCAGCTCCGGCACGGTGACGAAGGCGGCGGGCAGCATGTAGTCGGGCAGGTCCGCGGACAGGTGGGCGCGCAGCTCGGCCGCAGCCGGGGCCGGTGTGTCCGGGGCCGGTACGAGGTGGGCGGCCAGGCGTTTGCGTCCGGCGTGCTCGTACAGGGACACGACCGCCTCGGCGACGGCCGGATGGGCCGTGAGCCGGGCCTCGATCTCGGCGGGCTCGACGCGGAAGCCGCGGATCTTGATCTGGTCGTCCGCGCGTCCCACGAAGTGCAGTTCGCCGTCGCCGCTCCAGCGCACGATGTCGCCGGTGCGGTACATGCGGGTGCCGGGCGGGCCGAACGGGTCGGCGAGGTAGCGGGCGGCCGTGACCCCGGGCAGCCCGGCGTAGCCGCGGGCCAGGCCGGCGCCCGCGACGTACAACTCCCCTGGTACGCCGGGAGGTTGGGGCTGCAGCGCGTCGTCGAGGACGTACACCCGGGTGTTGTCCAGGGGCCGTCCGATGGGCAGCACCGCGGGCAGCGGGTCGCCGGCGCGGAAGGGGCGCCGGGTGGCGAACGTGGTGGTCTCGGTGGGGCCGTAGCCGTCTACGACGGTCAGGCCGGGGCAGGCGTCCAGGACCCGGGCGACCACCGCGCCGGGCACGGCCTCGCCACCGGTCCACACCTCCGTGGCACCGCGCAGGCAGGCCGGGTCCTCCTGGGCGAGCAGGCGGAAGAGACCCGCGGTGAGCCACAGGCAGCGCACGCCCTGCTCGGCGATCGCGCGGCGTACACCGGCGGCGTCCAGGTCGTCCGGCGGCGCGAGCACGGCGGTCCCGCCGTGCAGCAGCGGCACCCACAGCTCGTACGTCGAGGCGTCGAAGGCGTGCGGGGAGTGCACGAGAACCCGCTCGTGCCCGGCGAAGGCACGGTCGAGGGCGAGCGCGGCGACGTCCCGGTGGCGCACGGCGACACCCTTGGGGGTGCCGGTGGAGCCCGAGGTGAACATCAGGTACTGGACGTTGTCGGGGTGCACGAAGGGGACGCCCGGCTCGGTGGACGTCGGCCCGTCGGCCACCCGCCCGTCGGCCGCCGCATCGCAGAGACCGCCGCCGAAGCCGTCGTCGAGATCGCCGTCGAGATCGCCGTCGAGATCGCCGTCGACACGCA
This sequence comes from Streptomyces aurantiacus JA 4570, assembly GCF_000414115.1. Lineage (GTDB taxonomy): Bacteria > Actinomycetota > Actinomycetes > Streptomycetales > Streptomycetaceae > Streptomyces > Streptomyces aurantiacus_A. Next base: position 9,856 of record NZ_AOPZ01000078.1, read on the forward strand.
GCACGGTGCCGTCGGGCAGCACGTCCCGCGCGCTCTCCTGCCAGGCGGCATCGGTGAGCAGCAGCGTCGTGCCCACGTCGGCGAGCAGCCGGCGCAGCCGCTCGCCCGGTGCCCGCCCGTCCAGCGGGACGTACACGCCGCCGGTGCGGGCGAGGGCGAGCTGCGCGACGACGAGGGTGACTGAACGGTTCATCAGGACACCCACGGGCACTTCGGCCCTGACGCCGAGCGCGGTGAGCCGGGCGGCGAGGGCTGCGGCCCGGTCGTCCAGCTCTCCGTAGGTGAGCCGTTCGGCTCCGGCCTCCAGGGCGACGGCGTCGGGCGTGCGCCGCACCTGCGCGGCGAACAGCTCCGCGGCGGTGACGTCCGGGATGTGCGCGGAGGTGTCGTTCCAGGTGTCGAGCACCTGGTGGCGGCGGGCGGGCGTCAGCAGGGGCAGCCGCGCGGGCGCGCGTTCCGGTTCGGCGGCCATGCCTTCCAGGAGGACGGTCAGGTACTCGGCCATCCGTGCGGCGGTGGCGGCGTCGAACAGCTCGGGGTCGTAGCCGACGCGCAGGGTCAGTTCGGTCCCGGGGTACGCCACCAGGCTGAGCGGGTAGTTGGTGGTCTCGATGCCGTCGAGCCCGCTCAGCCGAAGGCCGTGGGCGGCGGCGAGATCGTCGTCGACGGGATAGTTCTCGAAGACCACGATGCTGTCGAACAGGGCGGCGCGCTCGGGGAGTTCGGTGAGCGCCTTCATCCGTGTCAGCGGCGCGTAGTCGAAGCGGCGGTCCTCGCTCTGGTCGCGCTGGAGGTCGCGCAGCCAGTCGAGCAGGGTGCCGTCGCGCGGCACGGTGACCCGGGTGGGCAGGGTGGAGATGAACAGGCCGGTCATGTCCTCGGCGCCGGGCAGCTCGGGCGGCCGTCCGGAGACGGTGGTGCCGAAGACGACGTCCGCCCGGCCGGCCTGTCGGCTCAGGAGCAGTGCCCACGCGCCCTGGACGAGGGTGTTGACGGTGAGTCCCGCCGTCCTCGCGAGGGCTTCGAGCGCCCGGCTGGTGGCCTCGGGCACGGTGGCGCGGACCGCGTCCGTGGACTCGGCGTGGTGGCTCTCGCGCGGCTCGCGGTCGTAGGGCAGCGCGGTGGTCTCGCTCAGGCCGGTGAGGCGGTCCTGCCAGTGGCGTTCGGCCTCCGCCCGGTCGCGGTCGCGCAGCCAGGCCACGTAGTCGCGGTACGGACGCCGGTCGGGCAGGCCACTGCCGGCTCCGGGCACATCGGCGAGGTGGGCGTGCCGGGCGAACACGTCGGACAGGACGTGGAACAGGCTCCAGCCGTCGAGGATCAGGTGGTGGAAGGACCACACCACGCGCACGGAGGTGTCGGAGAGCCGGGCGAGGGCCAGGCGCTGGAGCGGGGCCGGCGTCAGGTCGACGCCGCGCTCGCGGTCCTGGTCGAGGAAGTCCCGCAGCCTGGTCCCCCGCTCGTCCTCGCCGAGGCCGCGCCAGTCGAGGTGGGTGACGGGGACGGTCGCGCGCCGCCGCACCACGAAGAGCGGTTCGGGGACGTCCTGCCACACGACGTCGCCGCGGAGCACCGGGGTACGGTCCGTGACCTGCTGCCAGGCCGCCGCGAACGCCTCGGGGTCGGGCACGCCGTCCAGGACGAACGACAGCTGCTGGAAGTAGACGCGGCGGTCGTCCTGCGACAGGCCGTGGAAGAGCATGCCCGCCTGGGTGGGCGTGAGCGGATGGACGTCCTCCACCGCGCCGGGGTCGTCTCCGGTGATCCGGTCCACGGCCGCCTGGTCGAGCCCGGCCAGCGGGAAGTCCGACGGGGTGCGCCCGCCGGTGCCGGGGGTGGCGGCGTGCCGGGCGATGCCGCCCAGCGCGTGGGCGAACCGCCCGGCGAGGTCGGCGACGGTGGACTCCTGGTGCAGTTCGGCGGAGTAGAACCAGGTGAACTCCAGCTCTTCGCCGTCCAGTTGGCCCACGACCTCCAGGGGGTGGGGGCGGGTGGCGAGCGGATCGGCGTCCAGCTCCAGCGGGCGGAACGTGTCGCCGTACAGGCTGTCGGGCGCGCCGGTGACCCCGAACCGGCCCAGGTAGTTGAAGCTGACCTGCGCGGCGGGCGCCGGCGGCAGCACTCCGGGCCGGGCCAGGTACCGCAGGCCGTCGTGCCCCAGGCCGTGCCGCGGCACCGCGCGCACCTGCTCCTTGACCTGCTTGAGTACGGTGTCCCAGCTCGCGTCGGGCGGGACGGCGAGGGCGACGGGGTGACGGGTGGTGAACCAGCCGACGGTACGGCTGGGGTCGACGTCGGCGAAGAGCTCCTCGCGGCCGTGTCCCTCGACGTCCACGAGCACGCGCTCGTGTCCGGTCCACGCGCACAGCACCCTGCCGAGGGCGCTCAGCAGCACGTCGTTGACCCGGGTGCGGTAGGTGTCCGGCAGCGTGCGCAGCAGGGCGGAGGTGTCCTCGGCGCTCAGGCGTACGGTGACCGAGCGCGCCGAGGCGTAGGTGTTGGCGCCGGTCAGGTCCCGCGGCAGGTCCGCCTCGGCGCCGGCGGTGGCCCGTGTCCAGTACGCCGCCTCGTCGTCGAAGCCGCCCTCGGCGGCGTGGGCGGTCAGGCGCCGGGCCCAGTGCCGCAGCGGCGAGGACTTGGCGGGCAGCGTCCCGGCCCCGCCGCGGCCCTCGCGGCGGGCGCGGTACGCCCGGTCGAGGTCCTCCAGCAGGACGCGCCAGGAGACGCCGTCGACGACGAGGTGGTGGACGGCCAGGTGCAGGACCGTGGGCAGGCCCTCGCCCCGGTCGTGCAGGACGGCGCGCAGCAACGGACCGCGGGCCAGGTCGAAGGGGCCGAGGTGGGGTGTGTCGGTGTCGGGGCCGGTGTGGTGGCCGAGGCGCAGGCGCGGCATGCGCTCGTCGATGTGCCAGCCGGTGGCGCCCGGCTCCCCGTCGGTGCCGCCCGTCTCCCCGTCGGTGCCGGGGAAGCGGGAACGCAGTGCGTCGTGGTGGGCGACGACGTCGTTGAGGGCCTGCTCCAGGGCCGCCGCGTCGACGGTGCCTGCCAGCTCCGTGGACAGGGTCTGCGCGAAGTGGCCCGCCCGTTCGCCCGCGCTGTCGAACAGCCAGCGCTGGATGGGCGTCAGGGGTGCCGTGCCGGTGGCGGCCACGACGGCCGGGGCCGCGGTTCCGCGGGGGCCGGAGTCGTCCGCGCAGCGGGCGAGGGCGGCGACCGTCTGGTGCCGGTAGATGTCACGGGAGGTCACCGTGAGCCCGGCCTGCCGGGCCTGGGCGACCACTTGGATGCTGAGGATGGAGTCGCCGCCGAGGGCGAAGAAGTTGTCGTCGGCGCCGACCCGCTCCACGTGCAGCACGTGGGCCCAGATTCCGGCGAGTACCCGCTCGGTGGGGGTGCGGGGCGCGACGTGGCGGGTGGTGTGCCCGGCGGGCGCCGGCGCCGGGAGGCGGCCGCGGTCCAGCTTGCCGTTGGGGTTCAGCGGCAGCGCGGGCAGCACCATGACGGACGCGGGGACCAGGTAGTCGGGCAGGGTGCGGCCGAGTGTCCGGCGCACCGCCTCCGGTTCTAGGTGTGCCCCCGGAGCCGGGACGACGTAGCCGACCAGACGCCGGTGGCCGTCGCTCTCCAGGACGGTGGCGGCGCTCTCCGCCACGCCCGCGCAGCCGCGCAACGCCTCCTCGACCTCGCCGAGTTCGATGCGGAAGCCGCGCACCTTGACCTGCTGGTCGCTCCGGCCGAGGTACTCCAGTTCACCGTCGGCGGTCCAGCGCACCAGGTCCCCGGTGCGGTCACCAGGTCCCCGGTGCGGTACATGCGGGCGCCCGGCAGGCCGAACGGGTCGGGGAGGAAGCGGGCGGCGGTCAGTTCGGGGCGTCCCAGGTAGCCGCGCGCGAGGCCGTCGCCGCCCAGGTACAACTCGCCCGTCACGCCCGGGGGCTGGGGGCGAAGGAGCCGGTCGAGGACGTAGGCACGGGTGCGGGCGACGGGCCTGCCGATGGGCGGGGACTGGCCGGGCACCTGCTCGCCCGCGAACCAGGCGGTGGCGTAGACGGTGGCCTCGGTGGGGCCGTAGATGTTGGCCACCTCGCAGGACGGCATGGCCTCGCGCAGGTCGCGCACGGTCTGCGCGGGCAGCGCCTCGCCCGCCAGGACGACCGTGTCGGCGGCCACGGCCGCGCCGTCCGCGGTGAGCATCCGCGAGACCGCCGACGGCACGCCGCTGAGGAGCCCGGCCCGTTTCGGCGCCGCCTCGTCGGCGAGCGCCGCCAGGTCGGCGACCACCTCGACGCTGCCGCCCGCGAGCAGCGGGCAGAGCAACTCGAAGACGGACACGTCGAAGTTGAGGGACGTGGACGCCAGCACGTGCGCGAGGCGGCGGGGTCCGAAGCACTCCCCCGCCCACGCGGCGAGCGCGGCGACGCTGCGGTGGGTGACCACGACTCCCTTGGGGCGTCCGGTCGAGCCCGAGGTGTAGATGACGTACGCGGGATGGTCCGGGAGCAGGGGCCGCACGCGGTCGGCGTCGGTCGGGTCCGCGTCGGCCGGGCCCGGGTCGCCGTCGGCCGGGCAGTCCTCGAGAAGCAGGGGATCACAGCCCTCGGGCAGCGCGTCCGCGGTCTCACGGGTGGCGACGACCAGGGCCGGCGCGGCGTCGTCGAGCATGAAGGCGACGCGTTCGCGCGGGTAGCCGGGGTCCACGGGCAGATATCCGGCGCCGGACTTCAGGACCGCCCACAGGGTCGGCAGGAGGTCGGCGGTGCGGGGCAGGCACAGTGCCACGAGCGTCTCGGGCCCGGCGCCGCGGGCGACGAGGAGCCGGGCTAGCCGGTTGGCGCGCCGGTTCACCTCCGCGTAGTCGAGGCGCGTGGGGCCGCAGAGCACGGCGGTGCGGTCGGGCGTGGCGGCCACCTGCGCCTCGAAGAGCGCGGGCAGCGTGCCGTCGCCGCGCTCGCGGGGCCGCTCGGCGGGCGTCGGCGGGTTCCACGATTCGAGCAGGGTGTGCCGCTCGTCCTCCGACATGAGCGGCAGCCCGGCCAGCCTCCGGTGCGGGCTCTCCACCATGCCTTCGAGGAGACGGTGCAGATGACCGCTCATGCGGGAGACCGTGTCCGCCCGGAACAGGTCGGTGTTGTACTCGACCGTCAGCTCGCAGCCGCCGTCCGGCCGCGGCGAGAACTCGAGGACCAGGTCGAAGCGGGCGGCCGGGCGCGGCAGCGGATGGTCCTCGACGCGCACCCCGCCGCAGTCCCCGGGGTGGTCCACGGCGGTCTGCTGGACCACGAGAGCCTGCACCAGGGGGGTGCGGCTCGGATCGCGGGGCGGCGCGAGTTCCTCGACGACGCGGTCGAACGGCACCCCGTCGTGGGCGAAGGCGTCGAGGACGGTCGCGCGCATGCTCTCCACGAACCGGTCGACGGTCATGGTGTCGTCCACCACCTCGCGCAGCACCACGGTGTTGGCGAAGAAGCCGGTGACGTCCTCCAGGTCGCGGCGGCCCCGCCCGTTGGTGACGGTGCCGAAGGCCACGTCCCGCTGCCCGGAGTAGCGGGAGAACAGCACGGCCGCCGCTCCGGCGAACAGGGTGAAGACGGTGGTGCCGCGCCCGCTCGCCAACTGCCGCAGCCGCACGACCAGTTCGGCGGAGAGCGTGTGGCGGTGCGCGGCGCCCGCGGTGGTGCGCACCGCGGGCCGGGGCCGGTCGGTGGGCAGTTCCAGCTGCGGCATCCCCGTCAGGTGCCGCTTCCAGTACGCGAGGTCCTCGGCGTGGCCGTCGCCGGACCGTTCGTGCTCCCACACGGCGAAGTCGGGGTACTGCACGCCGGGCGCGGGCAGGCCGTCCGGTGTGCCGGCGGCCTCCGCACGGTAGAGCGCGGTCAGGTCCCGGGTCAGGATGCCCACCGACCAGCCGTCGGTGACGATGTGGTGCTGGGCGAGCAGCAGCAGGTGGTCGTCGTCGGCGCGGTGGACGAGCAGGGCCCGGGTCAGCGGCCCCGCCGCCAGGTCGTAGGGGCGGCTCAACTCGTCGGCGAGGAGCCGCTCCGCGGCCTCTGCGCGCTGCTCGGCGGGCAGTTCGCGCACGTCGGCGGTGCGCAGCGGCAGGACGGATTCGCGGCCCACCCGCTGTACGCCCTGCCCGTCGACGGTGGCGAAGGTGGTGCGCAGGGAGTCGTGGCGGGCGGCCAGCCGGTCCAGGGCGCGGCGCAGCGCAGCGGTGTCCAGGTCTCCGCGCAGCCGCAGTGCCACGCCGGTGTTGTACTCGGTGCCGCCGTCGGAGAGGTCGTCGAGGAACCACAGGCGCCGCTGTGCGCTGGACAGCGGCAGCGGCCGGTCGCGCGGGACGGCCGGGATCGGCTCCGCCGTCACGGCGGCGGAGGGATCGGCGAGCAGCGGGGCGAGGGCCGCGACGTTGCGTGCGGTGAAGACGTCGCGTACGGAGAGGAGCATCCCCAGTTCGTCGCGGATCCGGGACAGGGCCTTGGCGGCGAGGATGGAGTCGCCGCCCAGGTCGAAGAAGTCGTCCTCCACGCCCACCGCGTCGACGCCGAGGACGTCCGCCCAGATGGCGGCGAGCGTCTCCTCCTCGGGGGTGCGGGGCAGGACGCGGCCCGCGGCGGGTGCGTGGGTGGGGACGGGCAGGGCGCGCCGGTCGACCTTGTGCTGCGGGGTAAGCGGCAGCTCGTCCAGGACGACGACGGCCGAGGGGACCATGTGCGCCGGCAGGGCGGCGGCCGCGTAGGCACGCAACTCCGCGGGGTGCGGCGCCTGTTGGCGGCGGGCCGGGGTGACGTAGCCGACCAGCCTGCGCCGTCCCGGCTCGTCCTCGCGCACCACGACCACGGCCTCGCGGACCCCGGTGTGGCGCAGCAGTGCCGCCTCGACCTCGCCGGGTTCGATGCGGAAGCCGCGCACCTTCACCTGGCGGTCGACGCGGCCGAGGTACTCCAGTTCGCCGTCGGCGGTCCAGCGTGCCCGGTCGCCGGTGCGGTAGAGGCGGGCGCCGGGCGGCCCGAAGGGGTCGGCGACGAAGCGCGCCGCGGTCAGGCCGGGCCGGTTGAGGTAGCCGCGGGCCACGCCGTCGCCGCCCACGTACAGTTCGCCGTCGCCGCCGGCGGGCACCGGGCGCATGTCCGCGTCCAGGACGTGGGACCGGGTGCCGGGCAGCGGGCCGCCGATTGTCGGGGGGCCGCTCGCCGCGGACAGGGGTCCGGTCCAGGAGGCGACGATGGTGGCCTCGGTCGGACCGTAGGAGTTGACCATCCGGCGGCCGGGGGCCCAGGTGTCGACGAGGTGCGCCGGGCATGCCTCGGCGCCCACGATCAGCGTGTGCAGATGGGGCGCGCCGCCGGGGCCCGGCGCGGGCAGGGTGGCGAGGGCGGCCGGGGGGATGAGGGTGTGGCTGATGCGGTGCTTGTCCAGGACGGCGGCGAGTTCGTCGCCGAGCCACGGTCCGTCCGGCGGGACCACGAGGGTGGCGCCGGTCAGGACGGAGATGAACAGTTCGAGCACGGAGGCGTCGAAGCTGGGTGAGGAGAACTGGAGCACCCGGTCGCCCGGACCCACGGCGTACCGCTCCGCGGCGGCCTCGGCGAAGCCCGCGATGCCGCGGTGAGTGACCGTCACGCCCTTGGGCCGGCCCGTGGACCCCGAGGTGTAGATGACGTACGCGGCGTGGTCGGCGCCGACCGGCGCGTCCGCCACTCCGGCGTGCGCTCCCCCGGCCTCGGTGCCGCCGGTGCCGACGTCCTGCGCGGCGCCCGTGCCGTTCGCGCCGCCCATGAAGTCCCGGACCAGGCCCAGATCGTCGAGGACCACCGCGGGCGCGGCGTCGCCCAGCATCAGCTCGCGCCGCTCGGCGGGATAGTCGGGGTCGACGGGCAGGAAGGCGGCGCCCGCCCGGGCCACGGCCAGTTCGGCGGCGATCAGTTCCATGGAGCGCGGCAGGACCAGGGCCACGGTCCGCTCGGGGCCCGCACCGCGCCGTACGAGCGCGTCGGCGAGCCGCCCGGTCCGGTCCGCCAGTTCGCGGTACGACCACGTCCGTCGGCCGTCGGTCAGCGCGGGCGCCTCGGGCGTGCGCGTCACCCACGCGGCGAACAGTTCGGCCAGCGGCCGGTGCGGCGCCGGATCGGTCCCCTCGCCTCCGGTGGCCGCGGCCGCCTCGGGGGGCCGCGGCAGAGAAGACGCCGGAGTGGATGTGTCATGCGGCTCGGTCATGGGGGCAGTCCTTCGGAGCGGGGACGATGCTGGGCGCGCCGGTACGGGAGGCACGCCCGGACGGCTGGGTCGTGGGGGGGGTACCGCGGCTGCACGGGCACAGGAGGGCGGCGGAGCGGTGTGGGTCAGACGGTGCCGGTGCGGCGGGCGGCGCGGCCCGAGATCTGCACGTGGTCGATGACGCCGGTGGCGGGGTCGCGGTGGAAGCGCCCGCCGGGCTCGTGCTTGCCGGTGGCCGGGTCGACGAGATCGCACGACAGGTCCGGGTAGCAGACCAGGGCCAGTGGCAGGTCACCGTCGATGGACAGCGTGGGGGAGCCGTCCGCGCCGAGGGTGATCCGGTATTCGGTCGGGCCGTTGTGGTAGGTGCCGGCGCATTCGGGGAGGGCGATGGGGTCGCCGCGGTGAGCGGGTGCCGGAGCGGTCGGCACCCGTGCGCCGGTGAGCCGGGTGAGGTCGTCGGTGAGGTCCTGCCACAGGGCGGTGGCGCCGCCGGCGTTGCCGGTGAAGGCGACGACCATGCCGCTTTCCGGCTCGGCCCGCAGGTGGCAGGAGGTGCCCTGCGCGTTGCCGTCGTGGCCGCACCACTGCCGGCCGTCCTGGTCGAACAGGGCGACGCCGAGCCCCCAGGCGTCCGCCAGGGCTCCCGGGCCCGCGCCGGGTTCGGGCCGTCGCATGCGGGCGGCGACGTCGGGCGGCAGCACGGCGGACCGGCCCGCCAGGGCTCTTCCGAGGTCCATCAGGTCCAGCGCGCCGGCCAGCAGGGCCCCGGCCGGTGCCTCCACCGGAGCCAGGTTCTGGTGGGCCGGGAGCAGTCGGCCGGTCGCCGTGTTGACGGCGTGGCCGGCGGCGCTGTGGCGGGCGGGAGCGGGGTCGCCGAGGAAGGCGGGCGCGGTGCCCAGGGGGTCGAGGAGCAGGGCCTGGACGGCTTCCCGCCAGGTCATGCCCGTCACCTGCTCCACGAGGCGGCCGGCGGCTATGTATCCGGCGTTGGAGTAGGAGAAGCCGGTGCCCGGTGCGAACAGCGCCTCTCGCGCGGTGCAGACCCCGGACAGGTAGCGGGAGACGGTGGTGCGGGCCGCGGTGTCCGAGTCCGGCCCGGTCGGCAACCCGGCGGTGTGGCCCAGTAGGTGACGGATCGTCACCTGCGGTAACTCCCGCAGTTCGGGGAGGTGGGAGGCGACCGGGTCGTCCAGGTCGAGGTCGTCGTCGGCGGCCAGGAGGAGGACGGCGGCGGCGGTGTAGACCTTGGTGACGGAGCCCAGCGGGACGGCCGTGTCGGCCGTGTACGCGCTGCCGGTGGCGACGTCGGCCGTACCGGTGTGGACGCTGATGACGTCCGCTCCGGTGTCCACGGCGAGGTGGGCTCCGGGCACCCGGTGGGTGTGGGCGAGGGTGTCGAGGCGGTGCTGCAACTCCTGGCGTAGCAGCGGTGCTTGCCGGTCGGCGACCGGTGCTGCTGTGGGATAAGGCATGAGAAGGAAACTCCCGATGGCTGTGGCTCGTGGAAGGCGGCACGCCGACCGGCGGGATGGCGGTGCGTGGTCGGCCGTGCCGGGTGCGGTCGCTAGGGCCTTTTGACCTCGACCGGCAGCTGGCGTACGCCGACGATGACGGCCGGATTCTGGTAAGTGACGTCGGCGTACGAGGGGATGGCGAGGTCGCGGTAGTCGTCGAGCAGCATGCGCAGCGCGATCCGCGCTTCCAGGCGGGCCAGGGGCGCGCCGAAGCAGAAGTGGATGCCGTGCCCGAACGTCAGGTGGTTGTTGGGGGCCCGGCGGATGTCGAGGGTGTCGGGCGCGGTGAACCGGCTCGGGTCGCGGTTGGCGGCACCCAGGTGCGCCATGACGAGGCTGTTGACGGGCAGTTCGTGGCCACCGAGCACCACGGGCCTGGCGATGCGGCGGCCCAGTTCGGGGAAGGGCGGCAGCAGGCGCAGCACCTCTTCGACGGCGTCCGGCAGCCGGTCGGGTTCCGCGCGCAGGGCGGTGAGCGTGCCGGGTTGCTGGTCGAAGGCCACCAGGGCGTTGCCCAGCAGGGCCGTGGTGGTGACGTGGCCGGCGACCAGGAGCAGGGCGACGAAGCCGACCATCTCCTGGTCCTCCAGGCGCACGCCGTCCACCTCGGCGGCTATGAGCTTGCTGATGAGGTCGTCGGCGGGGTGCGCGCGGCGGTGCCGGATGTGGTCGAGGACGTAGCTGTTCATCTCGCGCACGGTCGGCGCGATGGCTTCGAGCGCGCGCTCCAGGTCGGCCGCGTCGGGCGCGTCGCCGAGTTGGTCGCCGCCGAAGAGGGTGGCCGCCCACTCCTGGAACAGCGGGTGGTCGTCCGGCGGGATGCCGAGCAGTTCGGCGATCACGATGATCGGCAGCGGGTGGGCGAGGGTGCCGACGACGTCGAATCTGTCGCGGCCCGCGACGGTGTCGAGCAGGCGCCTGCACACCGCTTCGATGCGCGGTTCGAGGCCGTGCACCACGCGCGGCGTGAACGCCTGGCTCACGAGGGTGCGGAACTTGCGGTGCTCCGGTGGGTCCATGCCGACGAAGTTGCCCTGCTTGAAGGCGTCGAAGTCCTCCTGCGAGGGGGCGATCGGGGTCATGTCCGAGGAGTACGTCGCCGGGTCGGCGAGCACGGCGGCGACCCCTTGGTAGTCGACGACGTGCCACACGCCCTGCGCTTCGTCGAAGCGGACCGGCCCGGTCTCGCGCAAGGAGCGCCAGCGGTCGGTGAGCGTGGCGAAGGGTAGGTCTAAGTGTGCCTCTGTCGATTCGCTGCTGGTCACTTCTCTCCCTTGGATGGCGCGCGCGGGCACAGTGGGGCCACGGGCGGGCTGCTGCTGGGCGGTCGCGTGGGGCGCGCCGGACGAGGACGTCGTTGCGCCCCGGTCGGGCGGGCAGCGCGTGCAGGCGGGGGACGGCGAGGGCCGGGCATGCGTGCCACCGCCGCGCCCGCGGGCTTGAACTCGGCGCGCGGGCGGGCCAGTCGGGTCCGCGCGTCGCGCGGACCGACACATGCGCGGGTCTAGGCGCAGATGGCGTGCCTGCCGGGCGGTACGGCTGTCATCCGTCCGTCAACGGCGCCGCGTGAGCCGGCTCAACACGGCCGCCCCGGCGCACTTCGGTGCTTCGCCCGTACCTGGACGAAGGACGGCACCTGCTGTGCGAACCTTGCCGACATCACTCATCCCCCAGTGAAACGTTCCGCGCCGCTGTTTGCGCGCGTACTTCCCCATGCGCCTACGAACCGGTGGCGGCCCCGCAGAGGCCGGATGCCCGGGAGTGGAGTGAGGCGGTGCGCACACCCGACGGACGCCGTCCGACGCTCTGTTCGGTGCGCACTCGAACCACCTTCGTCCCGGTCGAACTCGGCCACAGTCTTCACGGTGGGTCACGGGATAGCAACCCCCTAAAGTTGAACGGATAGTGCTTCTGCTGCCGCACGCAGTAACCGGCGAGTAGCTTCCGCGAGGCCCCAACCTCGCACGACGCCCCCGGCCGAGCCGTCGCCTGCCTCCAGTGCCCGGCCCCCACCCCCTCAAACACACGCGTCCGGAAGACGGCGCGTTCTGCCCTGCGGACAAGTGACCGAAAACCACCCTCACCAGGGGCGGAAGCCGGATTGACAGCATGAACGATTAGCCGGTGCATACCAGTTGGCTGATTCCGCACCCCGACGAGCCCCAATCCGGGCCCGCGGCATTGACATGAGCCGGGCAGTTCCGTCGCGCCGGCGTACGAGCGACCGGGCCGAAGGGCGACGCCGCCGGGCTCAAGGGGGGAGCACTGGGGGCGCATGGTCACACCGCGTGCGCGGGCGCATGCCCCTGATGGAAGCGGCGTTCGCCGCCGCCACGGTCGCACCGAACGTCCGCCCCGCGTGCGCCCCGCCGGATCCGCTCTGCTGTTCCCCTTCTGGAGCGGCTCGGCACAAGACACTCGCCGCCCTCACCAGTGGCGAGGGCGGCGAGTGAACGATCACCGGCGGACGATCGGCCAACCGGCGGGAGCAGCCCACCGGCCGCACCGACCGGCCGGCTCCGACCGTGCGAGAGACCTGGTCAGTCGTTGACGCAGGTGTTGCCGAAGGCCGGGTTCAGCAGGCCGATGATGTCGATCGAGTTGCCGCAGAGGTTGATCGGGACGTGGAGCGGGATCTGGATCTGGTTGCCCGAGATCACGCCCGGGGAGTTGAGGGCAGCGCCCGAGGCACCCGCGTCTGCGGTCGCGAGGCCGGCCCCGCCCAGCACGAGGGCACCGGTTCCCAGCACGACAGCCGTCGTCTTCTTCATCGCGGACATGCTTCGTTCTCCTTGACATTGTTCCAGTGGAAGGCGCCCGGCGGGCCACACACGGCATCACGCGGACGGAGCACACCCGCCGAGCGCCTGAGCTGATCAACGTCTCCCGCACGCTCCGGACACGCCGGTTCCCCCGACCGGAGCCCTGCCCTCCCCCTGACGGGACGTCAGAACGTGCGGTCGCGCCCCTAGGAAGTACAAGGCCGCGTCGTTACCCTCCGGCGCATGATTTCCACGGTGGTCTGGGGTACCGGCAATGTCGGCCGCGCGGCGGTCCGCGCCGTCGACGCGCACCCGGCGCTGGAGCTCGCGGCCGTGGTCGTTCACAGCCGGGACAAGGTCGGCCGCGACGCCGGCGACCTCGGGGGGCTCGGCCGCGCGCTCGGGGTCACAGCCACCGCCGACATCGCGGCGGTGCTCGCCACCCGCCCCCGGGCCGTGGTGTACGCGGCGTCCGGCGACATCCGCCCCGACGACGCGCTCGCCGACGTCATCAAGGCGGTCCGGGCGGGTTGCGTGGTCGTCACGCCCTCGCTGTACACCTTCTACGACAAGCAGAGCACCCCGCCCGAGCTGCGGGACCCGGTCGTGGCCGCGATCGCGGACGGCGGTGGCTCCCTGTTCGTCTCCGGTGTCGACCCCGGCTGGGCCAACGACGTGCTGCCGCTGCTGATCAGCGGACTCGCCACCACCGTGGACGCGATCCGCTGCCAGGAGATCTTCGACTACTCCACGTACGACCAGGAGGACTCGGTCCGTCATCTGGTCGGCATGGGCCACCCGATGGACTACGAGCCGCCGATGCTCCTGGAGTCGGTGCCGACCATGGTATGGGGCGGACAGATACGCCTGATGTCCCGCGCCCTGGGCGTCGAACTCGACGAGATCCGCGAGACGGTGGACCGCCGCGCGCTGGACACGACGGTGCGCACCCGCACGATGGGGCAGTTCGACGCGGGCAGCCAGGGGGCCGTGCGGTTCGAGGTGCAGGGCATCGTCGACGGCGAACCCCGCATCGTCGTCGAGCACATCACCCGCATCCACCCGTCCTGCGCCCCGGACTGGCCCACTCCCCCGGACGGCGACGGCGCGCACCGGGTGGTGATCGAGGGCCGTCCCCGGATCGAGGTCACCGTCCAGGCCACCGACGAGGGCGAGAACCGGTCCGCGGGCGGGAACGCCACCGCGGTCGGCCGCCTGGTGGGCGCCATCGACTGGCTCGCGGCGGCGGAGCCCGGCCTCTACGACGCCCTCGACGTCCCGCTGCGCCCCGCGGTGGGCACCCTGGGAAGGAAGCATCCATGATCATCGACATCCCCGAGGGCCGGGAACCGATCGGGTACGTGTGGGGCGAGATGGTCCCCGGCATCGGGGCGGCGGCCGCGGACTTCTCGCTGGCGGTCTACGAGCACACGACCCTCGGCCTGCGCGAGTTCGAGGCCGCGCGCCTGCGGATCGCGCAGATCAACGGGTGCGCCTTCTGCCTCGACTGGCGTACCGAACGCGACGGACAGAAGGTCGAGGAGGGGTTCGCGGACGCGGTCACCCAATGGCGTACCACCGACGCCTTCGACGACCGCACCCGGCTGGCCGCCGAGTACGCCGAGCGGTACGCCCTCGACCACCACGGTCTCGACGACGGCTTCTGGACGCGGATGAAGGCGCACTACAGCCAGGCGGAGATCGTGGAACTGAGCATGAGCGTGGGCTCCTGGCTCGCGTTCGGCAGGCTCAACCACGTGCTGGGCATCGACAGCGTCTGCGTCCTCCCCCCGCATGGAGCGGTGCGCTGAACTTCCTTTCGCGGTCGGCGCGTTGTTGCCGTCCGGTGACATGCGGGACAGAGCCGTGACGTACGACAGGACAACGGTCGCAGGGCTCCACGGGTCGTAAGGAGCGTAGATCGCCATGTAGGGGGGCGGTCCCGATCCGCACGAAGCGGCGGGTCGACGAAAGCCGACTTGGGGAGACGAAGCATGAGCGTGCGTGTGAATGTGAGGCTGCTGGCGGTGGCCGTGGTGGTGGCCGGCTCGGGTGTCGCGGTGGGGACGGTTCCGGCTGCGGCCGACGAGGGTACGCCGCGGTTCCTGGCGCCGTCCGAGCTGCCGCCGCACGCGTCGTCGGACTGGTACGCGGGGCCGGTGACGGCCGGTCAGCCGGACCCGCTGCCGATGTGCGGGGGCGAGGCGCTGCCGTCGATCTCCGTGCACCGCGCGTACCGCACGGACCTCGACACCGGGGCCCTGCAGGTGACGGTGGTCGAACGCAGCGAGCAGCGGGCCAAGGACTTCGCCGAGCTGGTCCGCAAGGACCTCGCCGGCTGCGCGAAGAAGGTGATGAAGCAGAACCCGGACATCACCGCGGCGCAGAAGTACTACGGCAAGGTGAACGCCGAGGAGGGCGCGTACGTCTACGGCGTCCACACCAAGGCCCCCTGGGGAGCCTCGGACATCAACATGTACGCGGTGGGCCGCGACGGCAACACGGTGACGCTCGTCCACTGGGGGCAGATGGGCGGCTTCGCCGACGCCCCGGTGGCCGGTTTCAAGACCACCACCGCCACGGCCGTGAACAAGCTGTACTGACCCACCGCCCCTGGTCCCGCGGCGCCGAGAGGCCCCGCAGTCGCGCGTCCGCGCGGCTGCGGGGCCTCTCGGGCTGTGTCCGGCCCCGGGGTCAGCGGTGGTGACCGAAGGTGCCCTCGTGGTCGTAGGAGAAGCCGACGCCTTCGGTGATGCCCAGCGGGCCACCGACGTTGCTGAAGGCGCCGCCCTTGCCCTCGTGGTCGTAGCCCGGGCCCCCGTCCGCGGCGGCCGTGCCGGCCCCGAGTGCGAGGACGGACGCGGTGAAGACTGCGGCGAGGATGGTCGAGCGAACACGCATGGGATTATTCCTCCCGATATATGCGGATAGTGCTACTGGTTGTCCTCCCGCGATGTCCGGGAAAAGTAACCAGGGCCGTCTACTCGCCACCCGAAGAGAGGAGCCCCGAAAAGAGGAGTCAGTCCGTGCCGAACTCCATCGCGGCGCGGTCCAGCATCTCGTCGTCGCCGGAGACCTCACCGCGCGATGCGATGGCCTCGGCGCCGCCCTCGGGGACGCTGCCGATCAGGCCGGTCGCGGCCGCCTGCGCGGCACCGACGGCGGGCGTCCCGGAGCCGACCAGGCCGAGGCCCGCGTACTGCTCCAGCTTGGCCCGCGAGTCGGCGATGTCGAGGTTGCGCATGGTGAGCTGGCCGATCCGGTCCACCGGGCCGAACGCCGAGTCCTCGGTGCGCTCCATGGACAGCTTGTCCGGGTGGTAGCTGAACGCCGGGCCGGTGGTGTCGAGGATCGAGTAGTCCTCACCGCGCCGCAGCCGCAGCGTCACCTCGCCGGTGACGGCCGCGCCGACCCAGCGCTGCAGCGACTCGCGCACCATCAGCGCCTGCGGGTCCAGCCAGCGGCCCTCGTACATCAGCCGGCCGAGGCGCCGGCCCTCGTTGTGGTACTGGGCGAGCGTGTCCTCGTTGTGGATCGCGTTGACCAGGCGCTCGTACGCGGCGTGCAGCAGGGCCATGCCGGGGGCCTCGTAGATGCCGCGGCTCTTGGCCTCGATGATGCGGTTCTCGATCTGGTCGGACATGCCCATGCCGTGGCGGCCGCCGATGGCGTTGGCCTCCATGACCAGGTCGACGGCGGAGGCGAACTCCTTGCCGTTGATCGTCACCGGCCTGCCCTGGTCGAAGCCGATCGTCACGTCCTCGGCCGCGATCTCGACCGACGGGTCCCAGAACCGCACGCCCATGATCGGCTCGACGGTCTCCACGCCGGTGTCGAGGTGCTCCAGGGTCTTGGCCTCGTGGGTGGCGCCCCAGATGTTGGCGTCGGTGGAGTACGCCTTCTCGGTGCTGTCGCGGTAGGGCAGGTCGTGGGCGAGCAGCCACTCCGACATTTCCTTGCGGCCGCCGAGCTCGGTCACGAAGTCCGCGTCCAGCCAGGGCTTGTAGATCCGCAGGCGCGGGTTGGCGAGCAGGCCGTACCGGTAGAACCGCTCGATGTCGTTGCCCTTGAAGGTCGAGCCGTCGCCCCAGATCTGTACGTCGTCCTCGAGCATCGCCCGGACCAGGAGGGTGCCCGTGACGGCGCGGCCAAGCGGCGTGGTGTTGAAGTAGGCGCGCCCGCCCGAGCGGATGTGGAACGCCCCGCAGGTGAGCGCGGCGAGGCCCTCCTCGACCAGCGCCACGCGGCAGTCCACCAGGCGCGCGATCTCGGCGCCGTAGGTCTTCGCGCGGCCGGGCACCGAGGCGATGTCGGGCTCGTCGTACTGGCCGATGTCGGCGGTGTAGGTGCACGGGACAGCACCCTTGTCGCGCATCCACGCGACCGCGACCGAGGTGTCGAGGCCGCCCGAGAAGGCGATGCCGACGCGCTCGCCGGCGGGAAGGGAGGTGAGGACCTTAGACATGGGAAGAGTATGCACCTTCCCGCATGATCATGCAAAGAGGATTCAGGCAGGAACCGCGGACAGGAACGCCCGGGTCGCGGGCGTGGGGTTGAACCTGCTCCAGGCGAGATATTCGACGCGGCTCGGACCGTCGGTGAGCGTGAGCACCCGGACGTCCGGGCTGGAGCGGGCGATGGCGGCGGGCAGCAGGGCGACCGCGAGCCCCCGGCCGACGAACCGCATCATCAGCTCGGCGGACATCATTTCGTAGGCGACGTCGCGCTCCAGCTCCGCCGCCTCGAAGGCCCGGTCACTCTGCACCCGGCCTCCCGAACCGACGGGAAAGTCGGCGAAGGGCGAGTCCGCGAGCTGATGGAGGGCGACCTCGCCGCGGTCCGCGAGCGCGTGCGTGGGAGACACGACGGCGACGAGCGGCCCCCCTCCTTCCAGACACGACGGCGACGAGCGGCCCCCGGCCGAGCTCCCGCGCCTCCACGCCCTGCGGCGGGTTCCCGGCCGCCAGACCGAGGAACGCCACATCCAGGTCGCCCGCGGCGACCTCGGCCGCCATGACGTCGCTGGCGCCGACGTGCAGGCCCACCCGCACGTGGGGGTGCCGCTCACGGAACCGCTGGAGGACCGCGGCGATGTCGACCGCCGTCACGGTGGGGATGATCCCGACGGCCAGCCGGCCGCGCACCTCGCCCACCGCGGCGGCCGCGTCGCTCACGGCCCGGTCGGCGGCCTCCAGGGACTGTCGCGCGCCGACGAGGAACGCCTCACCGGCCGGCGTCAGCTCCACCCGCCGACTGGTCCTGGCGAACAGCTTCACCCCCAACTCCCGCTCCAGACTCCCGATTTGGTGACTCAACGCCGACTGGGCGACGAAGCACTGCCGGGCGGCCCGGGTGAAGTTCCTGGTCTCCGCGACGGCGACGACGTACCGAAGTTGACGAAGTTCCACGCGATCCATCTCCAAACACGATTGGTTCCATGCCAACCATATGTTGGACGGATGGATGGCGGTGGACTGAGACTTCCCGCATGACCACTTCACCGCCCCGGCAGCAGCTGCCGGAACAGGCCCGGGAACGGGCACGGACCGCTCGCTCCACCCGTGCCGGCCTCACGGGCGGCACCGTCGCGCTGATCGCCGCCACGGCCCTCGCGCCCGCCGCGTGGGGCACCACGTACGCGGTGACGACCGAGCTGCTGCCGCCCGACCACCCGTTGTTCGCCGCCCTGTTGCGGTCGCTGCCCGGCGGCCTGCTGCTCCTGCTGGTCACGCGCACCCTGCCCCGCGGCGACTGGTGGTGGAAGGCAGCCGTGCTCGGCGCCCTCAACATCGGTGCCTTCTTCCCGCTCCTCTTCCTGACCGCGGAGCTGCTTCCCGGCGGGGTCGCGGCGACGCTCGGCGCCGTACAGCCGATCATCGTCGCGGGGCTGGCGGTGGTCGTGCTGCGGGAGCGGCCCTCGACCTGGCGCGTCGGGTGGGGTGTCGCCGGGGCCGTCGGCGTCGGGCTCGTCGTCCTCGGGCCGACCGCGCGACTCGACGGGGTCGGCATCGTCGCGGGCCTCGCGGGCGCCGGCTCGATGGCCCTGGGCATGATCCTCACCAAGCACTGGAGCCGTCCCGGCGAAGTCGGCCCGGTGACGCTCGCCGGCTGGCAACTGACCGCGGGCGGTCTCGTCCTGCTCCCGCTCACGCTCCTCGTCGAAGGCGCTCCCCCGCACCTGGACGGGTCCGCGGTGACCGGCTACCTGTGGCTCGGCACCGTCGGCGGCTTCGTCGCCCACGCGCTGTGGTTCCGGGGCATCGGACGCCTCCCGGTCACCGCGACCGCCATGCTCGTCCTGCTCTCGCCCCTGGTCGCCGCGCTCATCGGCGCCTTCGCCCTCGGCGAGGACTTCACGCTCGGCCAACTCGCCGGATTCGCCCTCGCCCTGACGGCGCTCGTCGCCGGACAGCTCAGCCCCCGCCAACTCACCAGATCTCCCAAGGAGTGACGATTCACATGAAGATCGCCGTCATCGGAGCCACCGGCATGGTCGGCAGCCGCGTCACCGCCGAGGCCGTACGCCGCGACCACACCGTCACCGCCGTCTCCCGTCGCCCCGCCGCCCCCGGTTCCTTCCCGGAAGGGGTCGACACGGTGGCCGCGGACGTCACCGACCCCGACGCCCTGCGCCCGCTCCTCGCCGCCGCCGACGCCGCCGTCCTGACCATCCGCCCCGCTCCCGGGTCCGAGGCCACGCTGGCTCCCGCGACCACCGGGGTGCTCGACGTCGCCGCCGCCACCGGGACGCGGCTGCTCGTCGTGGGAGGCGCAGGACCGCTGCGCAGCCCGGACCGGCCCGATCTGCTCGTCTCCGACAATCCCGCGTACGTCCCCGCCCAATGGCGCCCCATCGCGGCCGCCAGCACCGAACAGCTGCGGGCCTGCGAGCGTCACCCCGGTGCCAAGTGGACCCTCCTCAGCCCGCCCGCGATTCTCGAGCCGGGCGAGCGCACCGGGACCTACCGCACAGGCACCGACACCCTCCTGGTGGGCTCCGACGGGCGCTCGCGCATCAGCGCCGAGGACCTCGCGATCGCCGTGCTCGACGAGCTGGAGTCTCCGTCGGGGCGGCGCCATCTGACCGTCGCCCACTGACCGGTGTCGGCGGTCGCGCCCGCTCCGATGGGTCGGCGCGACGCCGCGCCGACCCATCGGGCAGCCCCTAGTCACTCGTGAGCAGGCCCGTCCGCAGGCGGGCCAGGGTGCGGGAGAGCAGCCGTGACACATGCATCTGCGAGATGCCCAGGACGCTGCCGATCTCGGCCTGGGTCATCTCCTGTCCGAAGCGCATCTCGATGATGCGGCGCTCCCGCTCGTCGAGCTCCGCCAGGAGCGGAGCGAGGGCGTGCAGGTGCTCGAAGACCTCGATGGCGGGGTCCGGGTCGCCCATGACGTCGGCGAGGGAACGGCCGTTGCGGTGCCCCTCGCCGTCGTCGTTCGGATCGTGCGGGGCGTCCAGGGACCCGGCCGCGTAACCATTGGCGGCCATGATCCCTTCCAGCGCTTCCTCCTCGGTGACCTCCAGGTCCGCCGCGAGCTCCTTGACGGTCGGCTCGCGACCGAGCGCGGAGGCCAGCCTCTCCTGGGAACGGGACAGCCCGGCACGCAGCTCCTGCAGTCTGCGCGGAACGTGCACGGCCCAGCTCGTGTCGCGGAAGTAGCGCTTGATCTCGCCGAGGATCCAGGGAACGGCGAACGAGGTGAACTCGAACCCGCGGCTCACGTCGAACCGGTCGATCGCCTTGATCAGGCCCACGGTCCCGACCTGGACGATGTCCTCCATCTGGCCGTTGCCGCGGTGCCGGTACCGGCTCGCCACATAGTGCACGAGGGTCAGGTTCATCTCGATCAGGGTGCCGCGCGCGTACTCGTGCTCGCGCGTCCCCTCCTCCAGCGTCCCGAGCCGGTCGAAGAACAGCTTCGACAGCTCCCGCGCGTCCCTCGGCGCGACCTGCCCGGCCTCCTCGATCCACGGCAGCCCGGACGCCTCGCCCCGCCCGCCCCCGGCAGGACCGGCCGCCCGGTCGACGCCGACCGCCCCGAAAGGCGTCGCCCGGCTCGCCAGACTCGCCTGACACTCCCGACGCGCACGACTCACGCGCTGGTCGTTCACCCCGATACCACTCGGCACAGCAGCCCTCTCCTCACCCGGTTCGTGCGGTCTCGCGAGTGGTTCCGCAGACGGCGGGCCGCGTACCGGGACCTTGCTCACCCGCCTCGGGGACCATGGCCATCTCTCCGGCGGACCCAAAGGCCCGGAACCGGTCAGGTCAGCTGCTCGGGCGCGATGCGGGACCCGGTGTGAGACTGCGTGGGAGGAGGCGGTGATCACAGATGGCGAGCCAACCGAGGGTGCCCGGTCCCGGAGAGCAGCTGCTCGAACAACTGCTCTCCTCGGCCCACGCGGCGACCGCGATGGAGCTGCCCGCCCTGGTGCAGCGGTTCGCGGATGCCGCCGGGCTCGACCGCGTCGACGTGTACCTCGTGGACCTGCAACAGCGCAGTCTGGTGCCGTTGGCCGACGGACCGCCCGTGCTCGGTGTGGACACCTCCGTGGCCGGTTCGGCCTACCGGGCCCACGCGCTGCGCGTCGAGGAACTGCCGCAGGGCAGGATCACCACCTGGCTGCCCCTGATCGACGGGGCGGAGCGTCTCGGCGTCATCGGCGCCACCGCCCCGGCCATCGACGGCGCGCTGCTGCGGCGCTGCCGCATGCTGGCCTCGCTCCTGGCCATGGTGATCACCTCGAAGCGGTCGTCCAGCGACAGCTTCGCGCGCCGGACCCGGTCCGAGACGATGCAGCTCCCCGCCGAGATGCTCCGCGCCTTCCTGCCGCCCCGCACGATCGGCAACTCACGCGTGATCTCGACCGCCGTCCTCGAGCCGGCGTACGAGATCGGCGGTGATGTCTTCGACCACTCGCTGACCCGGTCCACCCTGCACCTGGCCATCCTGGACGCCATGGGCCACAACCTCGCGTCCGGTCTGACGACCGCCGTGGCCATGGCGGGCTGCCGCAACGCCCGCCGGGCGGAGGCCCCGCTGCCCGAACTCGTCGACAACATCCAGCAGGCGCTCGCCCAGTGGCTGCCCGAGCAGTTCTGTACGGGGATCTTCGCCCAGCTCGGCCTCGCCGAGGGCGTCCTGCGCTGGTGCAACTGCGGCCATCCGCCGCCGCTGCTGATCCGCGACCACCGCGTACTCGACCGCGCGCTGGAGCGGCAGGCGCAGCCGCCCATGGGGACGCCCGCCCTGCTGGCCGACGTCCGGTGGGAGGTCCACGAGGAGGCCCTCCAGCCGGGCGACCGGGTGCTCATGTACACCGACGGCGTGACCGAGCTGCGTACGGGAGGGGGCGCCGAGTTCGGCCTGGAGCGGTTCACCGACAGCATCATCCGGGCGACGGCCGCGGGGGAATCGGCGCCGGAGGCACTGCGGCAGCTCATCCACTCCATCCTCGACCGGCAGGAGAACCAACTGCGCGACGACGCGACGCTGTTGCTCCTCGAGTGGTGCCCGCCGGAGAGCGGCTGACTCGGCCGTGGGGGCCCCGGGGCGAGGTGCGTGACCGCCCCGGGGCGAGGCGAGGTGCGTGACCGGCTCTGGAGACGTGCGTGAACGGCCCTGGTGACGTCCCTTCGCGGAGCGCCTACGCTGC
The DNA here is from genome assembly GCF_000414115.1 of Streptomyces aurantiacus JA 4570. Taxonomy (GTDB): domain Bacteria; phylum Actinomycetota; class Actinomycetes; order Streptomycetales; family Streptomycetaceae; genus Streptomyces; species Streptomyces aurantiacus_A. The sequence continues at coordinate 32,010 of NZ_AOPZ01000078.1, forward strand.
CCGGCAGCCGATCAACCCCGCGGCGGCTGCCGCCGCCCGGCCCCTCGCCCGGGCTCCGGCGCGCGCCGCCCTTTCACGATGGGATACAGCCCGTGACACAGCCGCCGTTCGGCAACTACCAGAACGAGATCTACCTCAACGGCCTGGGCGGTGTCCTGCCCACCCTGCCGATGACGTTCGCCGAGCTCGAAGCGCGCGCCGGCCGGGCGCTGCCCCCGTCGGTGTGGTCGTACGTCGCGGGCGGCGCGGGCGACGAGCACACCCAGCGGGCCAACGTCGAGGCGTTCGACCGCTGGGGACTGATACCGCGGATGCTCGTGGGGGCCACCGAACGGGACCTGTCGGTCGAGCTGTGGGGCAGGCGCTGGCCGGCCCCGGTCTTCATGGCTCCGATCGGCGTCGTCGGGCTGTGCGCCCAGGACGGCCACGGTGACCTCGCGACCGCGCGCGCCGCCGCTCGGACCGGAGTGCCGATGTGCGCCTCGACGCTGAGCGTGGACCCGATGGAAGACGTCGCGGCGGAGTTCTCCGGCACACCCGGGCTCTTCCAGCTCTACACCCCCACCGACCGCGAGCTCGCCGAGAGCCTGGTGCACCGCGCCGAGGCGGCCGGGTTCTCCGGGATCGTCGTCACGCTCGACACCTGGGTGACCGGCTGGCGGCCCCGTGACCTCGCCACGGCCAACTTCCCGCAGCTGCGCGGCCAGTGCCTCGCCAACTACACCAGCGACCCCCGCTTCCGCTCCCAGGTCGACGCCGACCTCGACGCCGACCCCCGCGCCGGCGTGCTGCACTGGGCCGGCGTCTTCGGCAAGCCGCTGACCTGGGACGACCTGACCTGGCTGCGTTCCCTCACGACCCTGCCGCTCATCCTCAAGGGCATCTGCCACCCCGACGACGCACGCCGCGCCCGGGACTACGGCGTCGACGGGATCTACTGCTCCAACCACGGCGGCCGCCAGGCCAACGGCGGCCTCCCCGCGCTCGACTGCCTGCCCGCCGTCGTGGAAGCCGCAGGCGAGCTGCCGGTGCTCTTCGACTCCGGCGTGCGCACCGGCACGGACGTGGTCAAGGCCCTGGCACTCGGCGCGAGCGCCGTAGGCATCGGGCGGCCCTACGCCTACGGCCTCGCCCTCGGCGGCGTCGACGGCATCGTGCACGTCCTGCGTTCGATCCTCGCCGAGGCAGACCTCACCATGGCCGTCGACGGATACCCCGACCTGGCCGCTCTCACCGAGGACGCGATCCGTCGCTGCTGAGGACTCCCGGCCTTCCGGACTTCCGGGCTTCCGGCCACGGCCGACTCGGGCCGCGCGCGCCTCACGCCGCCGCCAGGGCTTCCGTGGGCGGAAGCCGCGCGGCCCGCACCGCCGGGTAGAAGCCCGCCAGGCCGCCGATCACGAGGGTGGCGGCCACGCCGCCGGCCATCGCCCACAGGGGGACGACCGTCGGCCAGCCCTGGTAGCCCGCGTACCCCGCCGTCACCGCGATGCCCAGGGCGACGCCGCCCAGACCGCCGAGGGCCGACAACAGCAGGGATTCGCACAGGAATTGGGTGCGGATCTGGCCCCTGGTGGCGCCCAGGGAGCGGCGCAGACCGATCTCCGCCCGTCGTTCCAGGACCGAGATGACCATGGTGTTGGCCACTCCGACCCCGCCCACCAGGAGTGCCACCGCGCCCAGGCCCAGGAGGAGACCGGACAGGGCGTCGTCGGTCGCCTGCTTCGCCGCGAGCGCGTCGGAGGGGCGGGAGACGTTCACCTCGTTGGGGTTCTCCGGGTTCGCCGTCGCGCCGAGGACCTCCTGGACGTCGGTCACCGACGGCTCGTCCGCCCGTGCGTACACCGTCGTCGCGAAGCCGTCGAAGTCCAGCTCCTGTTCGGCGGCGGGCCAGCCGACGAGCGCGGCCGAGTCGAGTTCGGGGGCGAGTTCGTTCGGGGCGAGGAGGCCCACCACGGTGAACCACCGGTCACCGAGCCACACTTGGGTGTCCGGGCCCGAGGCGTGGACGCCGAGCTGTTCGGCGGCCCTCGCGCCGAGGACCACCGCCGGGTAGCGGGAGGTGGCCGCGTTCAGCCAGCGGCCGTCGACCACGTCCACGCCCACGGTCCCGGGCAGGTCGGTGCGTGCCGCGTACACGCCGATTCCGCCGGTCACTTCCTTGGGGACGTGGTCGTTGCGGTACACCTTCGCGGCGGTCTTGCCGATCGCCGAGACCGACTCCACTCCCTCGACGGCGCCCACCATCTCGACGGCCTCGTCCGGCAGATGCGCCGCGCTGCCGCTGAAGGACTGGCCGGGCGCGGCCGTCAGCAGGTTGGTGCCCAGTGCCGCCATTTTGCGGTCCAGTTCCTCCTGGCTGGAGGTGGAGATGCCCACGACGCCGATCATCGCGGCGATCCCGATCGCGATGCCCAGAGCCGAGAGGAACACGCGCATCGGGCGCGAGCGCAGGCCCGAGCCGCCCGTGCGCACCACGTCCGCCGGGCTCAGCCGGGCCGGTTTCGGCCGCGGCCGTGTCGCCGTACTCATCGGCTCACCCGTTCCACGACAGCGGCGTCGTGCTCGTGTTCGTGCTCGGTGGCGAAGGTGTGGGGTGCCGCGCGGCCGGTGAAGGGCTCGGCGGTGCCGGAGTCGTGTTCGATCCGGCCGTCCTTGATACGTACCTCGCGCGGCAGCGACGCCGCGATGTCCCGGTCGTGCGTGATGACCACGACCGTGGTGCCCGCCCGGTGCAGTTCGTGCAGGAGATCCATGACCACCTCCCCCGATCGCGAGTCGAGCGCGCCCGTCGGCTCGTCCGCGAGCAGCAGCAAGGGGCCTCCGTCTCCCCTGCTCGCAGAGCCGGGGGAAGGGGCGCCGAGTACGGCGCGTGCTATCGCCACGCGTTGTTTCTCGCCTCCGGAGAGCTGGTGCGGCTCGTTGTGCAGGCGTGCGCCGAGGCCGACGCGGCGCAGCGCGCGCTCCGCGAGGCGGCGCCGCTCGCCGCGCGGCAGGCCGCTGTAGAGCAGGCCGTCCGCGACCGCGTCGAGGGCCGGCACGCCCGCCGCCAGGTGGAACGCCTGGAAGACGAAGCCGATGGTGCGGGCGCGCAGCGCGGCCAGCTGGCGGTCGGACAGGGCGTCGATCGCGTGGCCGTCGACGCGGACCGTCCCCGCGGACGGGCGGTCCAGCGTCCCCATGATGTTGAGCATCGTCGACTTGCCGGAGCCGGACGGGCCGACGATCGCCAGCATTTCCCCGCGCCGGACGACGAGTCCGGCCCCGGCCAGCGCGGCCACGTCCCCGTATGTCTTCGACACCTGTTCCAACTCGACGACGGGCGGCGGCACTTCGGGGTCTCCGTCCGCGTGTGCGGACCGCCTCGCTTCGAGGTCTCCATCCTCGCGCGCGAGCCGACTCGTTTCGCGGCCCGCCCGTGCGGCTGCGGACGGCTTCACTTCGGCACCCCCACCTTCAGGCCCTCGGTGATGCCGTCGCCGGACACCTCGACCATGCCGTTCGCGAACATGCCGAGCTCCACCGGCCGGTGTGCGACGCCGGAGCCGGTGACGGCCTGGACCGCGTAGCCGCCGCCCTTGCGTGCGACGAGTGCGCCGACGGGAACGGCGAGGACGTCCTCGCGGCTCTCGGCGGCCAGCGTCACGTCCACGGGGGCCGCCTGGTAACGGCCCAGCTTCTTCTGGTCCTTGACGGTGAGCTCGACGGGCAGGGTGGCACCGTCGGCGCCGCCCTGGGAGTCGCCGCCGTCCTCGGAGGGTTTGGCGGTGGCGGCGGTGCCGACGTCCGTCACGCGGGCCTCGGCCTCCGTGCCGTCTGGCAGGGCGACGGTGGCCTTGGCGTCTTCCTCGACCAGGTCCTCGTACTGCGCCTCCAGATCGACGGTGATCTTCCGCGCGGTGCCGGTCCAGGTGAGCACCTCGCCCGAGGCGGCGTCGCCGCGGGACGACTTGACCTCGGCGACGCGCCTGGCTCCGGACGCCACGACGGCGTCGCCCGGCGCGACCTCGCCCGTCTCCCCCCGGCCCAGGTCCTCCTGCCAGTCCTTGACGGCCTCCGCGGTGCCCGAGGTGTACTCCTCGTCCACGGTGAAGCCGGTGTGGCCGAGCGCGGCCAGGTTCTTCTCAAGCATTTCCACGTCGTCGCCCTCGGCGCCCACGTCGAGCGTGCGGTAGAGCGGGGTGGAGCCGTACAGCAGCGGCACCTTCTTCTCGTCCGTGCTGTACACCGTCTCTCCGCGTTCGATCTCCTGGCCTTCGGCGGGCAGCCAGGTGAGGGTTCCCCCGGAGTCGGTGGCATTGCCGCTCTCGGGGGCAGCGGATGCCCCGCCCTCGCCGGCCGGTTCGCTCGCGCCGCCCGCCCCGGCCGCCCGCACCGGGCTCGCCTCGCCGTATCCGAGCGTGCCGTCGACCGTCTCGCCACGGGTGAGCGTCCGCTTCTCGACGGTGGCCGTACGGGCCGGTCCCGACGGGTCGGCCGCGGCGGGGCCGGCACCGTCACCGCCGAGCGCGCCGGTCGCGGCGATGCCGCCCGCGCCGGCGACCGCGGTCGCGGCCAGGACGATCAGCGACGTACGCAGGGGCCGCCGTCGGCGCCGGGACGGCCCGGCGGCACCGGCACCGGGCGGAAAGCCCTCGGCGCCACCGCTGTCGAGGACCGTGCCGCTGTCGTCCGGAACACGCGGCCGGTCGTCGGTCTCCGGCCCGCTCACCTCGGCGACGGGCCCGCTCACGCCCGCGTCCGACCCGCTCACTGGCCCCCGCCGCCCTTCATCATCACGCCGCCGGAGGGCCGCTTGTCGCGGCATGCCTCCATGGCCTCCTGGAACTTGGGGTCGTCGCCCGTCATCCCGACGGCCGACATGTCGATGACCATCGACCCGCCGTCGATCTCCGGGTCGGGGAACTTGGGCACGCCGTTCTCCCGCATGCACCGCGCCCACTCGGCGACCTTCGCGGAGTCGAGCGGCTTGCCCCCGTTCGGGCCGCCCGCTCCCTGCGGAGACAGGTCCTTGCACGCCTCCTGGGCCTTCTTGAACTCCGACGACTGGGGGTCGACGCCCATACCGGGGCCGATCCTGATGCCGCCGCCGCCCTGTTCAGGGTCGGGGAACTTGGGCACCCCGTTCTCGCGCATGCACTTCGCGTACGCGAGGCCGCGCTCCTCCGGGCCGGTCGGCGACGGCTTCTCCACCGCCCCCGGCCCGTCCGCGTCCGCCGCCTGCGACGACCCGTCCGAGCATGCCGTCAGGACAGCTCCCGTCAGCACCACCGAGGCGAGCAGCGGGGCGACGGCTCTTGTCCGTGCGCTCTTGCGTTTGTACGTCTGTGTCATGCGGTCAAGGTCTACGGACCCACTGGTTACATGGCGGGAACGCGGACTGTTATGCCGGCGTAACGCCCCCTGCGGCATTCTGTCGGCCATGCGCGTGCTGATTGTCGAGGACCACCGGGAGCTGGCCGACACCGTGGCCACGGGCCTGCGCCAGGACGGCATGGCCGTCGATCTCGCGTACGACGGCGGGGAGGCCCTGGACCTCGCCCTCGTGCACGACTACGACGTCGTCGTCCTGGACCGCGACCTGCCGCGCGTGCACGGCGACGAGGTGTGCCGGGTGCTGGTCGCGCGCGGCGGCCGCTGCCGGGTGCTGATGCTCACGGCCGCCACGACGATCGAGGACCGGGTCGGCGGTCTCTCCCTGGGGGCCGACGACTATCTCCCCAAACCGTTCGCCTTCGCCGAACTCATCGCCCGGGTCAGGGCCTTGGGGCGCCGCGCCCAGCCGGCCGTGCCCCCCGTCCTCACCCGGGGCGATCTCACCTTGGACTCCGCGCAGCGCGTCGCCCGCCGAGGCGGCCGCCGCCTCGACCTCTCCCCCAAGGAACTCGCCGTCCTGGAACTGCTGCTCGGCGCACGGGGCGGCGTCGTCTCCGCGGAGCAGCTCCTGGAGCGGGCCTGGGACCAGGCGGCCGACCCCTTCACCAACACCGTGAAGGTCACAGTCAGCCGGCTCCGCCGCAAGCTCGGCGACCCGCCGGTGATAGAGACGGTGCCCCATGCCGGCTACCGCATCTGACCGCGTGGGCCCCTCCCCCGCCCCGCGCCGGTTCCGCTGGACCGTGCGGCTGCGTCTGACGCTGCTCTACGGCGGGCTGTTCCTGGTGTCGGGGGCGGCGCTGCTCATCGTCACGTACGTCCTCGTGGCCACCCGTAAACCGCAGATAGTGCGCAAGATGACCGGCACGGGCGCGGCTCCCTGGCTGCCCCAGGACACCGGCCGACTGGCCGATCCGGGGGCGGCGCAGCGCGCGGCGATGCTGGAGCAGTTGCTCACCCAGTCCGGGATCGCGCTCGCTCTCATGTCGGCCGTGTCCGTGGCGCTGGGGTGGCTGATGGCGGGCCGTGCGCTGCGTCCGGTCCGTACGATGGCGGACAAGGCGCGTCGCATCTCCGAGCGCAACCTCCACGAACGCCTGGCGGTGGCAGGCCCGGACGACGAGCTCAAGGACCTCGGCGACACGTTCGACGGTCTGCTGGGGCGCCTCGACACGGCGTTCACCGCGCAGAAGCGCTTCGTCGCCAACGCCTCGCACGAGCTGCGCACCCCGCTCACCCTGCAGCGGGCCTTGATCGAGGTCGCGCTCGCCAACCCGGCGGCGGACGCGCGGTCCCTGCGCGCCGTCTGCGAACGCCTCCTGGTCACGGGCGAGCGCCAGGAGCACCTCATCGAGGCCCTCCTCACCCTCGCCCGCGGCCAGCTCGGTCTCCAGCGGAGCGAGCGCGTCGACCTTGCGGCGCTCGCGCGCGCCGTCCTGCGCGAGCAGGCCCCCACCGGTCTGCGCGTCCAGCTGTCGCCGGGCCCGGCCCCGACGGTCGGCGACCCGCGCCTGCTGGAGAGCCTGGTGACGAATCTCGTCGCCAACGCGGTACGCCACAACGTGCCCGGCGGCTGGATCCGCGTCCACACGGGGGTGAGCGACGGGCGGCCGGTGCTGCGGCTGACGAACAGCGGGCCGCGTATCCCGCACGAGCGCGTCGCCGACCTCTTCCAGCCCTTCCAGCGCTTCGAGACCCGCACCGGCCCTCCGGAGGGCCACGGCCTGGGCATGTCGATCGTCGCCGCGGTCGCCGACGCCCACGGCGCACGCGTGACCGCGCTGCCCGGGCCTGAGGGGGGCCTCGACATCACGGTCGCGTTCGGTCACGGACCGCCGGGCCGGAGCATCTTGCGGCCCGCCGTGCTTCCGCCGTCCACCGCGACCGAGGCACCGGTCATGTAGGGGAAGTCGTCGGAGGCCAGGGCGAGTACGGCGCGGGCGATCTCCGCGGGTTCCGCCATGCGTTCCAGGCCGTCGACGTTCAGGGGGCCGAACGCCTTCTTGTACTGGGCCCAGTCGGCGTCCGGGATGCCCGGTGGGCGGACGAAGGCGGTGTCGGTGGTGCCGGGGAGAAGGGCGTTGACGCGGATGCCCTTGGGTCCGTAGGCGAGGGCGGCGGACTTCACGATGCCCTGCACGGCGCGCTTGCTCGCCGTATAGGCGGCGCCGTTCGGCCGGGCCTGCTCGGCGGCCGACGACGAGGTGCAGATGACGATGCCGTGCCCCGCCCTGAGCATGTGCGGGATCTCGTACTTGAGGGCGAGGAACATCCCGCGGGCGTTGGTGGCCTGCACGTCGTCCCACTCCTCGGCGGTCATCTCGTGGGGCAGCTTGGCGCTGCCGATGCCCGCGTTGTTGAAGGCCACGTCGATGCCGCCGTAGCGGTGGGCGATCCGGTCCACGAAGGACCGCACCTGTTCGGCCTCGCGCACATCGGCCCGGACGTACGTGGCCTCGCCTCCGGCAGCACGGATCTCGCGTTCCACCGTGCGCCCCAACTCCGCGCGGCGGCCGCAGAATCCGACGTGCGCGCCCGCGGCGGCGAAGGCGCGGGCGGTCGCCTCGCCGATGCCGGAGGTGGCGCCGGTGATGAGGACCGAGGTTCCCGCGAAGCGACCGCGGGCGGGCCGGCGCGCGGCGGACTCCGCGGCGTGCGCGGTGCCGTCGAGGGCCAGGGAGGCGAGGCCGAGGGCGGCGGCGCCGCCGAGGAGGGAGCGCCGGGTGGTGTCGTGTGCGGACGTGTCGTGTGCGGTCGCGCCCTGTGCGTTCGTGCCGCGTGCGTTCGTGCCGTGTGCGTTCATGCCGGTCACGCTGTCAGCGTGGGCGGGCGGCCCGCTTCCGCCGACGGGCCGGTGAACCGGCTGGTGGGAGGAGGCGGCCTCCTCCCACGGCAGGAGCCCGGGTCCCGGGGGCGGCACTTATCGTGAGACCCGTGAAGCGATCATGGGTGGAGCCGGTCTTCGACGAGAAGTACGCCGCTGTACGGGTCTTGGTGATCGCGGGCACGCTCCTCGGCGACCTGCTCCTGGTCCAGCGGCCCTCCGGCGCGGCGGACTGGGGATGCGCCGCGGCCGGTCTCGCGCTGTGCGTGGCGGGGACCCGGTGGCTGTTCGGGGCGGCGCTCGCCCTGCCGGCCCTGGTCGTGGCCGCGCATGCCGCGGGCGCCGAGCCGGTGGCGGCCTTGAAGGTACTGGCCGCGCTCACCCTCTTCGAACTCGCAGTACGGACGCCGGGGCGGCGGCCGGTGGTCGCGGCGGCCGTCCTGGCGTGCGCCGTGGCCGCGAACCGGATCACCGACCTGCCCGCCGAACTCCTCTCCGTGCTCTACAAGATGGGCGTCGTGGCGGGCGTGCCCCTGCTGTTCGGCGCGTACGTACGGTCCGTACGCGAAGCCGCGCGGCGCGCCCAGGAGCACATGACGCTCGAGGAGGCGCGCGCCGAGCAGCGGCTGCTGGCCGCCCGGGCCGCCGAACGGGCCAGCGTGGCACGGGAGTTGCACGACCTGGTGGCCCACCATGTCTCCTCGATGGTGCTGCGGGTGGGTGTCGCCCGTCATGTCCTCCCGGCCGCGGGCACGGACGGCGCGGCCGACCCGCGGATGACGGCCGTCCTCGACGATCTGCACGCCAGCGGCAGCGCGGCCCTGGCCGACCTGCGGCGCCTCGTGGCGGTCCTGCGCGACCCCGACAGCGTCGACCCCGACGCCTCGCCGCTGCTGTCCCCCGGAGCGCTGGCCACGGCCCTGGCGTCGGTCGTCGAGCAGAGCGGCCGCTCCGGCCTCGCCGTCAGCGCCGAGGTGGACGAGCGGGAGCTGGCGCGGGTCGACACCGCCCGCGGGCTCGCCGTGCTGCGCCTCGTACAGGAAGGGCTGGCCAACGCCGCCCGTCACGCCGGGGCGGGCGCGCACGCGGAGGTGACCGTCCGCGTGACCGGGGACGGCGCGGTGCGGGTCTCGGTCGACGACGACGGAGCGGGCCGTCCGCCCCGGGTCCCGGAGCCGGGACCCTCCGGCCACGGCCTGATCGGCATGCGCGAGCGTGTGCAGTTGCTGGGCGGGCACTTGGACGCGGGGCCCTCCGGGCGGGGGTGGAGCCTGCGGGCGGAGCTGCCTGCCGGGCCGCCGGGCATGGCAGCCGCGCCGGGCATGGCGGCTGCGGACGTGGCGTCAGCTCCTGCCGCGGGCACGGCTTCGGGTGCGACCTCGGGCGCGGCTTCGGGTGCCGCCTCGGAAGTGCGGGAGGCCCGCCTGTGATCCGTCTGCTCGTCGTCGACGACCAGCAGCTCGTCCGCATGGGCCTGCGCATGCTCTTCGAACAGCCCCCGGACATCGACCTCGTGGGCGAGGCCGGCGACGGGGCCGACGCCGTACGCCTGGCCGAACGCCTCGCCCCCGACGTGGTCCTGATGGACCTGCGCATGCCGGGCGTCGACGGCATCACGGCCACCCGGCGGATCACGGCGGCCCGCCCCGCCGTGCGCGTGGTGGCCCTGACGACGTTCGACGACGACGATCACCTCTACCCGGCGCTGGCCGCCGGGGCGTGCGGATTCCTGGTGAAGGACACTCCCCCGGCCCAGCTCCTGGACGGCGTACGGCGTGCCGCGCAGGGCGAGGCCCCCTTCAGCAAGGCCGCGCTGGACCGCCTTGTCACCCGGGCGCTGCGCGCGGACGACGGCTCCCCGGCCGCGCGGGAGTCCGCGCCGCTTCCGGCGGGCCTGACGCCGCGCGAGCGCGAGGTCCTCGCCCTGCTGGGCCAGGGTCTGTCGAACAAGGAGATCGGCGATCGGCTGCACCTGGGACTGACCACGGTCAAGACGCACGTGGCGAACCTGATGGCCAAGACGCGGTGCGACAACCGCATCCGCCTCGCCCTCCTCGCCGTCCGGTCGGGCGCCACGGCAGGGTAAATTTCGGGCAGGGGAACACATGATCGGCGAGGGGATGATGCAGCACCTGGGGCCGCTGGAACTGGTCGGGAACCGATGGGTCATCGGGGACCCGAAGCGGAACGAGGGGTCGTGCCTGGTGCTCGCCGCCGAAGGCATCGAGCACCACATGCGGGGAGAGGTGGAATCCCGGGACATCGTCCCGTGGAGCAGCCTCCACACCGTTCGGCTGAGGGCCACCATGAAGCCATGGATGGCCACCCGCACCGGGGGTGTCATCGTCGCGGCAAGCGGCCAAATGGACGGTGGCCGCGACGGCTGCTCCCTGTCCGGCATTCGTGATCGGTACAAGCCCTGGTCGGTGAACTACACCCACCACGACCGCACTTACACGTCCATGCACATGGCTCTGGTGATCGACCTGGTCGCGAAGACATCCGAGGCGAAGGCGCTGCACCGCCTCGGCGACCCGGAGTGGCTCGGCGCAGTGGTCTCCCGGCTGGCGCCAACGCCGCGGTGGACCCCCCTCCCGGCGCGCCGGGTGAGCGAAATCATCGAGCTCCTCGGCACCTGAGCCTGTCTTTGAACCCCCGCCTTCGCCCCGACCCCGGCACGCCGCGCAAGAAATCCAGTCGTCCGGCGGCGGGCCGGAGGCTAGGTTCTCAGGGCGCATGTGAACCGCGCCCGCCCTCTCTCCGCGAAGGTCTGCCTGTGACGCTGATCCGTTCCGCCCGACCGCACGAGCTCCCCGCACTGTTCGAACTTCCCGAGGACCCCGAACGCAACGCGGCGACCCGCGCCTATCTCGGCCAGTTGCTCGACTCCAAGTGCACCCGGCCCGAGTGGTGTCTCGTCGCCGAGGACGGCGCCGGGCAGGTGACGGGCAGCGTGGTGCTGTGGACCGTGCCGGGTCAGGACGTCCCGTACGCCTTCGTCCTGTTCGAGGCGCCGGCCGACCAGGACGCCACCGGGGCCGCGCTGCTCGACGCGGCGGTCACCAGGGCGCGGGCGCTCGGTGCGGACGAGTTGGAGCATGTCGTCGACTCGCCCGCGCAGGAACCGCAGTTCCAGCAGGACCCGGAGCGCCGGGCCGAACTGCTCCGGCGCTCCGGCTTCCGGGTCATCCGCGACGGGCGGAGATTCAGGCTGCGGGTGCCGGGTGAACTGCCGGCCGACGACCCCCGGCTGACGTTCCGCTCCCTCGCCGGCCTCGGCCCCGAACCGTTCATCGACCTCCTGGAGCAGTTGCTGGCCGAGACGGCGGACGCCCGGCTGGCCGCCGACGTCCAGGAGTACGGGGCGCGGCGGGCGGCCGAGAAGATCTTCGAGCTGACGGCCTCGATGCGGCACGAACCGCAGTGGTGGGAGATCGGCTACGACGCGGACGGCAGCCCCGCGGTGATCAGCCTGCCGGCGGAGAATCCCAGCGTGCCCGTGATCGGCTTCATCGGTGTCGCCCCCGCCCACCGCGGCAAGGGCTACGCGGCCTCGGCCGTGGTCCGCGGCACCCGGATCCTCGCCGCGAACGGCGCCGAGGAGATCCGCGGGGACTGCGACGCGGCGAACACGGCCATGGCGAAGGCGTTCACCCGGGCCGGCTACGAGAACTTCGCCGACAGGCTGGAGTTCCACCGCTCCCTGTGACACGCGACAACGACTCGGCCCCGCCCACCCCATCCGTCACGCCGGCCCCCGCCTAGACTCGGCGGATGGCGAAGTACTTCGACGTGCACCCCGAGAACCCGCAGCGGCGCACCATCGGCAGTGTCGCGGACAGCATCCGCTCCGGCGCGCTCATCGCGTACCCGACGGACTCCTGTTACGCGCTGGGCTGCCAGTTGGGCAACCGTGACGGCATCGCGCGGATCCGCACCATCCGGAACCTGGACGACCGGCACCACTTCACGCTCGTGTGCGAGACCTTCGCGCAGTTGGGTCAGTTCGTGCACATCGACAACGACGTGTTCCGCGCGATCAAGGCGGCGACGCCGGGCAGTTACACCTTCATCCTCCCCGCGACGAAGGAGGTGCCGCGCCAGCTGCTGCACCCGAAGAAGAAGACGGTCGGAGTCCGGATTCCCGACCATGCCGTCGCCCAGGCCCTCCTCGCGGAGCTCGGTGAGCCGCTGCTCTCCAGCACCCTGCTGCTGCCCGGCGAGGAGGCGCCGATGACACAGGGCTGGGAGATCAAGGAGCGCCTCGACCACACGGTGGACGCCGTCCTCGACTCCGGCGACTGCGGCACGGAGCCGACGACGGTCATCGACTTCTCCGGCGGCGACATCGAGATCGTCCGCCACGGTGCGGGCGACACCTCGCGGTTCGAATAGCGCCGTACAGCGCCGTACGCACCGCTCATCCACGTCCGCCGCCGACCGGCTCCAGCTGGAGATGGTCCAGGTTCCAGTTCTGGTACGCGTCCGCGTCCAGGGACAGCCGCAGGGTGTGCCGGCCGCGCTCCAGCGACCGCGTCACACCGCTGTCCTGAAGGGCGAAGGCGTGGTGCCCCGTCGTGTTGGCGACGCGCGCGGCGGCGCCGGGCGCGCCGCCGTCGAAGGCGACTCGGTAAGTCCCGGCGGGGGCGTACGGCGAAGACACCCGGACCTTCAGGGCGTAGCGGCCGGACCGCGGCACGTCGACGGTGTACGTGAGCCACTCCGAGCCGCGCATCCAGCACACCGCCACCGCGCCGTCGTGATCGCACACGTCGACGTCAGCGCCGGGGCGCCCGGGCCCGTCGCCCCGGTTTCCTGCGTCCGTGTCGTGGTACGCCACTCCCTCACCGCCCGGGGCGTGGTCCTCCCCCTGGACGCGTACCGCGCCGGGCGGCACCGCGCCCGCCGCTCCCGTGGCGAGGTAGGTCTCCAACGCCTCGACGTTGTCGGTCTGGACGATCGACGCGCCGTGGCGGCCGATGAGCGTGGCCCAGCCGCGTGCCGGGGCGATCAGCGACGCCTCGTCCGTGTACCGGGCCGCCAGGCCGTACCGCATGCTGTTGACCCAGACACGGCTCGTCGTCCGCAGCCGCCGCACGAACGCGGTGTCGGCCACGACATCGCGGACGTCGTCGAAGACCACCTCGAAGGCGGGTGGCCGGTCGTCCCCGAACTCCGTCACGGAGGCGGCGTTGGCGTCGTCGACGAGGTGCATGTAGAGCGCGCCGGGGTGGCGGGTGCGGAACGCCCGCACCTCGGTGACCGGCGCGCGGGACTTGAACAGGCCGTTGCGCACGGTGCGGGTCTTCTCAAGGACGCGCCAGACGGCCTCACGGTGCGGCCACGCCTGGTCGAGGTTGACGAGCCCGCGGGTCCGGGCGGCCTCCATGGCCTGGGCGAGCGTGGGGACGCGGTGGCCGGTGAGTGCCGCCTGACGGCCGCCGAGGCCCTCGCGCAGGCGCAGGGCGCGCAGTTGGGCGTAGGTGAGGTCGGCGACGCGGCCGGTGCCGTCGGTGGTGCGGTCCACGGTCGCGTCGTGCATCAGGACGGGGATGCCGTCCTTGGTCAGCCGGACGTCGGCCTCGACGATCTCGGCGCCGTCCGCGAAGGCCGCCAGCATCGCGGGGAGGCTGTTCTCGGGCGCCTCGCGCCACTGGCCCCGGTGGGCGGCGGTCATGACGCCGATGTCGGGCCCGTGGTCGAGGAAGTCGCGGTACGCGCGGTCGGCTGCGGTGTCCTTGGGCGCCTCGCGCTCCGCCGCGGACGTGCCGGGGGTGGTTCCGGCGAGTGTCATCGCACACGCGGTGACGGTGACGGTCAGGCGGACGGCGAGACGGCGGCGCGGGCTCGGCCGGGTGATGCTCGGTGCGGGACAGGAGCGGCGCGAGATCTTGTGCGAGGGCATGGGCGAGAGCATCGGGCAGCGGATGCCGCCCGTCCACGACCGGCCCGGCCTGTCGCGCAAACGCCTGACGCGAGATCATCTGGTGTCGGCTCCGGAGCCGCGGTTCTCGGCCGCGGCTCCGGACGCCCGCCCAAGTGGACGGATTCGGATGAGGGTGCCCGCGATGGCCAGTGACTGGGAAATCGACGTACAGCTGCTGCTGGACGTCACGGACGACGAGTGGGCGACGCTCCAGGAGGGCATGGTCGACGCGCTGGAAGGTGAGCCGCAGTACGAGATCGTGCCGACCGCGACCTCCAATGCCCCGACCGGTGCCTTCTTCTCCGTCGGCGCCACCGTGCAGGTCTTCGCCGAGACACCCGGTGAGGCGGCGGACACCGCTGTCGCCGTGACACGCCGGGCCCTGCGGTCCGCCGGCGGACGCGCCGACCACGGCGTCGCCGAGATCAACATCCGCCAAGGAGGCGTGGACCCACGGCTTTTGGGCCACTGATCGCGCAGGCTGGCTGCTTTCCGGCCGGGCCACCGCGTCCCCTCGTGAGAAGCTCGCGCTCATGCGGAGTGACGGACATCTGACGATCGGGGTGGAGGAGGAGTACCTCATCGTCGACCCGGCGTCGCGCGCCGTGCGTCCGGGTGCCGACGCCGTGGCCTCGGCGGCCGCCAAGCGGCTGGGCGAGGAACGGGTCGGCGACGAGATCACCCGCTTCCAGGTCGAGGCGAGGACCCGGCCGCACACCGGCCTCGGCCAACTCGCCGAGGACGTGCGGGAGATGCGCCGGACCGTCGCGGGCGCCGCCGCGCAGCAGGGCCTGGCCGTGGTCTCGTCCGGTTCGCCGGTGCTCGGTGACGTACTGCCGCTGCCGGTCACTCCCGAGCCGCGGTATGCCCGCAGCCTGGAGGTCTTCCGGGCCCTCGACGACGAGCAGTGCGCGGGCGCCTGCCACGTCCACATCGGCCTCGACGACCGCGCCCTCGCCGTGGAGGTGAGCAATCACCTGCGGCCGTGGCTTCCGGTGCTCGTCTCGCTCACGGCGAACTCCCCTTTCTGGGCCGGGCGCGACACCGGCTACGCGAGCTGGCGCACCCTGTCCTGGGCGCGCTGGCCGGTGGCCGGGCCGCCGCCCTACTTCGAGTCCGTCGCGCACTTCGAGGACCTGGTGGGCCGGTTGCGCGCCTCCGGGGCGGTCATGGACTCGGGCGGCCTCTACTGGGACGTTCGGCCGTCGTCGCATGTCCCGACCCTGGAGGTGCGGGTGGCGGACGCGCTGATGACCGCCGACGAGACGGTGGTGTACGCGGCGCTGGTACGGGCCTTGGTGGAGACCGCGCTGCGTGGTGTGGCCGCCGGTGAGCGGGTGCCCGATCCGGCACCGGAGGTGCTGCGCGCGGCGTACTGGCGGGCCGCCCGCGACGGGCTGAGCGGCCACGGCTTCGACGTCCGCTCCGCCCGCCTGCGGCCGGCCGGAGATCTGGCCGGCCTGCTGTACGCGCACGTCCGCCCGGCGCTGGAACGGAGCGGGGACCTGAGGAACGTACGCGGGGCGTGGGCGCGGCTGCTGAGCCACGGGACGGGGGCGCACCGGCAACGGTCCGCCCACCGCCGCCGGGCCCGCTTCGAGGATGTCGTCGACGATCTGATCGCCGCGGTCACCTCGGAGCCGTGAACGGCCGGTGTCAGGTGAGGTCGGCGAGGAGGGCTTCGAGTGGGGCGGGTGCGCGGTGCGGGTCGAGGGCCTCGACGAGTACGTGGCCGTAGCGGATCTTGCGTCCCTTCTTCGTGCCGAGGAAGCGCCGCAGCTGCTGCTGTGGGGGACGGCCCTGCTGGGCGGGCTGGCGCAGGAAGGTCTCCAGGGCGCGCAGGTCGCCCTCCGCGCGGATGAGTTCCTCCACCCGTGTCACGCCCAGCGCGCGGATGAGCTCGTCCTCCAGATCAGCCGCGCAGACGAAGAAGCCCTGTTCCGCCACGCCGGCCCGCTCCCAGCCGCGGGCGTAGTAGCGGCGCTCCGCCTCGTCGCACAGTCCTGTGAGGCGCAGGCCGAGGCCGGTCGGCCCGAGGAGACCGGCGAAGCGGCCGACGCTCATGGCGCCGCCCATCGGCAGGACGCAGACGCCTTCCGCTTCCAGGTCCCGGTTGCGGCTCGCGGCCAGCGCGTCGACCGCTGCGGCGTCGCTCGGCCCTTCGAGCAGGACGGCTGTCCGGACGGGCAGCCGGGCGGCCAGCTCGCGCGCGGGGTCGCCGGGGCCGCCGGCCGCCCAGGCCGCGACCGCTTCCCGGAACGACTCCATGTCAGCCATGGGAGGAGTCTCCGCCCTTTCCCTTCACCACGGTAGGGAATTTCCGCCGCCGAGCCGTCCGCGGAGCGACGCGGGACAATCCGAGCAGCGCCGACGCGTGCGCCGTGGGAACGTGTCGCCATGGTCATCGAAGTCCGCCCGGCCTCGGCTTTCGAGGACGTCCGTGCCGTGCTCGGCCCGAAGTCGCCCGGAGCCAACGTCTGCTGGTGCCTGAGCTACCGGATCCCGTCCAGGCTCAACAAGGAGCTGCGCGGGCCGGCCCGCGGTGAGTACGTCGCCGAGCTGTGCCGTGCGCGACTTCCTCCGGGAGTGCTCGCCTACGACGGCGACGAGCCGGTCGGCTGGGCCGCCGTGGCACCGCGCTCGGACACCTCCTTCGCCCGCAACCGCAAGATCCCGCACGTCGACGAGCTGCCGGTCTGGTCGCTGTGGTGTGTTCGCGTACGCCCCGGTCACCGGAAGAAGGGGATCTCGCACGCCCTCATCGCCGGCGCGGTCGAGTTCGCCCGCGCGCACGGCGCCCCCGCGATCGAGGCGTACCCCCTCGACAACGGTGCCGCCCGGGTCGATCTGACGATGGCGTACGCCGGGCTGCGCGAGAACTTCGAACGCGCGGGGTTCACTCACGCCGCCGACACCACGTCAGTGCTGGCCGGTCACCCCCGGGTCCTGATGCGACTCGACCTGCGCTGACGGGTCGCCGCCCGGGGCCTGCCCGGGAGCCGCCCGCCCCGGCGTCGGCTCGCGGCGCATGCACCAGGTTCGGGGGCCGCCGTCGGGCAGTTCGACCTCCGCGGTCACGGCGAAGCCGAGGTTCTCGTAGAACTTCACGTTCCGTTCGCTCGACGTCTCCAGGAACGCCGGGCGGCCGGCGCGGTCCGCCGCGTCGAGCCCGGCCCCGAGCACCGCCCGGCCGAGCCCGTGGCCCTGCGCGTCCGGGTCCACGCCCACGGTCGCCAGGAACCACACCGGCTCGCGCGGGCGGTGCGGTTCGAGCGCGCGCTCGGCGGAGGCGAAGGCCGGTGCCCGCTCCCCCGCCAACTCCTCTATCAACGGGCCCACTTCGGCGAATCCGGGCGCCGGGTCCTGATCCGGAGTGGTCCACACGGCGACGGCCCGCGCGTCATCGGTCACCCAGACCCGGCCGTACGGAAGACCGACGCGGGTCAGGAACAACTCCTGGAACCGCCGCACACGTTCGACGTGGCCGTCGGCCGCGATCACGTGCCGGGTGAACGCGTAGTCGGCGAAGGCGCCGGCGAGGGTCCGGACGGCGAGGGGCGAGTCCTGCGCGGTGGCGGGACGCACGAGGGGTGCCGGCGACATGAATTCTCTCCGATCTTCTCCTTGCACGACGGACGGCGTGCACGACCGACGGCGCGGCCGGTACTGCTCCTGCAGCGGCCGGCACTGCTCCTGCAACCGGCACGTCCGGTTGTCACTCCTGCAACGATCAAGCCGGATCCCGCGTTCCCGGGCCCAGTTGCGCCCGAAGTGTGATGACGCTGCAAGTGATCATCACGTGCGCGCCACCTGGCCGTAACCCGCGGTGCCTTGGATGATCTGCGCCGGTGTGTTCGACCGGACCCGTCCCCACCCCCACAGGGAGATCCTCCATGCCCCACTCCACGCCGCGTACGTACGCGGCCGGCGCCGTCGGCATAGCGCTCGCCGCGACGGCGACGCTGGTCGCGACGGCCCCCACCGCGGCGGCCGCGGAAGCCACTCCGCGCCTGAAGGTGCTGACGTACAACGCCTTCCTTTTCAGCAAGACGCTGTACCCGAACTGGGGCCAGGACCACCGCGCCAAGGAGATCCCCGCCGCCGGGTTCTTCCGGGGCAACGATGTCGTCGTCCTCCAAGAGGCGTTCGACAACTCCTCCTCCGACGCCCTGCAGCAGCACGCCAGGGGCGAGTACCCGCACCAGACGCCCGTCGTGGGCCGGTCGAAGAGCGGCTGGGACGCCACCGGCGGCGCCTACTCCTCGGTCACGCCCGAGGACGGCGGTGTGACGGTGCTGAGCAAGTGGCCGATCGTGCGCAAGGAGCAGTACGTCTACAAGGACGCCTGCGGGTCGGACTCCCACTCCAACAAGGGCTTCGTCTACGCCGTGCTCGACGTGAACGGCACCAAGGCGCACGTCGTCGGCACCCACGCCCAGTCCACCGACCCCGGCTGCTCCGCGGGCGAGGCCGCCACCACCCGCGCCAAGCAGTTCAAGGAGCTCGACGCCTTCCTGGACGCCAAGAAGATCCCGGCGAACGAGCAGGTCCTGGTGGCGGGCGACCTCAACGTCGACCGGCACAGCGGCGAGTACGCGTCGATGCTCGCCGACGCCGGGCTCGCGCCCGCCGACGCGCGCACCGGGCACCCGTACTCCTTCGACACGAAGGACAACTCCATCGCCTCCGAGCGCTACCCCGACGACCCCCGCGAGGACCTCGACTACGTGCTGCACCGCCAGGGCCACGCCCGCCCCTCGGGCTGGCGCAACGACGTGGTGAAGGAGACCAGCGCCCCCTGGACGGTGTCGAGCTGGGGCAAGGAGTACACGTACACCAACCTGTCCGACCACTATCCGGTCGTGGCCGAGTAGGACAGGCAGCACGGCCCTCGGGTTTCGCCCAGGAGACACGGGTAATGCATGAGTCATGCATGATGCGGAATCCCGTACGGCGAACCTCCTCGGGGCGACCGCGCTGGCGCTGAGCGATCTGCTCCTGTCGGGGGTCGGCGCGGCGGCCGGCACCAGCGGCAGCGGCGCGGCCGCGCTGGTGGTGCTGGCCGGCGACCCGGACCTGAGCGTGACGGAGCTGGGCCGGCGGGTCGGCCTGACGCAGTCGGCCGCCGCCCGCATGGTCGACGGCCTCGAACGGCAGGGGCTGGTCCGCAGGACGTCCACCCGCGGGCGCGCGGTCGCCGTCCGCCCCACCGAGGCGGGCACCGCCGCCGCGCGCCGCCTCCTCGCCGCCCGTGGCGACGCGCTGGGGGCGGCGCTGCGCCACCTCGGCCGCGACGAGCGGGCGCAGCTCGACCTGCTGCTCGGCAAACTCCTCACCGGCCTCTGCCGGCTGCCCGGTGACGCCGAGCGTCTCTGCCGTCTGTGCGACCGGGACGTCTGCGTCAGGGACCGGGCGACGTGCCCGGTGGGGCAGGCCGATCGCGACCGGCGCGCCCGGAGCGAGCGAGGCGCCCGGGACGAACAGGGCGCCCGGGGCGAACGGAGTGCCAGGGGCAAGCGGGGCGCCAGGGATGAGCGAGGCGATCCGGACGATGGGTGAGCTCCTCGCGCTGTTGTCGGCGCTGCTGTTCGGTGCCACCCACTTCTTCAACGGCCTCCTCGCCCGCCGCGTCCACAGCACCGCGGTCGCGCTCATCGGCCAGGTCGGCGGCACCGTCCTGGCCCTCGTCGTCGCTCCGTTCGTCGCCGCGCCGCACGTCGGCGGCGGCGCCCTGGGCTGGGGAGCCCTGTCCGGAGTCGGCACAGGTCTTGGCGTGGCCTTCCTCTACCGGGGCATGAGCGGCGGCCGCTTCAGCGTCGTCGTGCCGCTGAGCGACGTGGCGGCCGTCGCCCTGCCCGTCCTCGTGGGCATCACCTTCCTCGGCGACCGCCCCGGCGTGGCGGCCTGGTGCGGGATCGGCGCGGCGCCGGCGGCGCTGTGGCTGGTGTCCCGCTCCGGCCACACCGGTGGGACGGGTGACGCGGACGGCCGGGGCAGAACCGCTTCCGGCGCACGCGACGGCCTCATCGCCGGGACCGGCTTCGCCCTGCAGTTCATCGCGCTGGCCCAGGCCGACCCCGCCGCCGGGCTGTGGCCCCTGGTCGCCAGCCGCGCGGCCTCGGTCCTTGTCCTCCTGCCCACCGTCGCCCGGCACGCCGACCGGCTGCGCATGCCCGGCCGGCTCGCCTGGAGCTGTGTCGGCGCCGGCGCCCTCGGCACCGCGGCGATCACGATGTACGCCCTCGCGACGCGCGAACAGCTGCTGTCCCTCGCCGTCGTCCTGACCGCGCTCTACCCCGCCATCCCCGTGGTGCTCGCCATGACCTTCCTCCATGAACGCCTCACCCGGGCGCAGCAGTTCGGCCTGGTGTGCGCGGGGGCCGCGATCGCGCTGATCTCCCTGGCCTGACCAGCCCCGCGGCTGCCCCGCCCTGCCGTGCAGTAGCGTGCTCGGCATGATCGCGGAAACCGAGGACGGCATCGTCGGCCGGGTACTTGAGTGGGCCCGGCAACAGCAGGACATCCAGGCCGTTTTGCGCACGGGTTCACGGGCTCGCCACGACGGCACCGTGGACGCCTTCTCCGACCACGACATCGAGCTCTACACCACGGACACGGACCGCTATGAGGACGGCGCGTGGGTCGAGGGGCTGGGCCCGGTGGTGGTCCAGGTGGGGCTCGAGGGCCCGTGGGAGAACCCGGCGCGGCTGGTGTTCTTCGAAGGAGGGGTGAAGGTCGACTTCCAGGTGGTGCCGGTGGACCGCCTGGCGAAGATGACCGCCGAAGGGCTCGACGACCTGCACGAGCGGGGCTACGAGATCCTGTGGGACCGCGAGGGCGCGGCCGCCGGACTGCCCGGGGCGACGGGTACCGTTCCGGCCGAACTGCCGGACGCCGAGGAGTTCGAGGAGCTGTGCGCCGAGTTCTGGTTCGAGGTCGCGCACCTGCCGCGCTATCTGGCGCGCGGCGAACTCTGGGTGGCCAAGTCCCGGGACTGGACCACGAAGGAACTGCTCGAGTGCATGATCGAGTGGCACGCGCTGACGCGACGGGGCGCCGACCACGACGTCTGGTACGGCGGGACACGCATGCGGCGCTGGGCGGCGCCCGGAGTGTGGGACAGCCTCCCGGAGACCTTCGGCGACTTCACCGCCGACGACACGCTGCGCGCGGCCCGGGCGACCGCCGACCTCTTCGCCCGCCTGGCCCGGGAGGTCGCGGACGCCCACGGCTTCCCGTACCCGGACAGGGCCGAGCACGCGATCCGGCCCACGCTCGACCGGATCCCGGAGCTGTGAAGAGGCGCTCCTCGCGCGGAAGTTGGGAACGACGGCCGGTCAGGGGGTGGGGCCGGGGGTGGTGCTGACGCCACCCCGGCCCGGGTCCCAGACCTCCTGACTCGTGGCCCGCGGCCGCCGAGGATTCTTCCTGTCACCAGCGACGAGCCCGGGCCCACCGCCGGGCGACCGACGACGGACGGGGAGACATGATGACCAGTCATACGCGGCGCAGGATTCTGCAGGGGGCGACGCTCGCGGCGGCGACCGGTGTGGCCGAGGGCTTCGGGCTCGGCCGGTCCGCCCCCGCGGCGCGGGCCGCGACGGCGGGCACGGCGGCGACGGGCAGGGGCGCAGGCACGGCGGCGACGGGCAAGGGCGCGGGCAAGGGAGCGCTGCCCTTCCTGGAGGGCGCCTTCGCCCCGGTCACCGAGGAACTCACCGCGTTCGACCTGAAGGTGACCGGCCGCCTGCCGCGGGACCTCGACGGCCGCTATCTGCGGACCGGCCCGAACGCGCTGGGCCTGGAGGACGTGCGGGCGCACCACTGGATGCTGGGCGACGGCATGGTGCACGGGGTGCGGCTGCGCGACGGGCGCGCCGAGTGGTACCGCAACCGGTGGGTGCGTTCGTCGCGGGTGGCGAAGCAGCTCGGGGAGAAGTACCCGGGCGAGGTGCCGCCGGACGACTTCGCGTGCAACACGCACGTGATCCCGTACAAGGGCCGCGTCCTGGCGCTGCAGGAGGGCGGGCCGCTGCCCTACGAGCTGGACGGCGAGCTGAACACCGTACGTCCCTACGACTTCCGCTCCACGTTGCGGGGCGCGTTCACCGCGCACACCAAGTACGACCCGGTGGCGGACGAGCTGCACGCCGTGACGTACTACCCGACCTGGGACCACGTACGTCACCTCATGATCGACCGGACCGGCCGGGTGGCGCGGACGACCGAAGTCCCGGTGGCGGACGCACCGATGATGCACGACTTCGCGCTCACCCAGAAGTACGTGGTGATCGTGGACGTCCCGATCACGTTCGACGCGGAGGCCGCCGAGGCGGGCGCGGTGGTCCCGTACGTCTGGAACGACGAGCACCCGATGCGGGTGGGTGTGCTGCCGCGGGCCGGTGGCACCGCCCGCTGGTTCGAGGTCGACCCGATGTACTACTCGCACACCCTCAACGCCTACGACCAGGGCGACACGGTGGTGGTGGACTTCTCCTCGATGCCCGCTCCCTTCTACGCGGCGGGCCGGGGCAGCGGCGGGCCGTCCGCGACCGGTGCCCCGGCGCTCGACCGGTGGACGATCGATCTGCGCGCGGGCCGGGTCGGCAGTGTCCGCCTCGACGACCGCCCGCAGGAGTTCCCCCGCGTCAACGAGGCCCGGGTGTCCCGTCGGCACCGCTTCGGATACACCGCCAGTGCCGCGGAGATGTGGCGTGCGTACGAGACCGTCGACGGGGTGCCGCCGGACGACAAGTTCACCAACTGCCTGGTGAAGCACGACCTGTTGCGCGGCACCCGGCAGGTGCACCGGTTCCCGAAGGGGGCGGCGGCCAGCGAGCCGGTGTTCGTGCCGCGGCGTGGCGCGCGGGACGAGGACGACGGCTACATCGTGGCGTACGTGAACGACCCCGACCGGGGCGCGACCGACCTGGTGGTCCTCTCGGCGCAGGACTTCACCGGTCGCCCGCTGGCGCGCGTCCAGCTGCCGGGGCGGGTACCGCTGGGTTTCCACGGGAGCTGGGTGGCGGACGCGTGAGGTCCGCGCCCGCCGCGGCGTCGGCGTAGCGGCGGGCCAAGTGCGCGAAGGCGGCTCCGAGTTCGGCCGGGCCGACGACCTCGATGTCGGCGTCGAACCTGCCGATGGTGGCGGCGAGCCCGGGCCATGACCAGGAGCCGAGGACGAGCCGGCAGCGGTCCGGGCCGAGTTCCTCGACGACTCCGTCCGGCGCGTGCGGGGACACGGCGGCGGCGGGCAAGGCGAGGATCACCTCGCCTCGGCAGGGCCAGCCGCCGGTGCCGTCGGCGCCCTGGAACCTGCTGGTGACGAAGGCGGCCACGTCGCCTCCCGGCAGGTCGCGCGAGGGGAAGCGGGGGCCCGTGGGTGTGCGCGGGGTGATCCGGTCGGCGCGGAAGGTCCGCCAGTCCTCGCGGTCGAGGTCCCAGGCGACGAGGTACCAGCGCCCGCCCCGGGCGACGAGATGGTGCGGCTCCGCGCGGCGTGGCGGGGCCGCCGCGGGGGCGGCGGCTTCCCGAGGGGGTGCCAGGTCGTCGGGGGCGAGGGCTTCCTGCGGAGCTGCCGGGGCGTAGTCGAAGCGCAGCACCTCGCGGGCGCGGACGGCCGCGCTGAGCGTCACGAGAACTTCCGGGTCGACCCGCGCGTGCGCCCCCGCCCCCGCCCCCGGCCGTTCGACGGACGTGACCTGGAACGCGTCGACGCGGTGGCGCAGCCGTGCGGGCATGACCTGGCGGACGGTGCCGAGCGCGCGCGCCGCCGCCTCCTCGATGCCCGCACCGGTGACGGATGCGGTCCGCAGCGCCACGGCGAGGGCCACGGCCTGGTCGTCGTCGAACAACAGCGGCGGCAGTTCCGTGCCGGCGTCGAGCCGGTACCCGCCCTCGGGTCCCTTCGTCGCGACGATGGGGTAGCCGAGTTCACGCAAGCGGTCGACGTCACGGCGCACGGTGCGCGGGCTGATGTCCAGGCGCTCGGCCAGCAGCGCGCCCGGCCAGTCCCGGCGCGCCTGGAGCAGCGTGAGCAACGACAGCAGTCGCGCTGAGGTCTTCTGCATGATCCCCATACTGCCCCGAGTAGCGGTCACGACCTGTCCGCTTCTCCTGCCACTGTGATCAGCGGGCCGGACGGCCCGTCGAAGCCAGAGGCAAGGAGCCACTCATGTCCGTCAACGCCGTGACCCACCTGAACTTCCGCGGTGACGCCCGTGCGGCGCTCACCTTCTACCAGTCCGTGTTCGGCGGGGACGTCGCCATGGTCACGTACAAGGACGCAGGAAACGTCCAGGAGCCGTCCGAGGCGGACCAGGTGATGTGGGGCCAGGTGGCCGCCGACAACGGCTTTCGCGTGATGGCCTACGACGTGCCCGCGCGGCTGCCCTGGAACCGGGGCGAGAACGCGTTCTTCGTCTCGCTGCGCGGCGAGACGCCCGAGGAGATCACCGCGTACTGGGAGAGGCTCTCCGACGGCGCGACCGTCCTGCAGCCCCTGGGGCGCGCGCAGTGGTCGCCCTTGTACGGGATGCTCACGGACCGGTTCGGTGTCACCTGGGTGGTGGACGTCGTCGTCGAGTACGACGGTTCGTGACCGGCGCAAGGACGTACCAGTGAGGACGTACCAGTGAAGATGACCGTGCTCGACAACCGGGCGCTCAACCGCGCGACGCTGGCCCGGCAGTTGCTGCTCGACCGCGCCGACCTGCCCGCCCTGGATGCCGTGGCGCACCTCTGCGGTCTGCAGGCGCAGGAGCCGCAGGAGCCGTTCGTGGGGCTCTGGTCGCGGCTGCGCGGCTTCGACGCGTCGGTGCTCTCGGACCTGCTGACCGGGCGGCGCGTGGTGCGGGCCCCTCTGATGCGCCGCACCGTTCACCTCGTCACCGCCGCCGACGCCCTGGCCTGGCGGGCCCGTCACGACGCCATGCTGCGCCAGCGGGTCCTGGGGGTCTACCGCGACGAGCTCGCCGGGGTCGACCTCGACGAACTCGCGGCGGCGGGCCGGGAGGTGCTTGCCGACGGAGAGCCGCGCACGATGACCGAGCTGGCGCGGGCGCTCGCCGAGCGCTGGCCGGAGCCGGGCCCGCGGGCGCTGGGGGAAATGCTGGTCGCCGCGCTCATCCCGGTGGCGCAGTTGCCGCCGCGTGGGCTGTGGCGCACCAAGGCGGGAGCGCGTTACGCCCCCTTCTCCTCCTGGCTGGGCCAGGAGATCGCCCCGCCGTCCCCCGACGGTTCCGACCCGGTCGGCCAGGCGCTGGTGCGGCGCTACCTGGCCGCGTTCGGCCCCGCCACCTCATCGGACCTGCGTGCCTGGTGCGGCCTCGCGGGGCTGCCGGCCGCGGTGGCCGCCCTCCGCGAGGAGCTGGTCGGCCACCGGGACGGGCAGGGCCGGGAACTGCTCGACCTGCCCGGCGCTCCCCTCCCCGACCCCGACACCCCGGCCCCGGTGCGGTTCCTGCCCGCGTTCGACAACACGATCCTCGGCTACCAGAACCGCAGCCGCATCATCGACGACGCCCACCGCGGCCTGTCGGTCGCCGGGGAGCGCGTCGTCCTCGTCGACGGCCGGGTCGCCGCGACCTGGGTCGTCGACGCCGGCACCGTGGTCGTCACCCCGCTGCGCCGGTTCTCCCGCGCCGACCGCGCCGCCGTCGCCGAGGAGGGGCGGGAGTTGGCGTCGTTCCTCTCCGACCAGGAGAGCCGACGTGTACGGGTCGCCGCCTCTCCGGGCTGAGGGGCGCCCACGGCCCCCGACGCGGCGGCGGGGACGGACGGCTCAGCGGTCCCTCTTGGTGACCACGAACCGGTCGATGACCAGGTAGTCGATCTCGGTGGCGAGGAAGCACTCCAACGCGTCCCGCGGCGAACAGACAATGGGCTCACCGGCCACGTTGAAGGAGGTGTTGAGCAGGCAGGGCACATCCGTGCGCGCGGTGAAGGCGCGCAGCAGCTCCGCGAGGGCCGGGTTCTGCCGCTCGTCGACCGTCTGGACGCGCGCCGTGCCGTCCACGTGGCAGGCGCCGGGGATCCGCTCCCGGTACTCCTCGCGCACCGGGAAGACGAACGTCATATAGGGCGACGAGGTCTTCTTGCCCATCTCGAAGACGCGCGGCGCCTCGGACGTGAGGACGACTGGCGCGAACGGGCGGAACGGCTCCCGGTGTTTCACCCGGACGTTGATGATGTCCTTGATGTCGGGGAAGGCCGGGTTGGCGAGGATGCTGCGGTTGCCCAGGGCGCGCGGCCCGAACTCGGTACGGCCCTGGAACCAGCCCACGACGTTCTTCTGGGCCAGCAGCTCCGCCGTCCTGTCGGCCACCGAGGCGCCGTCGGGCTCCTCCTGCCACTCGACGCGGTCCGCGTACTCCGCCAGCGCGTCCAGGGTGTGCTGTTCGTCGTACGAGGGGCCCAGGTAAGGGGTGGTGACGGCGTCGGCGGGGCGGTTTCTGAGACCCGCGGTGTACACGGCCGCGCCGATGGCGACACCGGGGTCGCTGGCGCCGAAGCTGACGTCCATGCCGGTGAACGACGACCTCTCCAGCATCTTCGTGTTGGCCACGCAGTTGAGCGCGAGGCCGCCCTCGAAGAGCAGGTGGTCCAGTTCGGAGGCCGCGGTCAGCGCCCGCAGTTGATGGGCGGTGACGGCCTCGACCATGTGCTGGGCGAAGCCGGCGACCTTGACCCGGAAGTCGAACTCCTCGCGCTTCTCGCTGTCGCCGCCGAAGAGGTCGTCGAACAGCGCGTAGTAGGCGTCGCAGTCCCGGGGGACGGAGACGGTGTACGAACCGTTCTCGTGCAGCCGGACGACGCGTTCGAGCAGCGGGTTGTGACCGGGCGGCGGGCCGTACGCGGCCAGGCCCATCACCTTGTACTCGTCGTTGTTGGGCACGAACCCCAGATAGCGGGTGATCCGTCCGTAGGCCACAGCGAGGGAGCTGGTCATGTCGACGGCGCTGTCGTCGAAGACGCGGACCACGCCGTTGCAGAGCTCGCCCATGACGGAGGACAGGGTCTCCGCCCGGCCGTCGCTCACCAGGAAGGCGGCGTCGCCCCCGCCGGCCAGGTAGGCGCCGCACATGAGGTGGGCCAGATGGTGGGGCACCAGGGCGAGCTTGTTGGGGTCCAGCTCGTGGCCGGTGCGCCGGACGAAGTCGTCGTACACCGCGTCGGGGCCGAGCATGCCGGTGTAGAGCTCGCCCGTGCGCCGCAGGGCGTCGAACTTCGCCGGGACCGACAGGTCGGTGTCGCATATCCGGGAGATCATCCGCTCGCCCACCGTCGCCGAGAAGCGCCAGGGAAAGGCGAAGACGTCCACCTGGTCGAGCTCGACGCCGGCCGACTCCAGGCACCAGTTGATCGCGTTCACCGGGAAGTCCGAGGTCTTCTTGACCCGGCTCAGCCGCTCCTCCTCGACCGCCGCGACCACCTCGCCGTCGATCACCAGCGCCGCCGCGGCGTCATGGCCCACCAGGAGATTGCGGTCGATGCCCCTCGCCCCGTACAGCCGCCCGAAAAGCTCCGCACCCCTGGTGAATCCGTTGTAACCGAGCACGATCACTGGCCCTCAGCCTCCCCAGCACGACAGCAACGGCGGACGCAGGCTACTCGGCGCGGATACGGGAGGGATAGGAGTGGTGCACGAGGAGTATGTGACGGACTCGGGGCCCGTCCACGTCCGGCGTCGCCCGGCGTGCCCGGATGTGTCGGGTGTGGCAGCTTGGGCACGCGGTCTGCACAGCACCACGGCCCGTCCGGAAGGTCATCCACACCATGGGCAGCGACATCCACGACGGCGATACGGGCGGCGAGCGTCCGGCGCCGCCGACCGGGCACCGTTCCGGCTTCGAAGAGCACCGTCCCGACACCACCGAGCACCGTTCCGCGACCACGCTCCGGGTCAACGGCAAGCCCCACACCCTCGTGGTCGACCACCGGCGCGCCCTGCTCGACGTACTGCGCGAGGACCTCGGCCTCACCGGCGCCAAGAAGGGCTGCGACCACGGCCAGTGCGGGGCCTGCACGGTCCTGCTCGACGGGCGCCGCGTGAACAGCTGCCTGCAGCTCGCGGTCGCCCTCGACGGCTGCGAGGTGACGACGGTCGAAGGGCTCGCGGGCGACGGTGAGGAGCTGCACCCGCTGCAACGGGCCTTCCTCGACCGGGACGCCTTCCAGTGCGGGTACTGCACGCCGGGCCAGATCTGCTCGGCCCTCGGTGCCCTCGACGAGGCGGCCGCCGGCCATCCCTCGCACGTCACCGTGCCCGCCACGCCCTCGGGCCGCCCGGTCCCGCTGGACGCGGACGAGATCCGCGAGCGGCTGAGCGGCAACCTGTGCCGCTGCGGCGCCTACCCCCGCATCGTCGAGGCCGTGGAGGACGTGGTCCGGTGAAGCCCTTCGGATACGTACGGGCCGCGAGCGTCGAGGAGGCGACCGAGGCGTTCGCCGCGCATCCCGGCGCCCGCTACCTCGGCGGCGGCACCAACCTCGTCGACCTCATGAAACTGGGCGTGGAGCGCCCGGCCGTCCTCGTCGACGTCAGCCGACTGCCCCTGGACACGGTGGAGGAGCTGCCCGACGGCTCGGTGCGCGTCGGCGCCGCGGTGCGCAACAGTGATCTCGCGGCGCATCCCCTGGTCCGCGACCGCTACCCCGCGCTGTCGCAGGCGCTGCTCGCGGGCGCTTCCGGCCAGTTGCGCAACGCGGCCACCACAGGCGGAAATCTGCTCCAGCGCACCCGGTGCCCGTACTTCCAGGACGTGTCCAAGCCCTGCAACAAGCGCGAGCCGGGCAGCGGCTGCGGGGCCCGTGACGGCGTGCACCGGGATCACGCGGTCCTCGGGCACTCCGAGAGTTGCGTCGCCACCCATCCGTCGGACATGGCCGTGGCGTTGGCGGCGCTGGACGCGCGCGTGGAGCTGTACGGGGAGCTGGGCGCCCGGAGCGTTCCGGCGGCGGCGTTCCACCGGCTGCCCGGGCAGCACCCGGAGCGGGACACCGAGATCCGTCCCGGTGAGCTGATCACGTCGGTGGTGCTGCCCGCCGCCACGGCCGGGTTGCCGTCGGCCTATCGCAAGGCCCGCGACCGGGCCTCGTACGCGTTCGCCCTCGCGTCCGTCGCGGTGGTGCTGCGGGTGTCGGACGGCGTGGTCGCGCATGCCGGTATCGCTTTCGGGGCGCTGGCCCACCGGCCCTGGCGGGCCCAGCGGGCCGAGGAGGCGCTGCTCGGCGGGCCCGCCACCGCGGCCGCCTTCGCACGCGCCGTCGAACTGGAACTCGCCGCGGCCGAGCCGCTGCGGGACAACGGCTACAAGGTGCCGCTGGCCCGCAACATCGCCGTCGACGTGCTGACCCGGCTCGCGTCGGCTGCCGCGACCTGAGCCCGCGACCTGAGCCGCGAGCCGCCGAACCGTCTTGTCCGCGGGCCCGCACCGTCATGTCACAGGAGGACTCCATGCCCGGCACCGGTACCGCCCTCGGCGCTCCCGCCGAGCGCCGCGAAGGACATCTGAAGGTCACCGGCGGCGCCCGCTACGCCGCCGAGTACGACCTGCCGGGCCGCGCCCAGGCGTGGCCGGTGCCCGCGACCGTCGCCCGCGGCCGGGTCACGGCCGTCGACGCCGCGGCCGCCCTGCGCCTGCCCGGCGTCCTGGCCGTCCTCACGCACGAGAACGCTCCCCGGATCGCCGAGCCCGAGGACCCCATCCTCGGCGTGCTGCAGAATCCGGCGGTGCCGCACCGCGGCTGGTTCGTCGCCCTCGTCGTGGCCGAGTCCCTGGAGGCCGCGCGCGCCGGCGCGGCGGCCGTCCGCGTCGAGTACGCGGCGGAGGACCACGACGTCACCCTGACGACGGATCACCCCGACGCCTACGAACCCGAGAGCGTCAACGGCGAGCATCCCACCCGCCGCGAGCACGGCCGCCGCGCGAGCGACTCCCCCGCCGCCCGCGTCAACGTCGCCTACGAGGTGCCGCCGCTGCACAACCACCCCATGGAGCCGCACGCCAGCACCGCGCACTGGGACCAGGGCCACCTGACCGTGTACTCGTCGAGTCAGGGCGGCACGACGGTGCGCGAGACCCTCGCCGCGCTGTTCGGGATTCCCGAGGAGCGCATCACCGTCGTCGCCGACCACGTCGGCGGGGGCTTCGGCTCCAAGGGCACTCCGCGCCCCGATGTCGTCCTCGCCGCGATGGCCGCCCGCGAGACGGGCCGGCCCGTCACCGTCTCGTTCCCGCGCCGCTTCCTGCCCGCCGTCGTCGGCCACCGCGCCCCCACCCTGCACCGGGTCCGCCTGGGCGCGGACGCCGACGGCCGGCTGACCTCCCTCACCCACGAGGTCACCACCCACACCTCGCGCATCAAGGAGTTCGTCGAGCAGGCGGCGGTGCCCGCCCGCGTCATGTACGACGCCTCGCACAGCCTCACCGTCCACCGCGTGGCCCGGCTCGATGTGCCCACCCCCTCGTGGATGCGCGCCCCGGGCGAGGCGCCCGGCATGTACGCCCTGGAGTCGGCCATGGACGAGCTCGCGGCCGAGCTCGGCATGGACCCGGTGGAGCTGCGCATCGTCAACGAGCCGGAGCGGGAGCCGGACAGCGGCAAGCCGTTCAGCAGCAGGCATCTCGTCGACTGCCTCCGCGAGGGCGCGCGGCGCTTCGACTGGTCCCGGCGCGATCCGCGGCCCGGGTCCCGCGCGGAGGGGCCCTTGCTGATCGGTACGGGCGTGGCGTCTGCCACGTATCCGGTGCTGGTGTCGCCGTCGACCGCCGAGGCGCGGGCGCTGCCCGACGGCACCTTCGTGGTGCGGGTGAACGCCACCGACATCGGTACCGGTGCCCGCACCGTGCTCGCGCAGGTGGCGGCGGACGCCCTGGAGGTGCCGCTGGAGCGGGTGCGCACGGAGGTGGGCAGCAGCGATCTGCCGTCGGCTCCGCTGGCGGGCGGCTCGTCGGGGACCGCGTCCTGGGGCTGGGCGGTGCACGTGGCGTGCCGTGAGCTGGCGGGGCTGCTCACGGCACACACAGGGCCGCTGCCCGCGGAGGGGATCCGCGCGCACGCGGACACCTCCGGCCGGGCCGACGCGGAAAGCCCGTACGCGCGCCACGCCTTCGGGGCGCACTTCGCCGAGGTCGGTGTCGACACCGTCACGGGCGAGGTCCGGGTCCGCCGACTGCTCGGGGTGTACGCGGCCGGGCGGATCCTCAACGCCCGTACCGCGCGCTCCCAGTTCGTCGGCGGCATGACCATGGGCCTGGGCATGGCGCTCACCGAGGGCAGCACGATGGACGCCGCGTTCGGCGACTTCACGGAGTGCGACCTGGCGTCGTACCACGTGCCCGCGCACGCCGACGTACCGGGCGTCGAGGCGCACTGGCTCGACGAGACCGACGCCCACCTCAACCCGATGGGAAGCAAGGGGGTCGGCGAGATCGGCATCGTGGGCACCGCCGCCGCGATCGGCAACGCGGTGCACCACGCGACGGGCGTGCGCTTCCGCGTACTGCCGCTGACGCCGGACAAGGTGCTCGGCGGTCTCGCGGGCCGACCCGGCTGACCGGGCCGGCACCTCTCCCCTTTCCCCGGTACGCGGAGTTCCCCGGTGCGCCGAGGCCGCTCAGGCGACGTCGAGGCGTTCCGTGTACGCCTCGGTCGGCGGGGCCGGTGTGGGGCTCGTCATGCCCGCCGACCAGAAGCTCGCGGTGCCGGGAATGGGGGTCACGTCGTTGAGGTAGGGGGCCGTGGCCGTGCCGGCGGGGCCGCGGACGACGGTCCAGGCGGCGCCGTCCTTGCGCAGGTAGGTGGTGCGGCTCTGGTCCTGGTAGTTCCAGCCCGATATCCATGCGGCGCGGCCCTGGGCGTCGGCGGCGATGCCGCTCAACGCGCCGACCACGAAGCCGGGTTGCGGCCGCGTCCAGGCCGTGCCGTCCCAATGGGCCAGGGCGGGGTTGCCGGGGCGTCCCGGCGGTCCGCCGACGCCCGCCTCGGTGCCCACCGCCCAGACGTCGTCCACTCCGTCCGGGTGTACATCGCCGATGCCCAGGCGGGCACCCGCGATCGGCGGCAGGACCGTCCACGCTCCGTCCCAGCGGGCCACAAGTCCCGACCAGCCGCCGCCACTTGCCTGGTCGCCGCTCACCCAGACCTCGCCGGACGAGCGCAGCACGATCCGGTACAGGTTGGCGCTCGCGACGGGCAGGGGGTCCAGCCACCGCCACCGCCCGCCGTCGCCGAGCAGCAGGCGGGCGGCGCCGCCCCGGCTGCCGCTGATCCACACCCGACCGTCGGGTCCGGCCACGACCGCGTGCAGCCGTACGTCGGGCTCGCCCTGTCCCGGGAAGGCGGTCTCGCGCCAGGTGGTGCCGTTCCAGCGGAGCAGCGGGCTCGCCTGCCCGGCGGGCGTGCCGACGCTCCACGCCGAGGTGGCGCAGGTGCCGGAGACATCGGTCAGCCGCGTGTGACCCAGGTGCGACAGGTCGGTCTTCG
Source organism: Streptomyces aurantiacus JA 4570 (assembly GCF_000414115.1). Taxonomy (GTDB): domain Bacteria; phylum Actinomycetota; class Actinomycetes; order Streptomycetales; family Streptomycetaceae; genus Streptomyces; species Streptomyces aurantiacus_A. Next base: position 64,625 of record NZ_AOPZ01000078.1, read on the forward strand.
ACCAGGCCGTGCCGTTCCAGACCATGGCCAGCGCACGTCCGCGCGACGGCCCGGCGAGGCCCTCCTCGCCGACGGCCCAGGCCAGTTGGGGTCCTGCGGCGGAAATCCGGCGCAATTGCGCGGCCGGGGTGCTGCCGGGCGCCGGCACGGCCTGCCAGCCTTGCGCACGGGATGCCGCCCCGGTGGCCTGAACCGGCCCCGAACCGAGTGTGATCCCCGAGAGCGCGCCGATCGTTCCTGCCACGAATTGTCTGCGTCTCATCGCTGGTTCCTTCCACGCGGGTAGGACGGACCACCCTCAACCAGCGGAACTCCCCGGTCTAGCCACGCACGTGACAAATTCCGCCCCGTCACGAATCCTTGCCGTTGCATTTCGGCCAGTTGTAGCCTGACGCAGGCAACTCGCCGCCTCGACCGAAAGGAACCGGCTCGTGGGTAATGCGTCCTCCTCCGCCCCCGCTCTCACCAGCACTGTCGTCGCCAAGGAATTCGACCGCTGGAGCCCTCCGCTCCGGCAGGAATTCATCGACAACGTACACAACGGCTGCCTCGGCCAGTCCCTGTTGAACGAGACCGATTCCGTACGCGTCTGGGAGACGACGCTCCAGCCGGAAGAGCGCATTCCTGTTCATCGGCATGTGCTGGACTACACCTGGATAGCGCTCACAAACGGACGGGCCCGCCAGCACAACAGCGACGGCAGCACGCGAGAGATCTCTTACGTCCGCGGCCAGACCCTCCATTTCCGTTTCACCGCGGACCAATACCACCTGCACGACCTCAAGAACATTGGCGACGACGTTCTCTCGTTCCTGATTGTCGAGGAGAAGCGGGACGGAGCGAACGAGCCCATTCCGCTCGACTGACGGCGTCGGTGTGGGCGGCGCTGTCGCCGCCCACACCCCCTCACTCACAGAACGGACACTCACAGGGCGAAGGAGAGCGCCTCCAACAGGGCGTCGTTCGCGCGCCGATCGCCGACGGATACGCGGCAGGTGGCGGGGACGACGTGCCCGGTGTCGGCGACGGCGATCCCCGCACCCCGCAGCCGCTCCATGACGCGCTCGTGCTTGTGCAGCCGGACCAGCAGGAAGTTGGTCTCGGACGGGAAGACGCGCTCCACCACGGGATGTTCGGCCAGGGCCGCGGCCATCCGGTCCCGCTCGGCCCGGATCGACGCGATGGCGGCGAGCGCCGGTCCCGAGTTGGTCAGCCGGTCCCGTACGGAGCGCTGCGAGGCGTCGGTGAACCCGAAGGGCACCTGCACACGCCGCAGCGCCTCGACGAGACCGGGCTGGGCCAGGGCGATCCCGCAGCGGGCGCCGGCGAGCCCCCATGCCTTCGACAGGGTCCGCAGCACGATGAGGTTGTCGTGCCGCTCGATCAGCCCCGCGTACGAGGGGTTCTCGCTGAACTCGACATATGCCTCGTCGATCACCACGAGGCCGCGGGCGCGAGCGACGAGGTCGAGCACCTGGGCCCGGTCGAGCCGGGTCCCCACCGGGTTGTTCGGGTCGCACAGGATCGTCACGCGGGGATCGGCCGCGAGGATTCCCTCGGTGTCCAGCTCGGACAGCTCGTCGCCGCGCAGCGGTGCCTCGACGACGGGCAGGCGCAGGACGCGGGCGAAGTGGGTGTAGAGCGGGAAGGTGGGCGGTGTGACGCAGACCCGCTCGCCGGGCGAGGCCAGCGCGGCGAGCAGCAGCATGACGCCGTCGACCGCGCCGCTGGTGAACAGCAGGTGATCCGTGCTCAGCGCGCCGACGCCCTCGTGGCCGGGGAGCCCGCCGATCGTGGTCAGGTACGTCCTGGCGAGTTCCGCCGTGTCCAGGTGGGGGTACTGGCCTTCGCCGCCCAGGAACGGGTTGGTGTTGCTCGACAGGTCCACCGTGTCGAAGCGCGGCATGTGCCGGAAGCGGGCCGGCCCCGGGACCGGCACCGTCGTCACGGGGGGAGCCGCGAACCTCGACAGCGCCGGCTCCGCCTCGGCCTGCTCCGGCGCCGTGAGGTCCTCGGCGCGCAGCCAGTGGTCGAGGGGCACGAACAGGTCGGCGCCGAGGCGGCGTCCGCCCTCCTCGTCGCCCCGGCCGAGGTGGACCCAGTCCAGGCCGGCGTGCCGGGAGTCGAGGTACAGCTGGTACACGGTGGCTTCGTGGAGGCTGTCGGGTGCGAGGGGGCCGTCGACGGCCTGGGTGAGGCAGTAGATTCCCCGGCCGTTGTGGGACGTCGTCGTCAGCCCCGCCTGGACGACGGTGCCCTTCCGGCGGCGTACGAACATGTCGGTGCGGGCCCCCAACTCCCCCTGTACCAGGGCGTCGAGGGCCGCGGTGTTGTACGGGTTGGGGAGGTCGCCCTGGCGTTCCGCGTGGCGCCGGTGGAGTTCCACGAAGGCGTCTCGCGCCCACGGGCTTCCGTCCAGTTCCCTCAGGGGGATCCGTTCCCAGGTGACTTCCTGGGACAGCGCGTGGTGGTGGCCGCGGAGTTCGCGGTGCCGGTCGTCGCCCACGTGCCGGCGCAGCACGTCCTCCACGTCTCCGGTCAGCCACAGGACGCACTCGGAGCCCGCGGCGAAGGGCACGAACCCGGCTGCCCGCAGCGGGCCCGTGTCGTCGCTGCGGCGCACGCCGGGCACGAGGATCTGGCGCACGTCCAGCGCCTCCGCGCGGCGCACCAGCGCGTCGAGGGCGTGGGCGGTGGGGGCGGGGCTGGTGGGGCGGGGCTGGTGGGGCCGTAAGGGGTCGCGCCGCCGATCAGCGTGGGACGTCGCAGCACCGCGGGGTCCAGGGCGGCGAACGCGGCGGCGTCCTGGGCCAGTTGGGCCGGCGCGCACACGGCCGCCTCGGAGGAGAGGGCGGCGCGCATCACGCGCTGCAGGGCGTCGGTGTCGATGGGCCTGCGCATGCTAACCCCGCTCGCTGTCGAGCTCGTGTGCGTGGATGCGGTCGCGGTATTCCTCGAACGACTCGGCCATGGTGCGGGCGATGCCGGCCTTCCAGCCGACGGAGCAGTCGCCGATCAGGCTCCGGCGGACGCTGTGGTCGAAGATCGCTGTCTCGCGGCTGTAGTCGCCGCGGTCCAGGTGGACCGGCACTCCGGTGAGCGCGGACATGTACTCCAGCAGGTCGGTGATGCCGACCTCCTCGTCGCCGCCCCAGTTCACGACGCGCGCGGGCGCCTGCGCCGTCTCCCACAGCAGGGGGACCTGTCGGACGACGTCGTCGGTGTGCAGCAGGTTGCAGTAGTTCTGGCCCTCGCGCGGCACCGCGCACGGCTGCCCCTCGCGCATCTCCCTGAACAGGATCATGGGTACGCCGCCGTGGCCGTACGGGCCGTAGGCGATGTTGAGGCGGGCTATCACGGAGGGCAGTCCGAGTGCCTCGGCGAGGCCCCGCACGACGCCCTCGGCGGAGAGCTTCGCGATGGGGTACGTCGGCAGCCACGGCGCCGTCCCGCCCAGGGGGTCGCCCTCCCGGTAGCGGTGGGTGCGGTCGGCGCGGTGGTAGACGACGCCGGAGGAGACGTACAGGAACGCCTCCGCGGCGGCGCAGTGGGTCATCAGCCGCGCGGTGCCGGCGGCGTTGACGCGCGCGGTCTCCTCGAAGTCCCGGCGGTCGCCCCGGTGCACCGCCGAGTGCAGTACGTGACTGAAGTCGCGGGGCAGGCCCTCCAGGTCGTCGGTGGCCATGTCCCAGGTGAAGGTGCGGGCGCCGCATTCCTCCAGTTCCTTGCGGGCGGCCGGGTCTCCGAACCGGCCGAGGCACCACACCTCGTTGTCGGCGGCGAGCGCTTCGGCGACGGGCCTGGCGACCTGCCCCGTGCCTCCGGTGACGAGAATCTTCTTGCCTTGCATGATCAGTGGCTCCTGGTCTTCTCTGTGTCTCGGGCTGTCCTCGAGTCGCCGGGTTCCTCAGCCGAGCGCACGGGCCAGTTCACGCCGCAGGGTCGCCTGGAAGGTCCCCACGTGCTGAGGGCTCATCAGCGTGTAGTGCTCACCGTCGACTTCGACGTACCGGTTGGTGTCGCGCGTGAAGTCGTCCCAGTGCCGGAGCTGGTTGTCGAGCCACTCCTGCTTGGTGCCGCGCAGCGGGGTGCAGTAGAAGACCTGCGTCCGCGCGACCGATCCCGACGGTTCGTAGTCGCGGCCCAGGTGCACCATGTTCTGCGCCAGGTGCACCCAGGCGGTGAACCGCTCGACGGTCAGGTCGAGTTCGGTCAGGCGGCGCTTCGGCGCCTGTTCGACGAGGTGCGCCAGTTGCTCGGCCTCGGGCAGCAGGCGGAGGCTGGTGGTCAGCCCTTCGACGTCGGCGGCGTCGATGAGTTCGAGGAACAGCGCGAGATTGATGGCGCCGTCGGTGAAGGTGATCTCGTTCATGCGGTCGGCGATGCGCGGCGGCAGGTTGAAGACGCCGACGAACTTGACCTCGTCGCCGTCGGCCTCCAGTCGTTTGGCGATCTCGAAGGCGACGGCACCGCCGTAGGAGTAGCCCGCGACGGCGTAGGGGCCGTGGGGCTGGACGCGCCGGATCGACTCCACATAGGTGGCGACCATCTCGGCGAACGACCCGAAGTGGGTCTCGCCCTGCCCGAAGCCGCGCGCCCGCAGCGCGTAGAACGGCCGCTCGCCGGTGAAGTACTTGGCGAGGTTGACGAAGACCAGCACCTCCCCGAGGCCGGGGTGGACGCAGAACAGCGGCGTGCCGTCGCCCGTGACCTGCAGGGGCACCAGCGGATCGTAGGCGGAGTCTCCCTCAACGCCCTGGGCGCCGGTCAGGCGGCCTGCCAGGGCGCGCACGGTCGGGGCCTGCAGGAGCGTCGCCATCGGTACGTCGGCGATGCCGAACGCGGCCTGGATCTCCAGCTTGAGCCGCAGGACGTCCAGTGAGGTTCCGCCCAGATCGAAGAAGCTGGCGGTCGCGGGCACGGCCGTGGCGACGTTCAGTACGCGGGCGTAGACGGCGGCGAGGGTGGTCTCGGCTTCTCCCTCCGGCGCCACGTAGGGGCCGAGGAACCGGGTGCTCACCTCGCTCGCCCGGCGCGCCGCCGCGTCGAGGTCCCCGGCCTCGACGGCCCCGCGCAGCCGGGTCCGCTGGATCTTGCCCAGGTTGCTGCGCGGTATCTGCTTCTCGTCGACGGGCAGGATCAGTTGGGGGCGGAATCCCCAGTGCATGACCGTGGAGCTGCGGATGGCCACGATGGCCCGGTACACGGCGGTGTCGTCGGCGGGGTCGCCCGACGGGGCGAACGCGACGGCTAGTTGCTCGGAATCGGCGCCCTCGGGGCGGATCGGGAACGCCGCGATCTGCCCGCGCCGCACGTCGTCGAGTTTGTCCAGGACCGCTTCCAGGTCGTGGCTGTAGTAGTTGACGCCGTTGACGATGACGGAGTCCTTGGTCCGGCCGACCAGCGCCAGCCGGCCGTCGGAGTCGAGGCGGCCCAGGTCGCCGGTGCGGAACCAGCCGTCGGCGGTGAACGCCTGGGCGGTGGCCTCGTCGTTGCCGTAGTACCCGTCGGTGACCATGGGGCCGCGCAGGTGCACCTCTCCCGGTTCGGCCGTTCCGGGCCGGGCCGCCGCGGTCCCGGGGTCGTCCGTGGAAGCCAGCACTGTGCCGTCTCCGTCGGTGATGCGAATGCGCAGGCCCCGCACCGGGCGGCCCAGCGGGGGGAACTCCGTGTCCAGGTCACGGGTGGCGAAGTCGGGGTTGAACACGCTGCCCGCGCAGGTCTCGGTCATGCCGAAGGCCGGCACGATCACGTCCTCGCGCAGTCCGTATCCGGACAGGGTGGTCAGGAAGTCCCGGACGGTGGCGGTCACGGTGGCCTCGCCGCCGGAGATGATGTACCGCACCTGGGAAAGGTCCACCTCCTGCTGCGGGGCGGGCCGTTGTGCGAGTGCCTGGTTGATCTGGCCGAACAGGAAGTTGGGGGTGAACGTCACCCCTATCCGGTGCGCGGTGAGCAGCCTCAGGAACTCGACCGGGTCGGCCAGCACCGTCGCCGGGGTCGCCATGACCTGGTCGGCGCCGTTGAACATCGGCAGCAGGTGCGCCTCGATGGCGGCGATGTGATCGGTGGAGATCCAGTTCAACGTGGTGTCGGCGGGCCCCAGTCGCAGCGCATCGGCCTTGCCCGCCTGCGCCGCGAGCAGGTTGGCGTGGGTGAGCCGGACCGCCTTGCTCGATCCGGTGGAGCCAGAGGTGAGCATCAGCAGCGTGAGGTCGTCGGGAGCGGCCACGTGGTCCTGTGCGGGGTCGGGCGAGGTGTGGCTCAAATCCTCCACGGTCGCCGTGCGCAAGCCGATGTCGGGCAGATCGCCGTACGCCGTCTTGGACACGACCACCAGCGGGTCGCCCAGGAGTGCCCGCAGGTGCCCGAGCTGCGTCTGCCGCCGGGAGGGGTCGGCCGGGAGCGCGAGCGGGCACGGCACGAGACCGGCGAGCACGCACCCCCAGAAGACGCGGAAGAACTGCTCGGGCTCGGTGGCGACAATCAATACCCGGTCGCCCGGCGCGGCACCGTGACCGCGCAGCCCTTGAGAAACCCGGCAGGCGCTCTCCCGCAATTCCGCGTAGGACAGGAATGAGCCACCTGGGTCACCGATGAATGTGATGCCTCGGTCCGTGTCACGGGCCGCGTTCTCCAGCAGGTGCGGGAGCGTGGTGGCAGGCGTGGTGGCAGGAATGTTTTCGGGCATGGGGGCGGAGACCTCCGATCGGCAGGGCCGGGCATGCGGCCCTGAAGTTTCATCGCGAGCGGATGTTTGATAGAGGTTCTGAATTGCTGTCCGGCTCGTCACTGCCCATACGTCAGGGCCCCGAGCGTCGGCCATGGTCATGGCCGGACGGCGTGACGCGCACCAGGATCGGGGGCGGCCGAAACGGCCTGGGGAAGGTCAGCCGAGCTCGTTGAAGCGGACGATGTCCTCGATCGTCTTCTTCAGCTTGAGCTCGTCCTGGTCGGACACGATCGCCTGCCCGACGCGGCCGTAAGGGCCGGCCTTCGTGTCGGGCGAGGAAGAGTACTCAATTTCATCAAAGATAAAGTTGCGCTCAAAATCCTGTTGCGTCAGCGAACCGTGCGCGGGGCGCCGCAGCAGAATGTAGCCATAGAAGCGGTCGGGTGTACCGTTGTCCAGAGTTTGCGTCACTCCTTCGCCCAATGCGAGGCTTATTTCCACGTCGAAGAGATCGACGCCGTACGTCATTTTGTTCACCTGCGGCGACAGCGCCCCCGGGAGCCGGATCGCGCACTCACCGAACGTCAGCCCCGATTCTTCCGTGAACACCTCCAGATGGAATACGCAATCGGGCGCGTTCAAACTGTCGAGCACTTGCCCGGCGAGGGCTTCCGTTTCGGCGAACAGCTCGGCATGACGTGTCTTGTCCAGCATGTGTGCTGCCAGGATTCCGCCCTGTGCCGCACTCAGCGGCGAGCGATGGTAACGGGTCATGGACGACCAGCGAATATCCCCCTCTCCCCAGATGCCGTCCATATACACTTCCGGAGCGTCTATGAAGGATTCGGCGACGATCTCGACGTCCGACTGGGTCGGCAGTGGCCGCAATGCTTGCGCATAGTCTTCCGGGGAGCGGACGACACTCGTCCGAAGTGCTCCGGCTCCGGTGGCCGGCTTGATGACGAACACTTCCCCCAGATCGTTGACGAGATCCGAGTACTCCGTGTCTCTGGAGGCGTATCGGCAGCGTGCCCGCCTGATGTGCGGCGGCAGCTTGCTCTTCTGGAGATACTTGTCCCGAAAATAGAGCGCCGTCTTCGAGTCCGCATTACCGGGAAGATTCAGCTGCTGCCGCAGATAGGCCGCACCGAAGACACCCATCTCATGAACACTGAGCACCCCCACCACCTCATCAAGAGGCTCGGAAAGCACCGCCCGCAATACTTCCTGGACGTTCTCCATGTCGCTGACGCGTCTGAAGCTCCGCCCCGTCGGCGGGCTCACCGGCGCCTGCACGAGATAGAAGGGGTCCAGGCCGCGGCGCCGCACCGCCTGGTCGAGGTCGTCCCGGTACCCGATAACGATCATTGTCGGCATTCTTGTGTCCCCCGTATGACAACCGGCCGATCTCGGCGATTCCGCCGGCGAAATCTCCGCCGTCAGCCGAGCTCATTGAAGCGCACGATGTCCTCGATCGTCTTCTGCAGTTTCAGCTCGTCCGGATCGGACACGATGGCCTGTCCGAAGCGGCCGTAGGGGCCGATCGGCGCATCGGGCGACGAGGGGTAGTCGATTTCGTCAAAGACGAAGTTGCGTTCGAAGTCCTGCCGGGTCAATCCGTCGGAACGACGCAGCAGCATGTATCCATAGAAGCGGTCCGGTGTACCGCTGTCCAGGGTCTGGGTTATCTCTTCGCCCAGCGCGAGGCTGATCTCGGCGTCGAAGAGGTCGACGCCGTACGTCATTTTGTTCACCTGTGGCGACAGCGCCCCCGGGAGCCGGATCGCGCACTCACCGAACGTCAGCCCGGATTCTTCCGTGAACATCTCCACATGGAATACGCAATCGGGCGCGTTGAGACTCTCGAGAACTTGGCGGACGACAGCGTCCGCCTGTCGGAACATGTCCGGATGCTGATTTCTGTCGAGTATGTGCGCGGCCAGGATGCCGCCTTTGACGGCACTGAGCGGTGCGATGTGATTGCGGCTCATGGACGACCATCGAAGGCCGCCGTCCGTCCAGATGCCGTCCATATAGACTTCTGAGGCGTCTATGAAGGATTCGGCGACGATCGCCACGTCCGACTGGCCCGGCAGCGGCTTCAAGGCTCGCGCGTAGTCTTCCGGGGAGCGAATGATCTCGGTGCGGAGAGCGCCGGCCCCGGTGGCGGGCTTGATGACGAACACCTCCCCCAGATCGTTCACGAGATCCGCGAAGGAAGTATCGGCCGTCACGTAGCGGCAGCGTGCCCGCCTGATGTGCGGAGGCAGCCTGCTCTTCTGGAGATACTTGTCCCGAAAATAGAGCGCCGTCTTGGAGTCCGCGTTCCCGGGGAGATTCAGCTGCTGCCGCAGATAGGCCGCACCGAAAACGCCCATCTCGTGAACGCTGAGCACCCCCGCCACCTCGTCAAGAGGCGCGGAAAGCACCGCCCGCAATACTTCCTGGACGTTCTCCATGTCGGTGACGCGTCTGAAGCTCCGGCCCTTCGGCGGCGTCACGGGTGGCTGCACGATATAGAAGGGTTCCAGGCCCCGGCGCCGCACCGCCTGGTCGAGATCGTCCCGGTACCCGATCACTATCAATGTCGGCACTCTTGCATCCCCCGAATTACAGCTAGCCAGAACTGTCGAGAAGCCATTTGCCGTACTGTCGCCCGGGTTGCGATCCAGCCAAGAACCAAGGGCAATCCGTTGGCATCGTGCCACAAAAAATTCAGCCATGTGGACATGCGAAACCATGATCCTTTACGGGCCGATACGTGATTTGGATCACAAGATGGGTTCTTTTTTTGGGCAGCATGGAATCACTCGCCGCCTTTCGGCTCATCGGGCCGCATTCGCCATGCTGTGTGCCGGTGGGCGCGACCCCGGCGACCACGCCGCCGACGCGGTGGTGCGCGCGTGACGCTAGGTGCAGGAGGGGCACAGCCCGCGGTAGGTGACCTCCACCTCGGACACCGTGAAGCCGAAGCGCTCCTCCTGCGGGAGGTCGGCCAGGGGGTTGCCGCTGGGGTGGACGTCACGGATGGTGCCGCAGTTGGAACAGATCAAGTGCTGGTGCGGATGGTGCGCGTTGGGGTCGTAGCGCTTGGCGCGGCCGTCGGTGGAGACCTCCATGACCTCACCGAGGGACACCATCTCGCCCAGCGTGTTGTAGACCGTCGCCCGGGAGATCTCGGGCAGCAGGTGCGCCGCACGCGCGTGCACCTCGTCGGCCGTGAGGTGCACGTGATCGCCGTCGAGGACCTCGGCGACGACACGCCGCTGAGAGGTGACTCGCCAGCCGCGTCCTCGCAGCCGCTCCAGCAGGTCGCTCATATCGTTCACCTATTCAGGCTCGGTGGAGTACGCAGAGCTTACCGGTAGCTGTACGGAATCCGAATGGATATGGATCAGTTGAGCTTCTTGACCTGGACTCCGTCCATCGTAGGATCGGTTCCCCGACCATGACCAAGGGTCGGACAGGTTCGGCGTCGACCTCTGCCCTGCTGTGTTCGACCGCCCGACCATGTTCGACGACACGGCTGTCGATCGACAAGGCCATGGCCATCCACCGGGGCCCCGCCCCGACCGCTCCACCGATCGCTCCACCGCGCAGTTCTCCGAGCATCACGATCCGCCAAGTTCGACCCGTTCGAAAGGATTTCCATGGCTGAGAACCCGGACGCAATCGTCACCGACCCCAAGATCGAGGACGCCGAGGGCTGCCCGGTCGTCCCGCACGGCCGTGCCCGTGCCCCGCACCCCACGCAGGGCGGCGGCAACCGCCAGTGGTGGTCGGAGCGGCTCAACCTGAAGATCCTCGCCAAGAACCCCGCCGTGGCCAACCCCATGGGCGAGGAGTTCGACTACGCCGAGGCGTTCAAGTCCCTCGACCTGCCGGCCGTCAAACGTGACATCGCCGAGGTGCTCACCACGTCGCAGGACTGGTGGCCCGCCGACTTCGGCAACTACGGCCCGCTGATGATCCGCATGGCCTGGCACAGCGCCGGTACGTACCGCATCAGTGACGGCCGCGGCGGCGCCGGATCCGGTCAGCAGCGCTTCGCGCCGCTCAACAGCTGGCCGGACAACGTGAGCCTGGACAAGGCCCGCCGACTGCTGTGGCCGGTCAAGAAGAAGTACGGCAAGAACATCTCCTGGGCCGACCTCCTGATCCTCACCGGTAACGTCGCCCTGGAGACGATGGGCTTCAAGACCTTCGGCTTCGCCGGCGGCCGCGAGGACGTGTGGGAGCCCGAGGAGGACGTGTACTGGGGTCCCGAGACCGAGTGGCTCGGCGACGCGCGCTACACGGGCGACCGCGAGCTGGAGAACCCGCTCGGCGCCGTCCAGATGGGCCTCATCTACGTCAACCCCGAGGGCCCGAACGGCAACCCGGACCCGATCGCCGCGGCCCGGGACATCCGGGAGACGTTCCGCCGCATGGCGATGAACGACGAGGAGACCGTCGCGCTGATCGCCGGCGGCCACACCTTCGGCAAGACCCACGGCGCCGGACCGGCGGACAACGTCGGCGACGACCCCGAGGCCGCGCCGATGGAACAGCAGGGCCTCGGCTGGAAGAGCACGCACGGCACGGGTGTCGGCAAGGACGCCATCACCAGTGGCCTCGAGGTCATCTGGACCACCACGCCGACCCAGTGGAGCAACGGGTTCTTCAAGAACCTCTTCGAGTACGAGTACGAGCTCACCAAGAGCCCGGCCGGCGCCCACCAGTGGGTGGCGAAGAACGCCGAGGAGATCGTCCCCGACGCGTTCGACCCGTCGAAGAAGCACCGCCCGAGGATGCTCACCACGGACCTCTCGCTGAAGCTCGACCCGATCTACGAGCCCATCTCGCGGCGCTTCTACGAGAACCCGGAGGAGTTCGCGGACGCCTTCGCCCGCGCCTGGTACAAGCTGACGCACCGCGACATGGGCCCGGTCGTCCGCTACCTCGGCCCGGAGGTCCCCTCCGAGCAACTGCTGTGGCAGGACCCGCTGCCGGCGCGCGAGGGCGAGCTGATCGACGCCGCGGACATCGCCTCCCTCAAGGAGCAGATTCTCGGCTCGGACCTCACGATCGCGCAGCTCGTCTCCACCGCCTGGGCCGCGGCCTCGTCCTTCCGCGGCAGCGACAAGCGCGGCGGCGCCAACGGCGCCCGCATCCGCCTGGAGCCCCAGCGCGGCTGGGAGGTCAACAACCCGGCCCAGCTCGCCCAGGTGCTGCGGGCGCTCGAGGGCATCCAGGAGTCCTTCAACTCCGCGAGCGACAAGCGGGTCTCGCTGGCCGACCTGATCGTGCTCGCCGGTACGGCGGCGGTCGAGCAGGCGGCCAAGGACGGTGGCGTCGCGGTCGAGGTGCCGTTCACGCCGGGCCGCGTCGACGCCGCGCAGGAGCAGACGGACGTGGAGTCGTTCGCCGCGATCGAGCCGACCGCCGACGGGTTCCGCAACTACGTCGGCAAGGGCAACCGTCTGCCGGCCGAGTACCTGCTGCTCGACAAGGCGAACCTGCTCACCCTGAGCGCGCCGGAGATGACGGTCCTCGTCGGCGGCCTGCGCGTCCTGGGCGCCAACCACGCCCAGTCGAAGCACGGCGTCCTCACCGACAGGCCGGGCACGCTGACCAACGACTTCTTCGTCAACCTGCTCGACCTGGGCACGACGTGGAAGTCGACGTCCGAGGCACAGGACGAGTTCGAGGCCCGTGACGCCTCCGGTGCGGTGAAGTGGACCGGCACCCGGGCCGACCTGGTCTTCGGCTCGAACTCCGAGCTGCGCGCGCTCGCGGAGGTCTACGCGAGCGACGACGCGAAGGAGAAGTTCGTGCGCGACTTCGCCGCGGCGTGGGCCAAGGTCATGCACCTGGACCGGTTCGACCTCGTCTGATCGTGACGTCAGGGCCGGTCGGCGCGCGCCGACCGGCCCCGACCTCCGTTCCTGCCGGTCCTGCGGGCGATGTCCCGTCCGGCGTCAGCTCCAGCCGAACCGGCGGTCCACCACCGCCGAGAACTCCTCCAGCGTGAGGACCGCGTCCCCGTTCTGGTCGGCGGCGTCGAAGAGCGCCGAGGACGCCTCCGCGTCTCCGACGGCCCAGAACGGCAGATCACCGGAGGCGGCCAGGGACGGGCCCTTCGTCCGCAAGGCGGTGATCACCTCTTCGCGGGTCAGCGTCCCGTTGTGGTCGAGATCGAGCGCGTCGAACAGCTTCCGGGCCTTCTCACTCATCCGTCGTCCTCGTCCCTGTCGTAGGCAGGCGGGCCGCCCCGCCGCACTCAAGGACGCAAACGACGTCCGCCCCGTTCCGGTTCCGTCCCGACCTGCTCAGAAGTCGTCCGCCGAGCGCACCCGCTCCCGTATCCAGGCACCGGCCGGCTTGAGCGGGCCCGTGCCCGCCCAGGGGCCGTTCGCATCGCAGGTGCCGGACTTGAAGACGGCCCCGGAGCGGTCGTCGTCGGAGAAGTTCCAGTTCACCCAGCTGATCTTCTTCGAGGCCATCAGGTCCAGGTACTTCTGCGACATGGTGAAGTCGTTCGCGCCCTCGCCCGCGTAGTTCTGGGTGCCGAACTCCGTGACGAACACGGGGAGTTTGCCGGCGGCGCGGGACAGCGTGTTCAGGTACTCGTCGCGGTGCGAGTAGGCGTAGAAGTGGAAGGTGTACATGATGTTCCCGGCCTTCACCGGGTTGTTCACCACCTCGGTCTCGCTCGCGCCCTCCGAGACGCCGAAGGACGACCAGGCGCGGGTGCCGACCAGCACGGGAGCGTCGGCGTCGATGTTCCTGATCACCGGGATGATCTGCTCGGCGTAGGACTTGATGCGGCTCCAGCTCACGCCGCTGGGCTCGTTGGCGATCTCGTACAGGACGTTGTTCTTGCCTTTGTGCCGCTGGGCGATCTCGGTGAAGAAGGTCTTCGCCCGCGCGAGGTTGGCGTGTGGGTCGCCCGGGTCGAGCATGTGCCAGTCGACGATCACGTACATGCCGCGTGCGGTGGCCTTCTCGATCAGGGAGTGGGCCAGATCGGTGAACTTGCGCGGATCGGTCTCGTACCCCCCTTCCTGTACGTACGTGGAGACGCGCAGGACATCGGCCTTCCAGTCGCCGGAGAGGGCGTCGAGCGAGCCGTCGGTCAGACAGTTCGCGTACCACTGGGTGCCGTGGCTGCTCATGCCGCGCAGCTGGATGGCCTTGCCGTTCTTGTTGCACAGCTTGGTGCCGCAGACGGTGAGCTGTCCGTTGGCGGCGACCGGGGAATCAGCGGCGGGGCGCGGGGCGGCGGGGTTCGCGGGGGCGGAGCGCGCGGAGGTGGCGGTGGCGGACGGGGCGGCGGAGACGAGGGCTGCGAGGAGCGCGGTGGCGAGGGCGGCTGCTGCTGGTCTCATGGGGGGCCTCCAGGGCGTTGAAGGTTAGGAACCTTTCCTAACCGATAGATAGCAGCGGCCGGGGTCGATCACAAGGTTCATGACAACCGGTACCTTGCAACCGGATGCCGATCATCCCCAACAGCCCCACATCACACGGGAGTTGACGGAGCATCACGTTCCGATGCACAGTCACCACCGTTTCCTTGCAAGCGCATTGCACCCACTTCACCCACCGCCCACAATGAGCGTTCCGGACCACGCAAGGAGTGTGCGCGTGAGTGATCCGCCCATCGTGTTCCCGGACGTCGAGCGCCTCGTCGTCGACCACCTCAAGAGCCGTCCCGAGCTGGCCGGAGTCATCGTCGACAACCGCACTCCCCCGGGCTTCGACGGCACCCAGAAGGCCGTCCTGGTGTCCCGGGCGGGCGGCGCGTGGGTCGACGACCAGCACCTCGACCACCCCCTGATCGACCTGGAGGTCTACGGCCCCGACAAGCCCGCGGCCCACACGGTGGCCACCGCCGCCCGTACGGCACTGCTGACCGTGCGCGGCACCACGTACGGCAGCGCGTACGTCACCGACGCCGTCGAGGCGGACGGACCGCGCTGGCTGCCCGACTACAACCGGCAGGCCGCGAGCCGCTATCTGTCCACCACCCGGCTCTCGATCCGCCCGGCCTGACGCGCGCCCGCACGCCCGGCCGGCGCGCCTGAAGCAGCTCGAAGGAGCCAAGAGGAGTCAGCATGCCCGGAATGAACCCGAACGAGATCCGCGTCGCCGGCACGGGACGCATCCTCACCGCCCCGCTCGGCACCCAGCCGCCCGCCGACGTCACCGTCAACTGGTCAGCTGCCTGGCGGGACTTGGGCTACACGACCACCGACGGCATCCGCTTCACCAAGAAGGACAAGATCGACCCGGTGGACACCTGGCAGTCGGTCAGCCCGGCCCGCTTCGTGTACTCCGACCGCGACCTCACGGTGAAGTTCGCGCTGCTCCAGCTCAACGAGGACACGCTGCCGTTCTTCTTCGGCGGCGGCGACGTCAAGGAGACCGCCGAGGGCTCCAAGCTCTACTCGTACCAACTGGCCGCCGAGCCCGAGAAGGACGAGCGGATGCTCGGCGTGGAGTTCGCGGACGGCAACATGATCAAGTACCGCTTCACCATCGCCCGCGGCCAGGTCACCGAGACCGAGGAGCTCCAGCTCACCCGCACCGCGTCGGTCAAGCTCGGCGTCACGTTCACGGCGCTCGCGGTGGACAACGACGCGCCACTGGCGAACTGGCTCATGAACGATCCCGCGTTCGCGAAGTAGCAGCAGCCACCGGACCGCACACCGAGGAGCCGCATGCCTGGTACGTCTGGCCCTTTCGACGTCAACGCCGCGCGCGCCCAGCGGCTCGAATCGCTGGGCCTGAAGTGGGAGTTCGAGGTGGACGGCGAGTCGTTCTCGCTGCCCACCGAGATCCCGCGCCGCTCCGCCCAGACGCTCACCTCCCTGGGCGACGACGACCTGGACGGGCTGCTTGCCCTGCTGCTCGGCGAGGAGCAGTACAAGCGGCTCTGCGAACACGACCTCAGCGTTCAGGACGTGGCCGCGATCCTCAACGCCTACGGCGAGGCGACGGGGCTGAGCGTGGGGGAAGGCTGAGCCTCGGCGTGCTCGTGGAGGAGCACGCCGAGGCGCTGGAGGCGGACCTGCTGCGGTACTACGGCGTCGACCTTCTCGACTGGTACCGCGACGAGCTGTCCTCGCGGCGCCTCGCCGTGCTCGTCCGGCAGCTGCCGCGGGACAGCGCGTTCCGGCTCGCGCAGGAGGGCGAGGCGGCGCAGTGGTCGCTGACCGACCATCTGCTGGCCGCCGTGGTCGACCATCTGGCCATCACCAACTGGATGTTCGCCTCCGTCAACCGCGACGAGGACGAGCCGGCCCCGGAGCCGCCCCGGCCGGTGCCGCGGCCGGGCGCGGATCCCGACGGTTCCGCCGACCACCACGACGGGCCGGGCCCGTCCGAGCTGGCCCGCTTCTTCGGCTGACCCACATCCCGGGGAGGGAACGTGTCCGAATCCGACGTACCGAAGTGGCTGGGCAAGTACGAGGACGACTGGGGCAAGACCGCCCTGACCGGTGTCAACGCCGAGGTCAACGGGCTCAAGGCCGAGGTCACGGCGCTGACCGGGTCGGTCAAGGGGCTCGAGGCGTCGGCCACCTGGGCCAAGGCGGAGATCACCGGCGCCTCCGCCGGGCTCAAGCTCTTCAACGCCGAGCGCGCCATCTTCGACGTGGAGCGGATGCGCGAGCAGCGGGAGCAGCGCCAGGAGGAGAACCGACTGGCCGCCGGACGCATGCGGCCCGAAGACCTCAGGCGCTCCATCACCGCGCTGGAACAGGAGGTGAGCCGCCAGATCAACGGCCTCAAGAACCGCACCGCACTGCTGCGCAGATCACTCACCCAGACCACCGTCAGGGCCCGGCAGGACCGGAGAACGGCCGTCGCCGCCAAGTCGACCGCGGAGCGGGCGCTGCGCACCGCCCGGGACGGCGTGCGCAAGGCCGAGGCCGCGCTGCGGCGGCAGCGGACCGCCCCCCGTCCCCCCGGGCGCGGGCCTCAGGCACCCCAGCGGGTGGACCAGCGCAACATCGAACAAGCCGCCCGGGCCATCCGCGACTTGGAGAACCGGGTGCGCGGGCTCGAGCGGTCCCTGGGCTGACGCCGCCCGTCAGGAGCCGTCACACACCGAAAGGAGGCAGCCATGTCACTCGTGCAAGCGCTCAACCGCTCCGCCACCGGCTTCCGCGGCCTGCGGACGAACGCCGGGCAGGCCGACTCCGGCGTCGGCAGGCTGCGGGCGACCGTGCAGCAGGCGGACCGGGCCGTCACCCGGATCAAGGGCGGCCTCGACCGCACGGCCGGCTCCCTCCGCGGGGTCAAGACGCAGGCGGACGCCGCCGCCCGCAGTGTGCGGCAGGCGGACCGGGCCATGGACGGCGCCGGGAAGTCGGCCGGGCGTGGCGGCGGCCTGATGGGGCGGATGAAGACGGGGCTGCAAGGGGTCACCACCGCGCAGCGCGGGCTGAACACGGCCATGAAGGCGAACATCTTCGGGGCCGTCATGGCGCTGCTCCTTCCGCTGATCACCAAGCTCGTCGACATGGCGATGCAGTCCAAGACGGTGCGGCGCATCGTGCAGACGGCGTTCCGGATCATCGGGCAGGTGATCGGTACGACGATGCGGGTGGCCCGGCAGGTCGTGCAGACGACCTGGAACGCCATCAAGGTCGCCTTCCAGGTCGTCCTCAAGGTGATCTGGACCGTCGTCAAGACCTACTTCACCATCTACAAGACCATCATCACGACCGTCATCGGCGCCGTCCTGGCCGTGATCAGACCGGCCCTGAACTTCCTCCGGGAGCGGATCCCGGCCGCGTTCCGCGCCGTGCGCGACGGCCTGCACCGGGCGTGGAACGGCCTCGCGGGGTTCACCAAGGGGGTCTTCAACAGTGTGCTCGGGGCCGTGAAGGGGCCCATCAACGCGGTGATCGGTCTGGTCAACTCCGCGATCCGGGCGCTGAACACGGTGAAGGTGACCATCCCGAAGTGGGTGCCGAAGTTCGGCGGCCAGAGCTTCGGCGTCAACCTGCCGACCATTCCCACCCTGGCGCAGGGCGGCGTGGTGCTGCCGCGCGCCGGCGGGACGCTCGCCCTGCTCGGCGAGGCGGGGCAGGCCGAGGCGGTGCTGCCGCTGAACAGGCTGGAGGCGCTGCTGGCCCGCGGGATGCGGCCGGGGGTGGGGGCGGCCGGCGCCCTGGCCCCGAGGCCGCGGGGCAACAGCGGCCCTGTGGTGATCGAGAACTACTACGAGGCGCGGGGCGGCAGCGCCCGGCAGACCGCCGAGGAGCTGATGTTCCTGATGAAGGCCAGGGGGTGAGGTGAGCGGATGACCAGGGGCATGACGTACGGCCGTGGAGCACCCGGGACCGCGGGCGCGACAGCCGGTGAGCCCGGCGCGCTGATCACCGTGGACGGGCAGGTGCAGTGGGCGGAGCTGCTGATCGGCCCGGGGACCGCGTACTGGGTCGCCGCCGAGGGGCTCACCGGCTGGGAGGAGCTGCCGGGCCTGGAGTCCTCCGACGCCAACCGCCCGGCGGGACACGGCGGCTGGCCCGGCACGCAGTGGGCGCAGCCTCGGGCGGTCACCGCGCAGGTGTGGTTCGCGCCCGACCCGGACGGCGGGCCCGAGGCGGCCCTCGCCGCCCTGCGGGAGCTGCGCGCCGCCACCGCCGTGCGCGACGAGGAGGAGTGGCTCGCGGTACGGCTCTACGGCGAGACGCTGGCCGTCAAGGCGCGCATCGTGCAGCGCGTGGTGCCCACCGACCGGCAGTTCCTCGCGAGCCGCCTCGCCAAGGCGACCCTGCAGTGGAAGGCCATGGACCCGCGGCGCTACGAGAGCTTCACGCGCCGCGTCACGGCCGGGCTGCCGCGCCGCGAGCCGGGGCTGGCGTGGCCGCTGACATGGCCGCTGGACTGGGGCACGCCGGGGGCGAGCGGCGACGTGACGGTGGAGAACGCGGGCAGCGCCCCCGCCCATCCCCTGATCACCTTCACCGGGCCGTGCACCACGCCCCGCCTGGCCAACCAGAGCACCGGCACCTGGCTGGAGTACGACATCCCGCTCTCCCAGGGCGACGTGCTGGAGGTCGACACCGCCGAGGGGACGGTCCTGTTCAACGGGACCGCCTCACGCCGCCACACCGCGACCGTGGGCAGCGTCCCCGAAGAGCTGTTCACCCTCGCCCCCGGCGCGTCCCGGCTGTCCTTCAGGGCCGAGTCCGGCGACGTGGAGCTGGCGTCGGCCACGGTCGCCTGGCGCTCGGCCGAATGGTGAGGCCCGATCTGAGACCTTGGAGTGTTCCATGACGATACGTTCCGCATGGCATCTGCCCACCGGGCAGACCCGGGAGGACACGCGGCTCGCCGTGAGCCTCGGAATGTCCTCCTCCGGGCCCCTGACCGCCCGGGGCGGCTGCGCCGTCGGCGGCCTGCAGCTCACCGGCACGGCGGCCACCAGCATGCAGGCCCGGCTGTCCCCGGGGCGGCTGTGGGTGCCCGGCACCTCCGCCGCGGCCCAGGGCGGCTATCCGGTCACCGTGGACGCCGACACGCAGCTCACGTTCGCCGACGGGCACGCCACGCTGCCGCGCGTCGACGCGCTCGTGGTGCGGGTGTACGACGCGGACTACGACGCGTCGGGCCGCTACGAGGCCGTCCTGGAGATCGTCCAGGGCACGCCCGCGAGCGCGCCGGTGCCGCCCGCGCTGCCCAAGAACGCCGAGCTGCTGTACGAGGTGTCGGTGCCGGCGGGCGCCTCCGCGGCGCGGGGCATCACCTGGGCGGCGGCGGTCGCGGACCGGCGCCGCTACACCGCCGCGCTCGGCGGCATCCTGCCCGCCGCGGGCGGCTTCAACGCGCGGGGCAGCCATGTCGGCGAGTACCGCGACGTCAACGGACGTCTCGAGCGCTGGGACGGCAGCCGGTGGATGCTGTACACCCCCAACGCCATGCTCAAGCACAACGCCGACCGCGGGAAGACCACGTCCACGGCCTACACCGAGACCCTCCTCGAAGTCGGCAGCAACCCCTTCGGCCTCACCTTCGTCGCACCCGCGTCGGGCTGGGTGCACATCGCCATCGGCGCGCAGATGTGGGGCGACGGCGGCAAGGAAGCCTTCATGTCGGTGAACGTGCGTCCCGCGACGGGCGGCACTCCTCTGATCGCCGCCCACGACGACCGCGCCGCGTACCACAACGGCCCCGGCGCCTCCTCGACGTACACCAACTTCCCGCTCGGCCAGCTCACGCCGGGCGTCTCCTACACCGCCATCGCCGCCTTCCGGTCGGGCACCGCCGGCAACGAGGCCCTGTTCGACAACCGTTTCGTACGCGTCGACCCGGTCGTCTGACCCGATGGACAGCCCCTACCGCGCGCTCTTCGCCGACCTGCGCACCAACACCCCCATCGACGTACTGCCCCTGCAAGGTCTGGAGTTCGACGACTACATCGGCAAACCGGGCTCGCTGACCGCCACGCTGCCGGTGCCCAACCGGCGCATGGCCCAGCGGGTCAGGGAGATCGTGGAGGGCCGTACCGCCGTCTATCTGGAACGCGGCGACCAGGTGTGCTGGGGCGGCATCGTGTGGACGCTCACCCCGGCCATGGACGAGCAGGGCCTGGTCACCGTCGCGCTGCAGGCGGCCACCTTCGACTCGTACGCGGGCCGCCGCCACATCCGCCGGACCCTCACGTACACCGACACCGACGACCTCGCCATCGTGCGCGGCCTGTGGGAGCACATGCAGACGGCGGACGGCGGCATCGGCGTCGGCTACGCCCCCGCTCCCCCGGGCACGCGGCGCACCGTCACGTACCAGGACGGCGACGAGACGCTGGTGGAGGAGGCCATCTCTCAACTGGCCGCCATGGAGCCCGGGTTCGAGTATCTCGTGAGCGTGTACCGCGACCCGGCGACCGGACAGCGCGCCAAGCGGCTCCTGTTCGGCGCGCCGCGCATCCGGATCGGTGAGGGCACCACGGTCCTGGACCTGCCGGGCGACATCCTCACGTACTCCTTCCCCCGGGACGCCACGCGCGGCGGCACGACCGCGCGCGCCCGTGGCGGCACCCCCGAGGGTGCGCAGCGTCCGGTCATTTCGGACGAGCACGTCGCGCAGGCCCTCATCGACGCCGGGTTCCCCCGCCTCGACACCACGTCCGACCACAGCAACGTCAACGACAAGGCGGCCCTCGACGCCCTCGCCCGCGCCGAACTCGCCGCGCTCAGCGGGCCGGTCGTGATCCCCGCCATCCGCATCCGCCTCGACGCGGACACCACGCCTTCGCTCCTCGGCACGACCGTGCGCCTGCGGATCCACGACGTGTGGTTCGACCCGGGTCTCGACGCGTCGTACCGCGTGATCGGTGTGAAGGTCACGGCCCCCGAGCGGGGCCGCGCCGAGACCGCGGAACTCTTCCTCGAAGCCCTGGCAGGCCCAGAAGCCCTGGAGGCCGACTGATGCCCAATCTCCCCGAGGACATCGTGGACCGCATCAAGTCCCTGGAACGGCAGGTACGCCAGCTCACGACCTACGTCAACACGCGGGCGGCGGCACACGCGAGTGCGGCGGGGGCGGCAGCCGTGCGGGCCGAGGGGGATGCGGGGAGCGAGAGCGACTCGCAGGGCGACGAGAAGGGAGCGGGCGGCGGGGGTGGCTGACGGCCGACCGGCCGCGATCCCGGTCAACTCCCCAGTTTCGCCTCGATCCAGGCGACGCCGAAGCTGACGACGTCCGCGGCCTCGAACAAGTGGCATTCCGCCGCGCCGACCAAGCCCTTCCTGCCGATTCCGGCAGCGACCATGTCGCGGCCGATGGCTTCGAAGGGCCACTGTCCCTCCGGCACCACGGAGGAGTAGTCGAAGGCGCCGTCCTGCGAGTCGATGTCGTGGAAGCGGCGCCAGACCCGCTGCCCGTCCACGGTGATCGGCTGCTCATAGTCCACGTATCGCTTGCCGGGGGCTTCGGCCAGTGCCTCCGCGTGGTGCAGCAACGTCAGGGAGTCCAGGGGGGCGCCGAGCAGGAGCACCCGGCCGCCGCTGTCGACGAGCCTGGCCAGCGGACTGTCGGGGCCGTGCGGGTCGTCCCAGGGGTGGTCCGCCATCAACGATGCCGCCTGGGCTCCGAGTGCCGCGAAACAGGCGTCGGGGTGGCGGCTGCGGACGGCGCCCGGCCACCGGCGCAGCGCCTCCGGGAGCCGGCCGTAGGCGTGGTCGGCCTCGCTGAGGAGGGGGTCGAACGCGGGGTGTTCCTCGCGGAGGGCGTCCTGCCAGTCCCTCGGCCAGTCGGTGAAGTCGTAGGGCGGGGCGTCGTTCCAGCCGCAGGTCACCATCAGGGTGCCCTGGTCTCCCACGACGTCGAGCAGCGCACCGATCAGCGTCTGGGGGCCGCCGGCCACGTACCCGAGGGCGGACATCTGCGTATGGAACATCACCACGTCACCGTCGGCCACGCCGAGCGCGGCCACATCACCGGCGATGCGGCGACGGGTCACCGGACCGTCGGAACGCTTGAGAAGAGCGAGCTCATCCATGAGGGCGAACGTATCCGGCCGACGCGGGCGACGACATCTGCTTTTGCTGCGTCTCATCCGGTCCTGCTCTACAGGCCGAGCAACTCGCTCCTCAGGAAGTTCCGCACCTCGAGGGCGAGATTGCGGACGCAGGCTACGGCCACGCCGTCCCACGCCACCAGGGAAATACGGCCTGCCCACGCTGCCGTAGAGTACTGCGGACGCCTCACCGCATAAACCGTACGAAACCGGAGCAAGTTCCCGTGCCCGCGTCCCTGAAGTCTCTCCAGCCCGTTCTGGACCGTATCGCCGACGAGGTCCAGGGCCTGCCCGGCCGTGGCCGGCCCGCCGACTACATCCCGGCGCTCGCCTCGGCCGACCCCCGGCGCTTCGGGATGGCCGTCGCCGATCTCGACGGCACGGTGTACGGCGTCGGGGACTGGCAGCAGCCCTTCTCGACCCAGTCCATCACCAAGGTCTTCACCCTCGCCCTCGACCTCTCCCTGGAGGGCGAGCTGCTGTGGGAGCACGTGGGGCGGGAGCCGTCGGGCAACCCGTTCAACTCCCTGGTGCAGTTGGAGTACGAGAACGGCATCCCCCGCAACCCGTTCATCAACGCGGGCGCCCTCGTCGTCACCGACCGCCTGCAGACCCTGACCGGCGACGCCGCGGGCACGCTGCGCGACTTCCTGCGCGCCGAATCCGGCAACCACCGGCTGACGTTCGACGAGGACGTCGCCGACTCCGAGACCGCGCACGGCGACCGCAACGCCGCGCTGGCCCACTTCATGGCGTCGTACGGCAACATCGCCAACCCGGTGCCCGCGCTCCTGGACCAGTACTTCCGCCAGTGCTCGATCGAGGCGTCCTGCGCCGATCTCGCCCTGGCCGCCGGGTTCCTCGCCCGCCACGGCATACGCGCCGACGGCTCCACCCTGCTCACTCGCAGCCAGGCCAAGCAGGTCAACGCGGTCATGCTGACCTGCGGCACCTACGACGCCGCGGGCGACTTCGCCTACCGCGTGGGCCTGCCCGGCAAGAGCGGCGTCGGCGGCGGCATCATCGCGGTCGTACCCGGCCGCTGCACCCTGTGCGTGTGGAGCCCGGGACTCGACCAGCGCGGCAACTCGGTGGCGGGCGTCGCCGCCCTGGACCGCTTCACCACGCTGACCGGGCTCTCCGTGTTCTGACGGCTCAAGAGCTCGACATGCCCGTAAGACCGTGGCTACCGCCGGAGAAGATGTCGCTCACCGACCTATGATGCGATCCCGGCCCTCCACCTGCTTGGAGAAGACGCATGACGGATGCGAGCACCGGCAAAGTGGTCGTGAACAGGGCGATGTCCCTCGACGGGTTCATCGCCGGTCCCGGCCACACAATGGACTGGATCTTCGAGCACATCACGTCGGCGACGTTCCCTGAAGTCATGGCGGCCACGGGCGCCATGCTCATCGGCCGGGGCACGTACGAGGTCGGCAAGCGCATGTCCGACGAGAACACCGACTACGACGGCGGGGCGCAGTTCGTCCTCACCCACCGCCCGCCCGACGAGCCGGACCCCAACGTCACCTTCCTCACCTGCGACATCGAGGAAGCCGTGGCCACGGCACGCCGCGCCGCCGGCGCCAAGAACCTGGAGATCCTCGGCGCCGACGTGGCCGCCCAGTGCCTGCGGCGCGGCCTCGTCGACGAGATCCTGGTGTACGTGCTGCCGGTGCTGCTCGGCGACGGCGTCCGCTTCGCGCCGCCGGGCCTCGACCGGATCGACCTGGAGCCGTTCAGCAACGTCCAGTCGGGCGGGGTCACCATGCTGCGCTTCCACGTACGCAAGTAGGCACGCTCGCAACTACCAGCCTGCTGTCACGGCCCCGTCCCGTGGGGCAAGTTCCCCACTCTCGCTCAGTCCATGACGGCCGTGGCCTCGATCTCGACCAGGTGCTCGGGTACGTCCAGTGCCGCGACGCCCAGCAGCGTGCCCGGTGGTACCGGCGTGACCCCCAGCTTCGTGGCCGCCCGCGTGATGCCCTCCAGCAGCAGGGGCATCTGGTCCGGGGTCCAGTCGACGACGTAGACGGTCAGTTTCGCCACGTCGTGGAAGGAAGCGCCGACGTGGGCCAGGGCCGTGCCGATGTTCAGGTAGCACTGCTCGACCTGAGCGGCGAGGTCGCCTTCGCCGACGGTGACCCCGTCGGCGTCCCAGGCGACCTGCCCGGCGATGAAGACCTGTTTCGTCCCCGTCGCGATCGACACCTGCCGGTAGGCGTCGATCTCCGGCAGTCCACCGGGGTTCACCAGGGTGATGGCCATGCTGCGCGCCTCCTCGTCCCGCGAGCCGGCGGGCTCGCTGCCCCCGGGGCCGAGTGGCCCGGCGGTCTCTTGTGGTTACTCGGGAACCGTAGGAGAGTGGCCGCTGACATGGAAGAACGCACTTTTCGGTGACTGGGGAACCTGATGGTGACCAAGAAGTACGAGGGCCTGCCCGACGAAGCGGATCTGACGCGCGCGGACTCGTTGGCGCGGGAGATCTTCTCGGAGGTCGCCAACAAGTGGGCGCTCCTGATCATCGAGGCCCTGGGGGAACGCACCCTGCGCTTCGGCGAGGTGCGGAACGAGATCGAGGGCATCAGCCACAAGATGCTCACCCAGAACCTGCGCATGCTGGAGCGCAACGGCCTGGTCGACCGGACCGTGCACCCCACGGTGCCGCCGCGGGTCGAGTACGCCCTCACCGTGCCGGGCCGGGCCCTGCGCGAGACGGTCGGCGGCATGTGCGACTGGACCCACCAGTACCTGGGAGACATCGAGGCATCCCGCCACCGCTTCGACGCCTGAAGGGGTGCGCCCCTCAGCCCCGGGACGCGCCCAGAGGCCGCGTGTAGGTGACGGACTCGCGGTCCACCGTGAACCCCGACTGCTCGTAGAAGCCCAGCGCACCGGACGGGTTGACCGTGTCCACGGTCAGCGACACCGTGTCGTACCCGGCCTCGCGTGCCGTGCGCAGCACGTCGGTGAGCAGCGCCGGCGCCGCTCCCCGGCCGCGGAAGCCCCGCCGCGTACCGAGAAAGCCCACATGGCAGTCCCTGCTGCCCGTCGCGGCGGTCTCCGCCGCGCTCTCCTCCGCCAGGAGGTACGCCGCCACCTCGTCGCGCACCACCTCGCCGCCCACCGCCTCGTCGCCCTCCGCCTCGTCGTCGGCCAGCAGCAGCCGCGACATCGCGGGCCGGAACGACGCGGCGCCGGTGACCCAGGTGCGCCAGTCCGTGCTGTCGAACGCGGTGAAGTTCCAGTGGTCGCGGAACGCGTCGTTGTGGGCGAGGCGGGTGGCCTCGTCGTACGCCTCGTCGAAGGGGACGAGACGGGTGCCCTCGGGAGCGGGGCGGGGCTCGGGCCGGTCGCCGTCCAGCGGCTGCTTCATGTCGAACCACCAGCGGCACGCCGTGAAGCCGCACCGCTCGGTCAGCTTCAGCAGGCCCTCGTCCCCGGCCTTCCCGTCGAGCAGCAGCTCGCCCGGCAGGGCGGACAGCTCAGGGTCCGCCGCGTGCAGGGCCTCGGCCCGTGCCTGCATCCAGGTCACGAGCCGGGTCCCGATGCCGCGCCGCCGCCAGTCGGGGAGCACCGCGGCATCGCCCTGGAAACGGGCCGCGTCGACCGCGCCGTGCGGTGTGTAGACCACGGCATGGGCGACCAGGCGCCGGCCGTCCCACAGCCCCAGGCTGTCCTGCTCCGGGTCCAGTTTGGGGTCGGACAGCGCCTCGGCGAGTTCCTCGGCGTCGACGTGGTCGCCGGTCCGGTCGACGCGCTCGACCGCCTGGTGCAGTTCCAGCCAGGCAGGGACGCAGTCCTTGCTCAGGGGCCGGGCCTCCAGGCTCTCCGGTCCCGCCATGTCGCCTCCCTCTGCCGGGTCGTACCAGCTCGATGATCTCGCCCCGAGCGGAGACCCGCCAATCGGCCACCGGCCGCCGACGGGTGGAGAAGGCAGGGATGAGCGGTACGTCACGCGGCCGCGGAAGGGCGACTCAGGCGGTGGACGGCTGGATCTCCCCGGCGAAGACGATGACCTGGTCGATGAGGCTCCGCCGCAGATGGACGACGTCGGTGCCCGCCAGGCGGGGGCCTCCGTCCGGCGTGGTGAAGACCCACTGGTAGCGGGCCCACTCGTCCGGCATGTCCACGGCCGAGCAGCGCACCATCGTGCCGGTCCCCGCCGGATGGCGCCGGATGTCCAGCACGAACCGCTCGACCGCCTCGATCCCCTCACTGCGGCCCAACGGCCCCCAGAAGACCACGTCCGAGGTCAGGGCCTGGGAGAGCAGCTGCGTCACATAGCTGTCGTCCGAGGCGTTGAAGGCGGAGATGAATGTGTCGATCGCGGACCGCGCGGTCTCTTCATGCATGCACCAGTAATACCAGTCGCTTCGCGGGACGGTCGCCGCACCGGCGAGCAGCACTAGTGGGGCAGTTCGACGGAGAGGTACGGGGACAGCGCGCGGAGAAAGCCGGGTGCGTCGAAGAGTTCGCCGGCGGAGGCGACGCCGACGGTCCTGGTCCGGCCGGTGAGGACGCGGTGCACCGCTTCCACCGCGAGCGGCGCGGTGACCGCGTAGATGTCCTGGCCCCTGGCCACGGCCCGCCGTTCCTCGCCGCCGGCGCGCACCACGACGTCGACGACGAAGCTCTGGTCCGACCTGCCGCGCTCGTCGACGGCGGCCGGCGTCGGCGTGTCCGGGGCGGAGACCTCCCTGGCCGCCTCGACGGTCATGTAGGTGCGCACCTCGGGGACGGCCAGGTGGCTGGGGACGGTGACGACGTCGGCCATGGTGAAGTCCCCGATGACGGAGCGGGTGCCCAGCGGCTCGGGGAAGTGCCAGTCAAGGACGGGCAGTTCGTCGTCGTGGTGGTCGAGGCGGCCGCTGGTGTAGCGGAGGCGTCGGCCGTTGCGGCGTTCCTGGGAGACCTTGCCCGCGGCGCGGGTGCCCGCGGTGGGGTGCCAATGGCTCAGGCCGTACGCGATGTGCGCCTCGTCGGCCTTCGTCCAGTCGCCGGCAGCGGCGGTGACCAGCAGATCACCGAGGCCGCCGTAGAAGGCCATCGCGGGCACGATCACCGCCCCCGCGGCGCGGGCGCGGTCCGCGAAGTGCGTGAACGTGTCGGCGTTGGCCTCGATCTCGGCGGCCACGTCCACGTACGGGATCCCGGCGCGCAGCGCCGCCTCGATCACGGGGGCGGCGGTCGTGGCGAAGGGCCCGGCGCAGTTGATGACGGCCGCCGTACCGGCCAGGGCGTGGTCGAGCGAGTTCGCGTCGGCGGCCGACGCCACCCGGGACTCCGCTCCGGGCACGGACGCCGCGAGCGCGGCCAACTTGTCGGGGTCGCGGCCGGCGAGAACCGGGACGAACCCGCGGTCCCGCAGGTGTGCCACCACGAACCGCCCGGTGTGCCCGTACGCGCCGAACACCAGCACCTTGTGTCCCGATCCCATGACGTCTCCCCGCTCTCGCAACGGCCCGCTGCCGCTGACCCGCCGATCAACTGATCCGCTGCGTACATCCTGGTGGGGGCGGGCGGTCGCCCACGAGTGTCCGGAACGACATGACCCGTACAATTCCAGACATGGGCTCTGTCGCGCTGGCCGTCACGGACGGCATGCTGCACTTCGAACTGTCCGTGGCGTACGAGGTGTTCGGCTCGGCGCCGGCCGGGGTGGCCGTCCCCTGGTACGACGTCGCCGTCTGCGGGTCGGGGGCGGTGCGGGTCGGCCGGTTCCGGCTGGAGCCCGACGACGGGCTCGACCGGCTCCGGCGGGCCGACACCGTGATCGTCCCCGGCTGGGCGGACGTCGACGTGGACCCGCCCGCGGACCTGGTCGGCGCGGTGCGCGCGGCCCATGAGGCGGGCGCGCGCGTGGCGTCCCTGTGCACGGGCGCGTTCGTGCTGGCCGCCGCCGGCCTGCTGGACGGCAGGCGCGCGACCACGCACTGGGCGCACACCGCGGCCCTGGCCGCCCGCTTTCCCCGTGCCGAGGTCGACCCGGACGTGCTCTACGTGGACAACGGCAGCGTGCTCACCTCGGCCGGCAAGGCCGCCGCGCTGGACCTGTGCCTGCACCTCGTCCGCCGCGACCACGGCTCGTCGGTCGCCAACGCCGTCGCCCGCCGCCTGGTCGTCCCGCCGCACCGTTCGGGCGGCCAGGCCCAGTTCGTCACCGCGCCTGTTCCCGCCCAGTACGACCACCCGCTCACGGCCCTGCTCCCCTGGGCGGTCGCACGCCTCCACCAGCCGCTGACCGTGGAGGACCTGGCGCGTGCGGCGCGGATGAGCTCGCGCCACCTGGGCCGCCACTTCAAGGCGGTCACCGGGACGACCCCGCTGCAATGGCTGCTCACCCAACGGATCCAGCGCGCCCAGGAGTTGCTGGAGAACACCGACGACAGCGTCGACACCATCGCGCAAGCCACCGGCATGGGCACGGCCACGACTTTGCGCCGCCACTTCAACCGCACCGTCGGCGTGCCCCCGGACAGCTACCGCCGCACCTTCCGCTCACGGCCCGGCCACGACGCGGGCCTCTGACGCGGGCGCCTGACGCTGGCGTCGAGCGGTCGCGCTGGGGCGGATCACGGCGGCCGCCGTACCATGCGCGGACATGACTACGCCCACCTGCGAAAACATCCGCCCTTTCCGCATCGACATCCCGCAGGACGCCCTGGACGATCTCCATGACCGTCTCGACCGCGCCCGCTGGCCCGACGAACTGCCCGGAGTGGGGTGGGAGTACGGCATCCCCCGCGGCTATCTGAAGGAACTCGCGCACTACTGGCGGCACACGTACGACTGGCGAGCGGCGGAGGCCCGGCTGAACCGGTGGCCGCAGTTCACCACCACGGTCTACGGCGCCCGGCTCCACTTCGCCCACATCCGCTCGCCCGAGCCGGACGCGACGCCGCTCCTGATGACCCACGGCTGGCCGGGGTCGATCGTCGAGTTCCTCGAGGTCGCCGGGCCGCTCACCGACCCGCGCGGGCACGGCGGCGACCCGGCCGACGCCTTCCACCTGGTCCTGCCGAGCATCCCCGGGTTCGGCTTCTCCGGCCCCACCCAGGACACGGGCTGGGAGATCCGGCGGGTGGCCGCCGCGTTCGCCGAGCTCATGGAACGTCTCGGTTACGTCCGCTACGGGGTCCAGGGCGGCGACTGGGGAGCGGCCATCAGCCGCGAACTCGGCCGGACCCGGCCGGAGAAGGTCATCGGCGTACACCTGAACCTGCTGCCGAACTCGACCCCCGCCCAGGAGCCCGGCGAGGAGGAGCTGCAGGCGCTCGACCCCGACGAGCGCGAGCGGGCGCTGGCCTCCTGGGAACGCTTCCAGGCATGGGCCCGGGACCGTCAGGGTTATGCGGACATCCAGTCGACCCGCCCCCAGACCTTGTCGTACGGCCTGACGGACTCCCCCGTCGGCCAACTCGCCTGGATCGTGGAGAAGTTCAAGGAGTGGACCGACTCCCGGGAGCGCCCGGAGGACGCCGTCGACCGTGATCAGCTGCTCACCAACGTCATGGTGTACTGGCTCACCGGCACCGCCGGATCAGCCGCTCGCCTCTACTACGAGCGGGCGCACTCCGACTTCCAGGGCAACCCGCCCCTGCCCTCCTCGACGCCGACCGCGCTGGCCGTCTTCCCGCACGACAACTTCATTCCCCTGCGCCACATCGCGGACCGCACCAACAACATCGTCCAGTGGACGACGTACGACCGGGGCGGCCACTTCCCGGCGATGGAGCAGCCTCAGGTGCTCGTCGACGACGTACGACGGTTCTTCCGGGCCAACCGGCGGGCGCGCACGGCCGTGGTGAACACGTTCGAGGGTGATCAGACGCCGGCGGCCCCCTCACTCCCCCAGTGAGGGGGCCGCCACAGTCGAGCGGCTCGCCGAGCCGGTGGAGGCAATCGCTCCGGCCTCAGCTCTCGAACCGGTCCTGGGCGTCGTCCGCGGCGTCCTGGGCCTGCTCCTGACCCTGCTGCCGCCGCTCCTGAGCCCGTTCCTGCCCCTGCTCACGACGCTCCGACGCCTCGTTCTGAACACCGTCCCGCGCCTTCTCGGCCTGCGCCTTCAGCTGCTCGGCCTTGTCCTGAAACTGATCCTTGATGCCCACGACGGGCTCCTTTCCAGATCGGGGATCTGTTCACAGGCTTGAGCACAGCTCCGTGGATCGCACGTCGAACAATCACAGAACGTCACCGCGTGAGGAGTGGCCCGGTCACCGCCCGGCCTCCGCGCCGTCGCAGCGGGCCAGATCCCGCAGCCAGGCATGGGCCGTGCCGTCGGACGGTGCGCGCCAGTCGCCGCGCGGCGAGAGGGAACCACCCGCCGACACCTTCGGCCCGTTCGGCATGGCCGAGCGCTTGAACTGCGCGAAGGCGAAGAAGCGGCGGCAGAAGACCTCCAGCCAGTGCCGGATCTCCGGCAGGTCGTACGCCGTCCGCTTGGGCTCGGGGAAGTTGGGCGGCCAGGTGCCCGCCTCCTGGTCGTGCCAGGCGTGCCAGGCCAGGAAGGCGATCTTCGACGGCCGGAAGCCGTACCGCAGCACGTGGTGGAGGGTGAAGTCGTGCAGCGCGTACGGGCCGATCGTGGATTCGGTGGACTGCGGCTGCTCCCCAGGCACCAGCTCCGGGCTGATCTCCGTGTCGAGGATCGCGGCGAGCGTCGTGCCGGTCTCCTCGTCGAACTGGCCGCTGGTGATGACCCAGCGGATCAGGTGCTGGATCAGGGTCTTGGGCACCCCGGAGTTGACGTTGTAGTGGCTCATCTGGTCGCCCACGCCGTAGGTGCACCAGCCGAGCGCCAGTTCCGAGAGGTCGCCGGTGCCGAGCACGATGCCACCGCGCTGGTTGGCGAGGCGGAACAGGTAGTCGGTGCGGAGCCCGGCCTGCACGTTCTCGAAGGTGACGTCGTACGTCGGTTCGCCCGCCGCGAACGGGTGGCCCAGCTCCCGCAGCATGAGCCGCGCCGTCGGCGTGATGTCCAGTTCCGCCGCGGTGACGCCGAGCGCCCGCATCAACCGGTGGGCGTTGCCCTTGGTGTGGTCGCTGGTGGCGAAGCCGGGCAGGGTGAAGGCCAGGATGTCGCTGCGCGGCCGGCCCGCGCGGTCCATCGCGCGGGCGGCGACGATCAGCGCGTGGGTGGAGTCGAGGCCGCCGGACACGCCGATGACCACCTTCGGCTCCCCGATCGCCGCCAACCGCTGCCGCAGTCCGGCGACTTGGATGTGGTACGCCTCGTAGCAGTCCTGGGCGAGCCGGTCGGGGTCGGCGGGCACGAACGGGAAGCGCTCGACGCGACGCAGCAGCCCGAGGTCGGCCGTCGGCGGGCCGAGCCGGAAGGGCACCTGGCGGAAGCCTCCCGTACGGGCGGCGTGGGCGCGGCGGTTGTCGTCGAACGTGCCCATCCGCTGCCGCTCCTGGCGCAGCAGGTCGAGGTCCACGTCGGCGAGCGCGTACTGCTCGTCCTGCGGGAACCGCTCGGACTCGGCGAGGAGCACACCGTTCTCGTAGATCATGGTCTGGCCGTCCCAGGAGAGGTCGGTGGTCGACTCGCCCTGGCCGGCGGCCGCGTACACGTACGCGGCGAGGCAGCGCGCCGACGCCGAGCGGCACAGCAGCCGCCGGTCCTCGGCCCGGCCGACGGTGATCGGGCTGCCCGACAGGTTCACCAGAACGGTCGCGCCCGCGAGTGCCGCCTCCGCGCTCGGCGGCACCGGAACCCACATGTCCTCGCAGATCTCCGCGTGCAGCACGAGACCCGGAACGTCCTCCGCCGCGAAGAGCAGGTCCGTCCCGAAGGGCACTTCCACGCCGCCGACCCGGATCGTCCCGCCGCGCTCGTCGTCGCCCGCGGCGATCTGCCGCCGCTCGTAGAACTCCCGGTAGTTGGGCACGTACGACTTGGGCGCGACGCCGAGGATCCGGCCGCGGTGCACGATCACCGCGCAGTTGTAGATCCGGTGGCGATGGCGCAGCGGGGCGCCGACGACCAACACCGGCAGCAGATCGGCCGACCCGGTCACGACGGCCGTGAGCGCCTCCTCGACCTGGTCGAGCACCACGTCCTGAAGCAGCAGGTCCTCGATCGAGTAGCCGGACAGGCAGAGTTCGGGGAAGACGGCGACGGCCGCCCCCTCGCCCGCGCACCGGCGTCCTTGTCGCAGCACCGCTTCGGCGTTGGCGCCCGGGTCGGCGACGGCGGCATGGCCGGTGCACGCGGCGACGCGCGCGAAGCCCTGTTGATAGATCGACCAGAAGTTCACCGGGACTCCGCGTCCAGCCAGGGCCGGTGTCCCGGTCCGCTCGGGTGGGTGCCGGTGACGCCCATGACCACCGAGTAGAGGCTGGTCTCCGCCGTGATGAAGAGGCGGTTGCGCTTGGCGCCGCCCCAGGAGATGTTGGCGACCGCCTCGGGGACGTTCAGCCGCCCGATCAGCGTGCCGTCGGGGTCGTAGCAGTGCACGCCGTCGTCCATGGCGGCGGCCCAGAGCCGCCCGCCGTCGTCGAAGCGGAGGTTGTCGAAGCGGGCGGCCTCACGGGCCCCGGCTTCGGCGAAGACGTCCCCGTCCGACAGCGTGCCGTCCTCCCGGACGTCGAAGACGCGGATGAAGCCCGCCCGGGTGTCGGAGACGAACAGCCGCCGTTCGTCCGCCGAGAAGACCAGGCCGTTCGGGGCGCCGAAGCAGTCGGCGACGAGCCGCACTTCGCCGGTGCCGGGGTCGACGCGGTAGACGTTGTTGGAGCCGATCTCGCTCTGCGCGCGGTGGCCCTCGTAGTCGCTGGTGATGCCGAAGTCCGGGTCGGAGAACCAGATCGATCCGTCGGACTTCACCGCCGCGTCGTTCGGGCTGTTCAGGCGCTTGCCCTGCCAGCGGTCGGCGAGCACCGTGACCGTGCCGTCGTGCTCGGTCCGGGTCACCCGGCGGTTGCCCTGCTCACAGGTGATCAGGCGGCCTTCGCGGTCGAGGGTGTTGCCGTTGGTGTGCCCGGCGGAGCGCCGGAAGACGCCGACCGCGCCGGTCTCCTCGTCCCACCGCAGCATGCGGTCGTTGGGGATGTCGCTCCAGACCACCTGCCGCCACGCGGGTACGTAGACGGGCCCCTCGGCCCATCTGCAGCCCGTGTACAGCACTTCGAGGCCGTCATCGCCGTTCATGCACCGCCCGGAACGGAAACGGTCGTCGAACATCTCGTACAGCGCGGGGCGCTCGCTGTTCATGGCGCCTCCCCTTTCCACGGCTGGCAGAAGCTCCTACGGCACAGAGCATAAACACCAGGATGAGATATGGTGATAGCAAGACTCGCCCGAATGGAATGCAATGGATCACATCGACCGTAACCTGCTGGAGCGGCTCCAGCAGGACGCCACCCAGTCCTACGCGGCACTGGGCGAGGCCGTGGGCCTCTCGGCCGGCGCCACTCATGAACGCGTACGGAAACTGCGCGAGCGCGGCGTGATCCGCCGCACCGCGGCCGAGGTGGACCCGGCGGCGGTCGGCGGCGGCGTCCTGGCCTACGTGACGGTCGACTCGACCTCATGGATGGGCGACGCGGCGGAGAGCTTCGCCGCGCTCCCCGAGATCCTGGAGGCGCACATCATCGCCGGCAGCGCGTCGGTCCTGGTGAAGGTCAGGACCGCGACCACCGAGCAACTGCAGGACGTGCTGCGGCGGTTGTACGCGATCGACGGAGTGAGCGGGACGCAGGCGACGGTGGTCCTGGAGACCTTCTTCGAGCGGCCGGTCTCGCCCCTGATCGCCGATCAGGACTGACTTCGGGCCGGGCAGATCGCCCGGGCCGAGAGCCTCACCCCGTCAGCGCGCTGCGCCCGACACCCTGCGAATGGGCGAATATGCGCGGACATGGGGCATTGGTGGATGTACTAGTTCATGTCCTCGACCAAAGTTCCGCACTGGAGTGACATGCGAATCCGTACCATCCCCCTTACTCTCAGCCTCGCCGCCCTCTCCCTCGTGGGCACCGCAGGGAGCGCGGCCGCCATCGGCGACGACAGCGGCACCACCAGCGCCAGCGGCAACGGCGCCAAGCAGTCGTTCGGCAACAGCAGCACCGACGGCAAGCAGAGCGTGCAGCTCTCCGCGGTCCAGGGCTCTTTGAACAAGCTCTGCCTCGGCGTGCCCGTCAAGGCGAACATCGGCTCCCTCGTCGGGCTCCTCAACATCGCCGTGCAGGACATCCCCAAGGGCGACGAGCCGCTGTCGCACATCCTCAGCGACATCCCGGTGCTGTCCGGCAACGGCCGGGCCAACGGGTGAACCGAGCGCCCTGCGGGCCGGCGTCGCGCGGTCCGCAGGGCGCTGCCCGACACTGTCGGGGGGGTAGGGTCCGCGCATGGCAGATGCGGTGGACGCTGAAGAACTTCTGCGACGTATCCGGGCTGCGCGCGACTGGGCAGTCCGTGAGGAACAGCAACTCGACGCGGCGACACGGGCGGCGATCGACGAGACCGACGTACTGGGCCTGACCATCCGGTCCAGCGCATTCGAGGCCGTACGCCAGGCCCTGGACGAGATCCTCCGGCCCGGTACCCACGAGAACACCGACTGACCATGGGGACGGGAGCTGACGTGTCGCAAGGGGAGCCGGGGGACGCCGGCGACCCGGGGCTGCTGGACGAGTTGTCCGTCGACTGGTCCAGACCCGAGCAGCCCGTGCTGCTGGACAGCCGCGGCCTGCCCATCGACACCTGGCGGGAGAACTACCCGTACGACCGGAAGCTGCGCCGCCAGGAGTACGAGCGCGCCAAGCGGGTCCTGCAGATCGAGCTGCTCAAGCTGCAGAAGTGGGTCAAGGACACGGGGCAGCGGATCGTCGTGGTGTGCGAGGGCCGGGACGCGGCCGGCAAGGGCGGCACGATCAAGCGCTTCACCGAGCGCCTCAACCCTCGCGGGGCGCGCGTGGTCGCGCTCGACAAACCGACCGAGCGTGAGCGCGGCCAGTGGTACTTCCAGCGCTACGTCACCGAGCTCCCGTCGGCCGGGGAGACCGTGTTCTTCGACCGCTCCTGGTACAACCGCGCCGGTGTCGAGCGCGTCATGGGCTTCTGCTCCCCGGAGGAGTACCGGCACTTCCTGGAGCAAGCCCCGCTGTTCGAACGGATGCTCGTGGATGACGGCGTACTGCTGGTGAAGTTCTGGTTCTCCGTGTCCCGCGCCGAGCAGCGCACCCGTTTCGCCATCCGCCGCGTCGACCCGGTGCGGCAGTGGAAGCTCTCACCGACGGACATCGCCTCCCTGGACCTGTGGGACGCGTACACCGCCGCGAAGATCGACATGTTCCGCGCCACCGACACCGCGCACGCCCCCTGGACCGTGGTGAAGACCAACGACAAGCGGCGCGGGCGGCTGGAGGCCATGCGCCACCTGCTGTACCGGTGCGACTACCCCGCCAAGGACAAGGACGCCGCCGGCAGCCCCGACCCGCTCATCGTCGGCGCGGCGGACACCCTGCTCGAACCGGGCGAGGAACTCACCGACCTCTCCCCCACCCCCCTGGCCGACAACGCGGCCGGCCCGGGAAGCCACCCGGCCGAGGGCACATAGCCGACTGACCACGCCCGCCATCCGCCTTTCAGGCGGTGGCCGGCGATGCCGCCGCGAAGTGGCGTGCCACGGCGTGGAACGACTCCTTCGGCTCCCAGTGCCAGCGCGGCGTCGGATCGTTCTCCGTCTTCCAGATGGCCTTGGTGAGGCTGTAGCTGGCGATGTCGAGGTCGTGGCGGCGTTCGCGGCGGTGGGGAGCGTCCGGGGAGACGAACTGGTACACCATCGCGGCGTGCAGGTTCATCCGCTCGTACACCTTGAGGACCTGCGTCAGGTACTGGGCCTGGGTGTGTTCGCTGCGCCGCACACCGGGGCGGATCTCCGGCTCGGGCTTGTCGTAGTCGACCACGTCCCAGCCCATGCCGCCGGCTTGGGGCGCGCCGTCGAAGGTGCAGGTTCCGCACTCCGTGATGGCGACGGGCTTGCCCCACCGGCGGTAGGGGCCGAGCTCCTTGACGTAGCCGCGCGGGTCCGGGAAGTAGGAGTAGTAGTTGACGCTGACGAGGTCGAACAGGTCCCAGTCGACCCGGTCTCCGTGTGCGGAGCCGTACGTCAACGGCCCGTGGAACACCCGGCGGGCGGTCCTGGCGGCCAGGCCGATGAACCGGTCGAGCTTCCGCTGTGCCTCTTCCGGGTGCCAGTTTCCGTTCTTCATGTTCTCGATCCGCTCGACCGCGTTGTCGCCGGGGACGATGCCGGGCACGAAGAGGAGGAACTCGCACCCCACGCTCAGGTACACCCCCGCGCCCTGCCGGCGCAGCCGCTCGGCCTGCCTGCCGGTCTCGGCCAGGTGGTCCAGGATCTGCCGTTCGGGGAGGTCGGCCAGGCGCGGCTGGAGCCATACGTGCAGCCCGTTCTCGGCCGCCTCGGTCGCGGTGGCGGTCAGTCGCCCGACGCCGGTGCCGTAGGCCACCACCGAGTTGGCGTGCAGCTCGCCCTTGATGGTGCGCATGTCGGAGCGCATCCGGCTGCGGTTCCAGCCCGTGTGCGGCGTCTCGCCGTCCGCGCACTCGTACATCACACCGCGGCGGGCGAGACCGCGCCGGGGCTCCGTCCGGCCGCCCGCCGGGCGCGTGCCGGCGGCCGCTTCCCCGGCGAGCGCCGTGCCCAGCATCGCGCCGGCGCCGACCGCCGCCGCCCCGGCCAGGAAACTCGCTCGCGTCATCGCTGCGTCGCGCATCAGGTACTCCCACTCCCACGTCACCGACGGACGTTCCCAGCGTCGGGGCCGGGCGGGGCCCTGATCATCGGCCATCGGTTCTCGTCGCGGTAACCAAAGTCGATGCCGCTACTCGTCCTCCGGCGCGGCGGTCATCTCCACGTCGATCACGCCCGCGTTCTCGAACAGTTCGGCGGTCAGCTCACCGCTGTTCCCGGTCCCCTCGAGTTCGAGCAGGACGCGGGCGGCGGAGTCGGCTCTGCCGGGCAGCCGGTCGACCTTGACCTGCAGGATCCGAAACCCGCGTCGGGTGCACGTCTGCATCAGCCGGGGCAGGAGCGCGCTGCCCGTGCGGTACGTCATGCGCAGCTCGAAGGCGGCGCCCGTCGCTCCCGGGAGCAGGCGCCTGGCCAGCCGCGGATAGCCGCGTACGACGATGAAGTGCAGGGCCGTGACGGCCACGGCGAGGACAGGCAGGCCCCCGCCGCACGCCATGCCCACCGCGCAGGTGAGCCAGATCGTCGCCGCGGTGGTCAGGCCGCGGACGGCGTCCCTGCGTACGAAGATGAGGCCGCCGCCGATGAATCCGATCCCGGAGACGATCTGCGCGGCCACACGCGAGGGGTCGAACGACACGTTGTCCAGGCCGAGGACCTGGGTGAAACCGTGCTGGGAGATCTCCATCATCAGCGCGCTGGCGATGCCCACGAGGGTGTGCGTGCGCAGCCCGGCGCTCTTCTGCCGCGCCGCGCGTTCCCACCCGATCAGGCTCGACAGCAGCAGGGCCAGCCCGAGTTCGGACAGTTGCCTGGGCCCCTGCCCGTTGCCCACGTGCCACAGGGGAACCGCCACACCGGTCACGCGCACCTCCTGCCCGACTTCGCCGCACAGCTCGCTTCGGATCTTGTTCCCTCATCGCCCGCGTTGCATCACCGCCGCCCGCCGAACTCCCAGTCGTGGACCTCGATGTCCGCGTACCGCTCGGGGACGAGGACGGAACGTGCCGCGGCCGGGTCCGGGGCGCGGAGCAGCACCGCCGTGCCCAGCCAGGTGGCGCCGTCGTCGGACAGCAGCGGCCCGTACGCGATCAGCTCGTCCTTGTCGGGCGGCATGACGATGTCGGCGGGCTCGCCCGAGCCGAAGCCGAGGACCAGGTAGCGGTTGCCGCCGGTCGGGCCGCCGGGGAAGTCCCACATGGTGCGTCCCAGCGTGTTGTGCCACCGGCGCAGCAGCACGTCGCGGTACACGCCGGCCTGGTGGT
Organism: Streptomyces aurantiacus JA 4570; assembly: GCF_000414115.1. Taxonomy (GTDB): domain Bacteria; phylum Actinomycetota; class Actinomycetes; order Streptomycetales; family Streptomycetaceae; genus Streptomyces; species Streptomyces aurantiacus_A. The sequence continues at coordinate 102,797 of NZ_AOPZ01000078.1, forward strand.
TGGGCTCGTCGAAGGCGAAGGCCCGGGCGGCGGCGGGGTCCGGCAGGTCGACGATGTGCAGGCTGCCGGAGGGCGTTTCGCCGTCGGCGGCGAAGGTCGGGCCGCGGGCGATCAGCTCCGTCGCGTACCCGTCCATGTAGGACCAGTGGTCTGGCAGCAGTTCGCCGCGCAGGGTGACGGAATCGGGCCGGTCGCGGTGGTAGCAGAGGAACTCCATGCCGAGGGACTCTCCCGCACGCGCGGCGGCACCTCAACGGAGTTGTGAAGTGAATCACGCCGGTGGACTGTCACGGTTCACCGGTGCGGGGTGTCTCGATGGGCAGCCGAAGAGAGGAGCCGGATGTGAGGCAGAGAAGTCACCGCGTGAACGTGATGGGGGTGGACGCGGACCGTGGCTGAGGACGCCTTCACCGAACACCGTCCGCTGTTGTTCACCATCGCCTACGAGATGCTGGGCAGCGCCGCCGACGCCGAGGACGTGCTGCAGGAGAGCTATCTGCGGTGGAGCGCGGTCGATCCGGACACCGTCGAGCATCCGCGTGCCTATCTGGTGCGCGTGGTGACCCGGCAGGCCCTCAACCACCTGCGCGCGGTGCGGGCGCGGCGCGAGGAGTACGTCGGTACGTGGCTGCCCGAGCCGATCCGTACCGCGCCGGATGCCGGCGAGGACGTGGTCCTGGCCGAGTCGGTGTCGATGGCGATGATGCTCGTCCTGGAGACGCTGAACCCGAGCGAGCGCGCCGTGTTCGTGCTGCATGACGTGTTCGGCTACACGCACGGAGAGATCGCCGACTCGATCGGCAAGGCCGAGGTCACCGTCCGGCAGATCGCCCACCGCGCGCGGCGGCACGTGCAGGCGCGGCGGCGCCGCTTCGAGCCCGCCTCCGACGCCAAGCAGGAGGTGGTCCAGCGGTTCCTGCGGGCGGCCGCGACCGGTGAGGTGCAGGGGCTGATGGACCTCTTGGCGCCCGATGTCGTGGCGATCTCCGACGGCGGCGGCAAGGTCGTCGCCGCCCGTAAGCCGGTCGTCGGCGCCGACGACGTCGCCCGCTTCGTCCTCGGCGTGCTCCGCACCACCAGCACCACGCGGACGCGGGTCGAGCCCGCCACGTACAACGGCATGCCGGCGGCACGCTTCCTCACCGACGGCGCCCTCGACTGGCTGGTGGCGTTCGAGATCCACGACGGATCGATCACCGGCATCTACGGCGTACGCAACCCGGACAAACTGCACCGTGCCGACGCGGTGCGGACACTCGACAGAGGAGAACACCAACCATGGAAACCATGACCGTCGAGCGCGTCATCGCCGCCCCGATCGACGACGTGTTCGCCTGGCTCACCACGACCACCAACTACACGCGCTCGCCACTGGTGCTGCGCTGCCGCCTGGCCCGGCGCGGCGAGGGCGCGCCCTACGGCGTCGGCGCGGTACGCAGTCATCTCTGGGCCATCGGCTGGCTCCGCGAGCGCATCACCCGCTACGAGCCGCCGTACGTCACCGAGTACGCCGTCGAGCGCAGCTTCCCGCCGTCCCGGCACGAGCTCGGCCGGATGACGTTCACCGAGGTCGAGGGCGGGACCCTGGTGAACTGGACCACCCGCGCGGAAATGAGCGCCCCGCTGATCGGGCCCTTCCTCACCCGGCACCTCGCACCGCGGATGATCACCGGCAGCTTCCGCAGCATCCTGGATGCCGCCGACAAGGCGCTGGCCCAGCCCCGGCCGCGCATGACGAACTCGCAAGGAGCCGACGCATGACGTCACATCCCTCCCCTCAACGTCTGGTCACCGATCCGCTGCCCGACATCCTGCGGGACGACGCCGGTCATGTGCTCATGAGCGAAGGGGACGTGGGCGATCCCGCGCGTCAACGAGCCGTCATCCAGGGTGCCTTCGAGGCGTGGCGGCGGCACCCGCTGCCGGAAGGCTTCCTCTCGCGTGCCTTCTTCGCCGGGACGGACGGCAGGACGGTCCTCGACTACGCCCAGTGGACGAGCGCCGAGGCATACCGCGCCTTCGCCCGGGACGAGGACGGCCAGGAGCTGGTACGCGGCATCCAGGCCGCCATCGGGGCGGACACGGAAGGCCCCGGCGTCTACCGGCTCTACCGCAGCATGAAGGCCGCGGCAGGAACGCCCGGTGTGACGCCGGGGGTTGTGGTGCGCGTCGCGTTCGACACCGACGGGGAGTCGACCGCGCGGAGGCTCGTCGACACCATCGTCGACCACTACGGGGGCGAACAGCCGCCCGGCGACGAGGGCGGGGGCCTGGCCTCCCACTTCCACATCCGCCAGGACGGTCTCAGGGTCGTCAACTACAGCGAGTGGACCTCGGAGGAAGCACACCAGCGGATGTTCGAGGGCCACATCGACGTCGAGGACGGCGGACCGATGGCGGTCATCAGGGAAATTCCCGGGGTGCGGGTGCTCGGATTCCGGCGCTTCCTGCCCGGACTCGGCCTTCGGCGCCCCTGACCCTCAGACCCGGTCCGCCACGATCAGCAGGTACTGGAAGCTGCCGTTCCCGTAGGCCGTCAGGAACGTTTCCTCGATGCCCGTCACCAGGTGGTCGGCCTGCTTGCGCAGCTCCCAGTAGGGCACGGCGGCGGCGGTCAGGTCCTCGACGTGCACCGGTACGAGCCGGTGGCGTGCCATGGCCCGGAAGTACTCCGAGCGGGGATGGATGTCGCAGATGTAGTGGGCGTTGATGAGGGACACCTCGCGGGACGCCCGGCCGTAGCTGTCGTTGTAGCAGCCGGTGATCGTCACATAGCGGCCGCCGCGGCGCAGCAGCCGGGCGTGCTCGGCGAACAGCAGGTCCAGCTCGACGTACATCGTGGACTCGTTGTTCCACGACGCCGCGTACGTGCCGGCGGGGAAGCCGGTGTCGAGCATGTTCAGGTGGTGGTAGCGCACCTTGTCGTCGATGTGCCGCTTGCGGGCCTGTTCGGCGGCGAAGTCGGCCTGTTTCCGGGAGATCGTGACGCCGTCGGCGTGACAGCCGTACCGCAGATGGGCCACGACCGAGCCGCCGCCCCGGCCGCAGCCCGCGTCGAGGACGCGGTCCGCCGGTGACAGCGGGCCGAGGTGCGAGGCCAGCAGGTCGGCCTGCGCCTGTTCCAGACGGTGGAGTTCGGCGGTGACGCGCTCCTGCCGCTCGGCGGGGGCGGAGCGGTCGGTCGAGTCGGTCGAGTGGGTGGGGTCGGTCGGGTCGGTCGGGTCGAGCACGGACCAGTCGACCTCTCCGACGCCGTAGTGGTGGTGGTAGAGGTCGTCGATCTTCCCGAGTTCGAGGTTGACCGGGTTCTCCTCGGCGTTCCAGTAGTCGGCGACGCGGCTCTGGTACGTGGACTGGGAGGGAACCGGTGCTGCTGTGGGCTCGGAGTCGGCAATGGTCAACGGTGACTCCTCAGGGCGGAGACGGCGATGGGTGGGGGTGAGAGGACGGCGCGCTACCAGTAGTTGGGCAGGTGGTAGCGGTGGGTGTTGGTGGCGTGCCACTCGTGGTTGCCGGACACCCAGGCGGCGAGACCCTCGGCGTAGCGCTCGACCAGGGGCGAGGTGGCGGACAGGACCGCGGACTCCTCCTCGAAGGCGTCCATGACCCTGTTGTGGATCTCGACGGCCTTCAGGTAGGCCGCCTTCAGGCCGCACCGCTCGTTGGCGGCGATGACCTGCGGCAGGTTCCAGTGGTGCGGGTCACCGGCCAGTTCCTTGGTGAAGGAGTACAGGTCGTTGACGAGGGTGGTGGCATTGCAGGCGAGAGCCGTGATCCGCTGGATCTCCGGGCGGGCGTAGAGCGCTTCGGGCAGTTCGTAGCCGTCGACGGCGTCGACGATGGACAGACAGGGGCGGAAGTTGTTGAACTGCCGCATCACCAGGTACTCCCACGTGCGCGGCACGTACCGGGTCTCGGCCCAGGCCGCCTCGCCGAGGTAGCCCAGGTGCAGCCGGGCGATGTCGTGCACGAACCGGCCGGTCTGGCTGGGCGTGGCGAGGGCGGCGAAGTCCTTCAGGGCCCAGTGGTACGAGCGCAGCGGCCCGTCGGCCTGCACCCCGCGGCGCCACTCCCCCTCGTACGCCGGATCGCCGTGGAACGGGTCGATGGCCGACTGGGCCAGGACCAGCCGTCCGCCCAGGCCGCGCGGCGAGCCGCCCCGGCCCTCTTCGGCCTCGCAGTAGCAACTGTCGACGAGGTTCTCGGCGAGCAGCAGCTTTCCCGCCGCGACGAGCCGCTCCAGGTCGGCCGCGCCCGGGTGCTGGAGCACCACGGCCCGGCCGAACTGGAAGCCCGCGAAGTCGCCCTTCCACGCCGCGGGGAACAGGTCGTGGCGGTGCGCCCAAGCCTCCAGTCTGTGGTCGACCTCCTTGACCTTCCCGGGGTCGGCGGGCACGGCGGGCCGGTGGCGCAGGCCGGGGATCGGGCCGCGCCGCCGGGTGCGCGGGGCCCGGACCGCACCGGGTGGCCCGGGCGGCCGCCACGGAGGCGTCCCGGACGGGGGCGGTGTGCTCATTCCGCGCTCCGCCCGATCTGGACGTTCTCCAGGATCCCGGCGGCGTCGGGCACGAGGATGGCGAGCGAGTAGTAGGCGGTGACCAGGTAGCTCATGATCGCGGCGGTGTCGATGCCCATGAAGCGTACGTTCAGGCCGGGTTGGTACTCCTCGGGGATGCCCGTCTGGTAGAGGCCGACGACTCCCTGGTCGGCCTCTCCGGTGCGCAGCGCGATGATGCTGGTGGTGTGCTGCGGGCTGACCGGGATCTTGCCGCACGGGAAGAGCGGGACGCCCCGCCAGGCGGGGACCTCGTGTCCGTCGACGTTCGCCGTGCCGGGCACGAGGCCGCGCCGGTTGCACTGGCGGAAGAACGCCGCGATGGCTTTCGGGTGGGCGAGCAACAGCTTGGTCTTGCGCCGCATCGAAAGGAGTTCGTCGAGGTCGTCGGGGGTGGGCGGGCCGGTGAAGGTGCTGATGCGCTGGCCGTAGTCGACGTTGTGCAGCAGCCCGAACTCGCGGTTGTTGACCAGCTCCCACTCCTGGCGTTCGCGGATCTCCTCGATGGTCAGGCGCAGTTGCTGCTCCGTCTGGTCCATGGGGTTGTTGTAGAGGTCGGCGACCCGGGTGTGGATGCGCAGCACCGTCTGCGTGAGGGACAGTTCGTACTCGCGCGGGGAGAGTTCGTAGTCGACGTATCCACTGGAGAGAGTGGGCTCCCCCACGTGTCCGGCATGCACGGGGAAGTCGGCTTCGCCCTTGCGGTTCATGGGTTTGCGCTGCCGCTCCGCGAAGGCGTCCAGGTGCGCCGCGAGCGAGGGCGCGCCGTCCACGATCTGCGTCAGCGCGTCCCACGGCAGCACCAGGACCACACCGGGTGTCTCGGCCCGTACCGAGGTGAGCCACAGCGGGTCCGCCCTGCCGACGGCCTCGTCGCCCATCTGGTCGCCGTCGGTGACGACGCCGATGACCTCCTCCTCGCCGAACTTGCCCGTGGCGTAGCGGGTGAAGCGGCCGTGCACGACGAGGTAGGTCTCGGTGACGGGCTGTCCGGCGTCGAAGAGGACCTCGCCGACGCGCACCTGGCGCACCCGCAGGCGGTCGGCGATCTCCTCCAGGACCGTGATGTCGGAGTAGCCGCGCAGGACGGGCAGTTCGGTCAGCGTCTCCGGAATGGCCCTGATGTCGTCGGCGCCGTTCTGCTCGAACTGCACACGCCCGCGGCCGATCCTGAGCTGGAGGCGCCGGTTGACGCGGTAGGTGCCGCCCTTGACGTCCGTCCACGGCAGCATCTTGAGCAGCCATCGTGAGGTGATGGCCTGCATCTGGGGTTCGGACTTGGCGGTGGTGGTGAGCTGGCGCGCCGCCCGGGTGCTGAGGCTGGTGAGCGGTGCCTCGACGACGGGCTCGTCGCCTCGTTCGGTGCTGGGTCCGGCAGCGCTTTCGGGTGTGGACACATGGCCTCCCTGTACGTGAACGGACTGACGTGGACGGACATGAGCGGACGTGCGCGGGGTGCGCGCGGATGCGCGCGCTTGCTGGTGCGGGCGCTCGGCGAGTGCGGGCGCGCCATACGGCGTGGGGGCGCACGGGAGTGTCCCGGGCCGGCGTGAGTTGAGGGGGACGGACGCGGGCGGGAGCGGACTGCCTGGTTCAGCCAAACAGCCCCGGGAGGGAGCACGGAACGTGGTACTGGAAGTGACCGGGTGCAGCGGGAGGTGCGGATCCCCCGAAAGGGCTCACCTTGGACAGGCGTGTGATTACACGCCGGTCGCGTCCGGCCCCGCACGCCGGGCGCGGCGGGCGCACGTCGGCCCCACCCGAAGGTGGGGCCGTGGGAACAACGCTCATGAACGCGGGAGGCGGCACCAGGCTCATGAAGGGGCGGGCACCGCGCTCATGCCACCCCGCGTTGGCGGATGTCCACGACGCCGGGCACGTAGGGCGGCCTGTTGTCGATCCGGCGGCGGTCCTCGGGGGACGCGAAGTGGCGGTCGAGACGGCGCACGGCCTCGGCCCAGTCGGCGCGGGTGCGGATGCGGTTGAGGCATTCGAGGACGAAGGGATCGTTCCACCGTTCCCGTACGCGCCGCCACACCTCGCGCGGTTCGTCGGTGAGCAGGCTGCCCACGGTGCCTTCGTAGATCGGCATGCCGCGCACCCGGCCGTCCGGTTCGATCTCGAAGGGGCGGAAGCTGGGAGTGCGCGCGAGGAAGTCCGGGTTCATCTGGACCTCGAAGTTCTCGGTGGTCTCCACCGTGACGGAGGAGGGGGCGGCCTCCTGGAGCCGGCGCCGGGTCTCGGGCGCGATCAGCTCGGCGACCTGCTCGTCGCTGAGCAGTTCGTGTTCGACGAACGAGGGCCGGCTGGCGAGGCCGGTGGGCACCACGGCACCGAAGTACACGGTCTCCAAGTGCGGGAACCGGGGGGCCAGCTCCGCGCACACCTGGTCCAGTTCCTGGTAGTTGCTGCGTACGACCACGTAGTCGATGCCGAACCGCGGCGCCGGAACGCCCGCCGCGAGCCTGCGGCCGACCTCCGCGTCGATCCGGGCGAGCGCGTCCGCCGCCCGGTCGAAGGAACCGGCCCGGCCGCGGATCCGGTCGTGCGTGGCCGCGTTGCCGCCGTCGACGCTCACCACGATCTTGGTGGCCACATCGGCGAGCGCCTCGACGGTCGCCGCCGGCATCGCCCATCCGCTGGTGTAGAGGAACACCCGCACGCCCGCGTCGGCGAAGTGCCGGGCGACGTCGATGATCCGCTTGATGGTCAGCGGTTCGCCTCCGCACAACGTGATCATCTGCGGTTCGAGGGAAATGATCGCGTCCGCGACCTTCAGCATTTCCTCGTGACTGAGATTCTTGGCGGGGCGCCTCCCCGACTCCGTATAGCAGTGATAGCAGCGCAACGGGCAGGCGAAGGTGACGTCCCAGATGACGGCATTGGGATTCACGTCGTCGTCCACCGTCCGGGCGCTCTTCGCGTTCTCGGCTTTCGCAGTCTTCTCAGCGCTTTCCGCGTTGGTCATCAGTGGTTCTCCAGGCTGAAGTCGGACACACATTCCTGGATCCGCACTGTACGAATCGATCGCGCCGCCGGTCGTCCGTAGTGGAGTACGCAATCAACGGCCCTTGGTACGCAGGGGCGTTGTACCTACGGGCACCGCCGCGGCCTCCGTACGCAGCGCGCCGAATTGCGTACTGGACTACGGATCTCTTTCCGCTCGACGCGGATTAGCGTTCCTTTCAGCCGAGAGCGAGAGGAGGTGCTTTCCCATGATGTATCCGCCCCCGACCACCGGCGGTAACTGACGACCGGCGGTGGCCGCTCCGCTTCCGGAGAGGAGCGGCCACCGCACCCACCACCGGCCACGTGGGCCGACGACCGCTGAAGGGTGAACAGGACCATGGCAGTCCACAACGGAGTCCTCGCACTGGTCCGGCAGTTGCCGCGGATCGCGCGCGGGCTGACCTTCGTCCTCGCGGCGCTCCTCGTCGCGCAGGCGGTGGGCAGCGCCCTGCTGCCCCTGGCGACGGGCCGGCTCGTCGTCGCGCTCACCGATACGCCGAAGTCCATGCGCGGTGTCGTCATCGGTCTCGCGCTGCTCGCGGCCGTCCTCCTCCTCGACATGGTCCTCGATCCGGTCAGGACCATGGTGGCCGCGCGCCTCGGCACCGCGCTCGACGGTGCGATGGCCCAGCGCACCGTCGAAGGCGCGCTGCGGCCGGCCCAGATCGGGCATCTGGACGACCCGGACGTGGCCGACCGGATCGAGCGCGCGCGGGCCGTCGGACTCGGCGCGCACCCGCCGGGTCAGGCGGTCACCGCGCTGGCCGGACTCGTGCCGTTGCGGCTGACCGGGCTGGTCTCGGCCGTCCTGCTCGGCTGGGCCGGCCAGTGGTGGATGCCGCTGGTCCTCGGCGCCGCCTGGGTGGTCACCGGCCGCTGGCAGGAGAAGGAGATCGAGCGGTCGGTGTCGGCGCACGCGGGTGAGACCGCGCAGCTCCGGCGGGCCGCGTATCTGCGTGACACGGCGACGACCGCGCCGGCGGCCAAGGAGCTGCGGCTGTTCGGCCTGCGCAGCTGGCTAGTCGAGCGGTTCGCCGTGGCCTGGTGGGACGGCATGGTGCAGATGCGCAGGGCCCGGGTGAGCCCGCGCCGGCACACCGTGGCGATCGTGCTCCTGCTCCTCGCGCACGTCGCCGTGGTGCTGCCCCTCGCCCTCCAGGCGGCTCACGGTTCGCTCGCGGTCGGCCAACTGGCCGTCGCGCTCCAAGCGTTGCTCGGCCTGTTCGCGCTCGGTTTCACGGGCGACCTGCAGTGGCAGTTGCACACCGCGAGCACGGCCGTGCCCGCGGCGCTCGAGGTCGGTGCCCTGGACACGGCAGGCGAACGCGGGCGTCTCGCCACCGTGGGCCTGCCCCGGCGGGAGATCCGGTTCGAGAAGGTGCGGTTCGCCTACCCCGGTGGCCGAGGACCGGTGCTCGACGACCTGGACCTGGCGATCCCCGCGGGCTCGTCGCTCGCCGTCGTCGGCGACAACGGCGCGGGAAAGAGCACCCTCACCAAGCTCCTGTCCGGGCTCTACCTCCCGGACGGCGGCCGGATCACGGTCGACGGCCAGGATCTGCGCGCCTACGACCCGGACGGCTGGCGGCGCCAACTCGCCGTGGTGTTCCAGGACTTCGTGCGCTACCCGTTCTCCGTACGCGACAACGTCGGCTTCGGTCACATCGAGACCGCCACCACCGACGCCGACCTGGCCGCGGCCACCCGGCTCGGCGGGTTCCTCGGCGTCGAGGAGGAGCTGCCCGACGGCTGGGACACCCCGCTCAGCGGCGCCTTCACCGACGGGACGGAACTCTCCGGCGGGCAGTGGCAGCGGCTCGCGCTGAGCCGCGCGCTGTATGCCGTCCGGCACGGCGCCCGGCTCCTGGTCCTCGACGAACCCACCGCGCACCTCGACATCGAGGCGGAACACGAGCTCTACGCGCGGTTCCTGGAGATCACCGCGGGGCTCACCACCATCCTGGTCTCGCACCGGTTCGCGACCGTCCGCCTGGCCGACAGGATCGCCGTGGTCGACGGCGGCCGGATCAGCGAGTTCGGCACGCACGACGAACTCGTCGCCTCCGGCGGCCGGTACGCGCGGATGTTCCGCGTCCAGTCCGAACCCTTCCAGCTGCACGGAGGAACCCGTCGTGCGTAAGAACGCGCGTAAGCGCAAGAACGAGCAAGCCGTCGTGCGCGAGCCCGCTGGGAAGGCCGCGAAGGCCGCGAAGAACGCGAAGGCCGCGAAGGCCGACAGGACCGTGCGGGCCGTCGTACGCGAGAACCTCGCCGCCGTCCGGCTGCTGATCGGCACCGCGATCCGGGTGGACCGGCGGCGCGGGCTGCTCGTTCTGATCGTCTCCCCGCTCCTGAACGTCGTCGCGGCGCTGCAGGCGATCGGCCTGCAGTGGATGGTCGACGGCGCCGTCGACCACGACCGCGCCCAGACGGTGCGGGGCGCGCTGCTCCTGCTGGTGGTCACCGTGCTGGTCCATCAGGCCACCGCGGTCGCGACCGACGTACGTCTGGTGCTGCAGCACCGGGTGGGCCTCGAGTTCGACCGCCGGCTGATGAATCTGTGCTCGAAGCCGCCGCACATCGGGCACTACCAGGACCCCGAGTTCCTGGACACCGCCGAGGTGGTGCGGCAGCGGCGCGGCGAATTCGGCGGCGCCCTGGCCGCGTTCGTGGAGAACGCCAACCTGCTGGCCAGGTTCGTGGCCGCGCTGGTCCTGCTGATCACCGCGAGTCCGCTGCTCGCCCTGCTGCCGCTGACCGTGCTCCCGCTGGCGGCGGCCAACCGGTGGCAGGCCCGTCTGGTCACGGCGGCCGAGCGCGCAGGCGCCGAGGCCGACCGCCGCCGGATGGCCCTGTTCTCCCTGGCCACCGATCCCGCGCCGGCCCGCGAAGTCCGGCTCTACCGGCTCGCCGACGAGATCGCGGCGCGTCACCGGGACGCGTTCGCCGCCGCGAGCGGACCGCGCGAGGCGGCCCGGGCCAAGGGCGCGATCGCCGTCGCGGCGGGGTGGCTGCTCTTCGGCTCCGCGCTCATCGGCGGTCTGTACGTCGTGTCGCGGTCGGTGATCCACGGCTCGGGCTCGGCGGGCCAGGCCGTGCTCGTCCTGCTCCTGAGCACGCGACTCGTCGGCGCCACCACCGGGCTCGGCTGGCTGCTCGGGTGGCTGCGCCGCTCGCTCGACACGGTCGCGCTGTATCTGCGGCTGGTCGACTACCCGCACTCCGGTGGGACGCACGGGAACGCCGGAGCTGACGCGCGCGGCGGAGCCGACGGGGCGGGCACGATGCTTCCACCACGGGGCGACCTCGTCCTCGAAGGGGTCTCGTTCACCTACCCGGGCCGCTCGGCTCCCGCGCTGGGACCCGTCGACCTGCGGCTGCCCCGAGGGGCCACGGTCGCGGTCGTGGGGGACAACGGCGCGGGCAAGTCCACGCTGGTCGCCCTGCTCGCGGGGCTCCAGCCGGTGTCGGCCGGGCGGATCGCGTTCGGCGGCCAGGACCTGTCGGAGCTGCCCGCGGACCAGTGGCGGGCCCGCGTGACGGCCTGCTTCCAGGACTTCTGCCGGTTCGAGCTGCTCGCCCGCGAGGCCGTCGGCCTGGGCGACCTCGGGGCGCTCGACGACCCGGCGGCCGTCCGGGCGGCCCTGGAGTCGGCCGGCGCGGCCGAGGTCGTGGCGGGCCTGTCGGCGGGGCTCGACACCCAGCTCGGCCGGACCATGCCGGACGGCACGGACCTGTCCGCCGGCCAGTGGCAGAAGCTCGCGCTCGCCCGCGCCCGGATGCGTACCGCACCCGCCCTCGTCCTCCTCGACGAGCCCGCCGCCAGCCTCGACCCGGGCAGCGAGGCCGAGTTGCTGCGCCGCTACCTGCGGGGCAACGGGCCCGCGTCGGACACCATCACCGTCATCGTGTCGCACCGTTTCTCGACGGTGCGCGACGCGGACCTCATCGTGGTCCTGGACGGCGGCAGGATCGTCGAACAGGGCACGCACGCCGAGCTGTTCGCCCAGGGCGGCCGCTACGCGGACATGTACACGCTCCACGCGGCGGCCTACTCCACCGGTCCCGTGGTCCGCTCAGCTCCTGCCGAGGACGGCCGGAAGGTCGCGCCGGGAGTGCACACCGAGCTTGCGGTAGATCCGGGCGAGGTGGCTCTCCACGGTACGAACGGACAGGGCGAGCCGGTCGGAGATCGCGCGGTCGGACAGGCCCCCGGCGGCCAGTGAGGCGATCTCCACCTCCCGGGCGGTGAGCGCCTCGGTCGGGGCCGCCGCCCGGGCGACGCCGAGCCGCTCACGCAGCCGGCTCACCAGCACCACCGCGTCTCGGAGGCGGTGGCCGCCCTCCCGGCGCAGGGCGGCCACCGCCGCTTCGGCGAGCCGCCACGCCTGCGCGCTCATGCCGAGGGCCTCGAGCCGGGCGGCGTGGTCGAGCAGTTCGGCGCCGTTGTCGCGGGTCAGCGCGAGTACTGCCGCCGCTCCGGCGACCAGCCGGGGCGCGTCGACGTGGCGTACGGCGACGGCGAGCCGCTCCACGACGCCGGGCGGCGGCTTCTCGGGCGCGAGCCAGGCCGCGTACGTCAGGTACTCCACCTCGACCGCCCGGCAACCGGCGTCCCGGGCCGCATCGGCGGCGGTCCGCACCGACGCCGCCGCGGTCATGAGGTCACCCCGGGCCGCCGCCACGGCGGCGTGTGCCCAGGGCACCTGGCCCGGGACGACGGCGACCGGGTCGGACCGGCAGCCGGCCAGGATGCGTTCGGCGGCGTCGGGCTGTCCTTCCTCGGCCAGGCAGACAGCCAGCCAGCAGGACGCCTCCGTGCGGAAGAGGCGCCGACCGCCGGACTGCTGCCCCACCGCCTCCCGCAGCAGCGCGATCGCCTCCGGCCGACGGCCGAGGACCCACTGGAGATAGCCGCCGAGCAGCGCCGACTCGGCGCCCTGCTGCTGTCCCGGTACGTCCGGGCGGCGGTCGCGGTCGTCCGCGGCCGACGCGTCTGGCGCGTCGGCCGTGTCAGCCGTGCCGTTTGTGCTATTTGTGCCGTTTGTGCCTTCCGAGGGCCACAGCAGCCGGACGTCCCGTACGACAGCCGCGAGTTCGGCCAGGTGCGGCGGGCAGGACCCGTCTGTCGGTGCTTCCTCGGCGAGCGCGACAGCCTCCTTCGTACGTCCGGTCAGCGCGAGGCAGACGGCGAGGGTCAGGCGGGCGGACGCGACGCCCGGCCCGCGCGCCGGACGGCGCAGGATCCGCTCGGCGGCACCCATGGCCGCGCCCGTGCGGCCGCCGAAGAGCAGCACCAGCGCGTATGTGCCGTCCAGGGCGGCCAGTTCGGCGGGCACGGACACCTCGGTGCGCAGCGCGTCGAGTTCCACGGCGGCGCGTGCCGGATCGCGGTCGGCCCAGCAGCGGTGCTCGGCGAGCGCGATGGCCTGCGCCAGCCGTGTGTCCGGTTCGGTCGCCTCGGCTCGGGCCCGTTCCAGGACCCTCCGCGCCTGGGCTTCGTCGCCGAGCTCCACCAGTGCGCGGGCCAGCGGGACGGCGGCGGCGCCGGACTGGTGCAGGGCCCGGCGCGCGAAGCGGCAGGCGAGGTCGGGGTCGTGCCGGTAGGTCGTCTCGGCCGCCCGGATCAAGAGACCGGCGTCGACGGGGCCGTGGGCGTCCAACTGCCAGCGGGCCCGTGTCACTTGATCCGGTTCCGGCAGTGTGCTCGCGGCGAGCAGGGCGCCCGCGAGCCGGCGGCGGCGCAGCAGGGGCAGCCGCTGGCGTGCCGCCGCGCCCAGCATCGGCCCGCTCAGCCGCACCAGGATCTGGCCGTCGTGTTCGGCCGTGCGGACGTAGCCCCTGGCCTCCAGGCACTCGACGACGTCGGGGGCCACCGCCTCCAGGACGGGCAGCGGGAGCGGTTCGCCCAGGGCGACGGCGTCCAGGGCGTCCCGCTGCACCGGCCCGAGGCCGCGCAGCTCACGGTCGAACAGCTCGGCAAGGCGCGGCGGCACGGTCACCGGGCCGCGCCACCACCACAGGCCGCACGTCTGCCGCAGGCGGCCCGTCACCCTGGCGTACCGGACCAGTTCGGTCACGAACAGCGGGTTTCCGCCGGTCCACCGGAACAGGAGGTCCACGGTGGTCCGCGCCGCCTCGCCGTTGACCAGCGCGCACGCCAGCCGTGCGGTGTCGGCGGGGCTGAGCGGCGTCAGGTCGACGCGTTCCAGGTACTTGTCCTTCCACAGCGCCACCACGGCGTCCGGCATCTCCAGGCCGGAGCGGGCGGCGACGACCAGACGCAGGCTTCCCTCGGCGGCCAGGTTCAGCGCCAGGACCGCGGACCACTCGTCGAGCCGGTGCACGTCGTCGATGACGAGCACCGGGGTGCGCTGTCCGGCACGGCGGCCCAGTTCGCGGCAGACCAGGCCGTACGTCCGGCCGTGGTCGAGCGGCGCGTCGACGCAGAGCAGTCCCCGGAACACGCCGAAGGGAATGCGCCCGCCCGCCTCGGTGGCCGCCGCCCAGACGACTTCGAAGCGCGCGGGGTCGAGCCGGCGCGTCACGGCGGAGAGCAGCGCCGTCTTTCCGACACCGGCGGGCCCGATCACCGCCACGCCCCGCTTGGCCATAATGGCGCCCAGCACCTGCTTCTGTTCCTGATCCTTGGCGACCAGCGTTCCGGCACCCAGATCGTGCGGCATTGTTTCTCCCCCGTGCGACTCCCCCGCCCGCCTTCCGCCGCGCGACGGATCGGCGGCGCCGTGACAGGTGCGCCGACAGCGCCTCGCCATCGCGGTCCTGACGCGTGGTCATCGCAGTCCTGACACGTCGTCAACGCAGTCCTGACGCGTCGTCATCGCATTTCTGAGGCGTGCGGACTGGCAAGGCGTGGGATTCGTATCTCAAATGGCGTGACCGGACCGGTCACGGACGTCGCATTCGAAGCGAGCGTTTCGCACCGAAGCGATGAAGGAATCTCTCCGGACTGAGAGATCCCCTGACAAGACCCCGCAGAACAATTCTCCCTGTCGGACTTTCGACTCAGGAAGTACCTGACAACTTCCCGGGAAGCGCCTGACAACTTCCCATAAGATCCGGCCACATTGCTTTGGTCTCGGCCCTTTTGGCCGGAACTCGGCCAGGAGCGTCGGATTCCCGGTCGTCAGCCTTGTCGTACGCCGGGCGCGTGCACAGGGCGGCCGAAGGAACGCCGGTAGGCGGCGGGCGTGGTGTGCACCAGGGCGCGGAAGCGCCTGCGGAGGTTGGCGGCCGAGGACAGGCCGACGCGGACCGCGACGGTCTCCACGGGGAGTTCGGTCTCCTCCAGCAGGGCCCGGGCCGCGGCGACGCGCTGCTGGAGCAGCCATCGGCCGGGGCTGACGCCGAGTTGGCCGGCGAACCTGCGGGCGAGTGTGCGCGGCGAGATCCTGGCTCGCGCGGCGAGGTCGTCGACGGTGAGGGGTTGGTGCAGCCGTTCGGTGGCCCAGTCGAGGACGGGGGCCAGCGAGGGCGGTGGGGGGTCGGCGGGGGGCGCGGTGCTGTACTGGAGCTGTCCGCCCTCGCGGTGCGGGGGCATCACCATGTGCCGGGCGATGTGGGCGGCGTGGGCGGCGCCGTGGTCGGCGCGGGCCAGGTGCAGGCACAGGTCGATGCCGGCGGCGGTGCCGGCGCTGGTGGCGATGTCGCCCAGGTCGATGTACAGCGCCTCGGCTTCGACGCGCACCTCGGGGAAGCGGGCGGCGAGTTCACCGGCGAGCCGCCAGTGGGTGGTCGCCCTGCGCCCGGCCAGCAGCCCGGCCTGGGCCAGCAGAAAGGCGCCCGAGCAGATGGCGACGGTGCGGGCGCCCCGGCGGTGGGCTCGCTGGAGCGCCTCGATCACCGCGGGCGGCGCGGCCTCCTCGCGCTGGTGCATGCCGGGGATCACCACCGTGTCCGCCGCGTCGAGTGCCGTCAGGTCCTCGCTGACCACCATGTCGTATCCCGCCAGGGTCGGCACGGCTCCCGGGCGTTCGGCGCACACCGTGAACGCGTAGCGACTCGGCAGGCCGGGGCGGCGCACGCCGAAGACCTCGGCCGCGCACGCCAGCTCGAACGTGGACTGCGGCGGCAGGACCAGCGCGACCACTCGGTGAACGCTCATGGCAGCAAAGTACCCGTGGGCGTCAATCCAGACACTGGGCGGGGTGATCGTCCGCCATGACGATGGGGTCATGACGCGAGACTCAAGTGACGTACAGATCTTGAACGTTGACGAGGTCGACCCCGTCGAGGTCGTCCCCGGCATCCTCCGGCGGCGGCTGCCGGCCACCGAGTGGGCCCGCGGCTGGATGTACGACTTCGCGCCGGGCACCGAGTGGCCCGAGGTCGACGTGCACGAGGGCGAAGAGCGCTACTACGTGATCTCCGGCGAGTTCATCGACCGCGGACAGCGGCTCGGGCCGGGCAGCTACGTCGTGTTCGCGCCGGGCAGTACGCATCGCCCCCGCACCGAGACCGGCGCGCGGATGCTGGGCATCAGCGTCCTCCCCCGGTAGCCGCGCGCCGCACTTCAACGAGCTCGAGAGGACGTGATGTTGTGGAGAACCGGCTCGCCCACGGTCTGGGGAGCCGAGACGCTGTCCCTGACCCGGGCCGACGGCAAGCGGCAGATGTCCGTCGCGATGAACCTCGTACGGTGGAACACGCTGGACTCCGGGGGCAAGTCGCAGTGTCACCCCATCGACGACGCGCTGAAGGCCCTGTACCGGCAGGCACTTTGAATTCCCGTGCGCCGTCGGGGGTAGGAAGGAGGTCGTCCTTCCTGCTTGCGGGCAGGTGGTTGCGACTGGCGTGGGAGTAGCCGTGGTGAGTAGGCGCCATCTGCTGGCCGGACCGGTCGGGGCGGCGGCAGCCATGGCCGCCTTGGGCCCGTCGGCCGGGCCGGGCCGCTCCGGCGCCGCGGGTGAGGCGCGGGTCGTCGTGGACGGGCGGCCGGACTGGGGCGAAGTGCGGGCGCAGTTCCGGATGGAGCCCGGCTGGGTGAACTTGGCGATGTTCTATCTGGCGTCGCATCCACGTGTGGTGCGTGAGGCAGTGGATCACCTGTGCCGGCAGATCGACGCCAACCCGCTGTCGGTCGCCGAGGGGCTGTCCCTGGCCGATGGCCCGACCGGCTGGCCGCGGGTCCGGGCCGCTCTGGCCGACTACCTCGGGGCGCGGCCCGAGCAGCTCGCGATGACCGCCAGCACCACCGTCGGTCTCGGGGTGGTCTACAACGGGGTGCGTACCCGGCCGGGCCAGGAGTTCGTCCTGAGCGACAACGATCACTTCACTCACGTGGAGGCGGCCCGGCTCGCGGCGGACAAGCACGGTGCCGGGGTGCGGGTGTGCTCGTGGTTCCACGACCCCGCGCAGGCCACCGCCGAGGAGATCACGCGGGCGATCCGGAATCAGATTCGTCCCCACACCAGGGTGCTGGGCGTCACCTGGGTGCAGTCCAGCACGGGAGTCCGGATGCCGGTGCGGCGGATCGCCGAGGTGGTGCGGCAGGCGAATCAGGGCCGCAGGGAAGCCGACCGCTGTCTGCTGGTGGTGGACGGCGTGCACGGCCTGGCCGCCGTCGACCAGGACGGGGCGCGCCTGGGAGCGGACATCCTGGTCGCCGGAACGCACAAGTGGCTGTTCGGGCCCCGCGGCACCGGGCTGGTGTGGGTCTCTCCCCAGGCACTCGATCACGTGCGGCCGACGTTCGCCGCCTTCGTGCGCGGCGGCGGAGCGTCACCCTTGTCCCCGGGCGGCTTCCTGGCCTTCGAGCACGCCTTCGCTCTCCCGGTGTCCGTCGCCTTCCACCAGTCGCTCGGCCGGGCCCGTGTTGCCGACCGCATCACGGAACTGTCCACCCGGGTCAAACAAGGTCTGGCCCGCACCCCGGGCGTGACGCTGCGTACTCCCCCGGCACCCGAGCTGTCCGCGGGCATCACCTGCTTCAGCGTGCGCGGCCACAGCAACGAGGAGGTGGTGGCCCGCGCCGCGGAGCGAAAGGTCCGGCTGTCCCACGCGTCCAACCCGAGCCGACCCTTCCCGCGCATCGGCACGGGCATCATGAACACACCCGACGACGTCGACACCGCACTGACCGCGATCGCCGACATCGCACGCTGAGAGCCCGTATGTGGTCAACCTCGCTCCGTGCGAGGCCGGACGAGCGGCCCAGTTGTGGAGTCCGGAGACTGTATCCGGCCACGAGGATCTGATCCGCAACGCCGCAGGCGGGAGGCAATCGACGCGGATGTGGGGTTGGATCTCCCGCGAGACCCCGCCGACGCCGTCCGCGTCGCCACTTCGTTCTGGAGCTCCGTGAACCGCCGCGCGACGTCGTCCTGCTCCACCGCCAGGCCGATCTCGACCGACTCGCCCGCAGCCGCCGCATCGACTGGACGGCCGTCCGCGCGACACCCGAGGCTCACCGCTCACCGCCGGCCGCCCTCCCGACGAAGACGTCGGCCGCGCGGTGACGGCGACGACGAACGCGAGCGCGGCACACGCTCGGTCGTTGCGCTGCCCTGTCGGCCCGAGCCGTCTTCGACGCCACAAGCCGCTTCCACGCCCCCTCGATCTGGTGGGGTGCGGGCGCGGTGGTCCCATCCTCCATC
>NZ_AOPZ01000079.1 GCF_000414115.1 Streptomyces aurantiacus JA 4570
TGGGGAAAGCCCCGCAGGGAACAACCCTCACCCCACCTCCAGCACAGCCTTCCCATGCAACCGCCGCCCCCGCAGCGCCTCCACCGCCACCCCGGCGTCCCCCCAAGACCCCCGCCACGCCTCCCCCGCATCGAGCCGCCCCGCGGCAACCTCCCCGGCGAGCCACGCCAGATCCCGCCCGAGCCCACCGCACCCCAGCAAATAGAAGCTCACGACCGCCCGGTCGTGCCGCCCCTGGTCCCCGTACAGCACCCCGTGCGGAAAGTGCTCGTCGTCCCCACCCGAGTGCCCCACGGAAACCAACACCCCGCCGGCCCCCAACTTCTCGTACGCGGCGACCAGTTGCCGCCCGCCCACGAGATCCACGACCCCGTCCAGGGGCCCGTCGGCCTCGGCGGGGTCACCGACGACCGCGTGCGCGCCCAGCCCGCGCAGCAGCTCGCCCCGCGCACCCGGATCCCCGGTCGCGGCCACGACGTACGCACCAGCCCGCCGGGCGAGCTGTACGGCGTACCGCCCGACCCCGCCCGTGGCCCCGGTGATCAGGACCCGCCGCCCGAGCAGGGGCCCGACCCGGTGCAGGGCCCGCAGCGCGCTCGCCCCGGCGACGGGGATCGTGCTGATGGCGCCGAGGTCGGCCCCCTCCGGCACGACGCCCATGAACTGTGTGTCCACCGCCCGGAGTTCGGCCCACCCACCGGCCTCGCCGAGGGTCACCACGGGCGTACCGGCCGCCGGACCGGAGCCGTCGGCGGCGGCCCGCTCGACGTGTCCGGCGGCGTCCCAGCCGAGCACGGTGCCCGGCGCGGCGCCCGGCACGAGGCTCGCCACCTCGCCGTAGTTGAGGGAGGTCGCGGTCACCCGGACGAGCGCCTGGTGCGGGGCCGGTTCGGGATCGGGCGCGGAGCCGAGGCGGAGCCCGGCGGGGGCGGCGGGGTCGACGAGGAGAGCACGCATGACGAAGTCACCTTCCACAGACAAGGAGAGCAGGACGCAGGCAGGACAGGACGCGGGCAGAGCCGGACGCAGGCAGGGCAGCACGGAGCACCCCAGCAAACCCAGCAGCCCCAGCAACCCAGCAAGGCGTCGCAGGTCCCGACCCCCGCCACAATGCCACTGAGTGGCACAAGCCATCAAGAGGCATTGGCTACCGAGCTACACTCCCGGCATGGACACCGCCCGCGCCACCGCCCAGCTCCCCCTGCGCGAACGCAAGAAGCTCCGCACCCGGCAGGCCCTCGTCGACACCGCCCTGGAGCTGTTCACCGAGCGCGGCTTCGACGGCGTCACGCTCGACGAGCTGTGCGACGCCGTGGAGGTGTCCAAGCGGACCTTCTTCCGCACGTTCACCAGCAAGGAGGACGTGGCGATGGCACCGCTCCACGATCTGTGGACGGTGTTCCTCGACGAACTGGAGGAGGCGCGGCCGGGGGGCGGCCCGCTGCACGAGCTGCTGCGCGACGTCCTGCTCGCCGCGCTCGACCGCATGCCGGGCGAGGAGTGGGCGCACCGCGTGCTGCTCAGCCGCCGCCTCGCCGCGCGCAACCCGTCGATGGACGCGCACGGTCTCGCGTTCTGCGACCGCACCGGCCGCGCCGCCCTGGACGTCGTCGTACGCCGCTTCGACCTCGGCGGCACCCCGGACGACCCGGACCACCTGCGCGCGCACCTGGCCGTCGACCTGCTCGTGGCCGCCTGGCACCGGGGCCTGGAGACCTGGACGGCCGCCGCGACCGACACGACCGACGCAGCCGACGCAGCCGGTCCCACACGGCCCGGCCTCGCCGCCGCGTTCCGCCGGGCGTGCGCGGCCCTGCCCGAAAGCCTGGCGCTCACCGCCCGCCCCGGGTCCGCGTGAGGGGACAGCACGAAGTGAGCGGACAGCACGAAGGCCGGGCCCGGCAGTGACTGCCAAGCCCGGCCCTCGTGGACGGACGATCGGGGAAGGGCTCAGCCCAGGCGGTGCATCCACCCGTGCGGGTCCGCCGAGACACCCCGCTGGAGGTCGAGCAGCGCGTCCCGCAGCTTCATGGTGACCTCGCCGGGGCTGCCGCCGCTCTGCACCCACTCGCCGCGGGCCGACTTGACCGTGCCGACGGGCGTGATGACGGCGGCGGTGCCGCAGGCGAAGACCTCGGTGAGCGTGCCGTTCTCGCTGTCGGCCTGCCACTGGTCGATGGAGACGCGGCGCTCCTCGGAGGTGTAGCCGAGGTCGCGGGCGACGGTGAGGAGCGAGTCCCGGGTGATGCCCGCGAGCAGCGAGCCGGTCAGCTCCGGCGTGACGATCTTGTCTCCGTACACGAAGTACAGGTTCATGCCGCCCAGTTCCTCGACCCACTTGTGCTCGACGGCGTCGAGGTAGGCGACCTGGTCGCAGCCCTTCTCGGCGGCCTCGGCCTGCGCGAGCAGGGACGCGGCGTAGTTGCCGCCGGTCTTGGCGTCGCCGACGCCGCCGGGCACGGCGCGCACGCGGTCCTCGGAGAGCCAGATGGAGACGGGCTTGACGCCGCCGGGGAAGTAGGCGCCGGCGGGCGAGGCGATGATGACGAAGAGGTACTCGTTGGCGGGCTTCACGCCGAGCCCGACCTCCGTGGCGATCATGAACGGGCGCAGGTAGAGCGACTCCTCGCCGCCGTGCGCGGGCACCCAGTCGATGTCCTGCCGCACGAGGGCGTCGCATGCCTCGATGAAGGTCTCGACGGGCAGCTCGGGCATGGCCATGCGGCGGGCGGAGTCCTGGAAGCGCCGCGCGTTGGCCTCGGGGCGGAACAGCGCGACGGAGCCGTCGGGCTGGCGGTATGCCTTCAGGCCCTCGAAGATCTCCTGGGCGTAGTGCAGGACGGTGGTCGCCGGGTCGAGGGAGAGCGGGCCGTACGGCACGAGCTGGCCGTCGTGCCAGCCGCGGCCCTCCGTCCAGCGGATGGTCACCATGTGGTCGGTGAAGTGGCGGCCGAACCCGGGGCTGGCCAGGACCGCCTCGCGCTCCGCGGCGGAGACCGGGGTCGAGGAGGGCTTGAGCTCGATCGTGGGCGTCGTCATGGTTGCGTGTCCTTCACCGGTTTGTGTGTGACGGACCGCGCTCAGACCCGCACGCGCGCGCTTCTCGCGGCGTCCGGGCGTGCGCCGTTTCGCGGCCCCACGTTCGATTATCGCTCGTGGGGTGCCATGGATGAAACAGCGGTGAGGGCGGCCCTGGGTTCGATGGTGACACCCGGTGGCCGCAAACGAGAAGCCGCCGGGTGCTGATGCGACCCGGCGGCTTGCTGTGACGGAGCAGACGACCGGCGGGTCAGCCCGCTACTCGGACGGCGAGCGCGTCGCCGATCTCGTCGGTGGTACGAGAGGTGTCCCCGCGACCGCCGAGGTCGGCGGAGACGGCCTCCTCGACACGGTTCGCCTCGTTGTCGTACCCGAGGTGGCGCAGGAGGAGGGCGACGGACAGCACGGTCGCCGTCGGGTCGGCCTTGGCCTGGCCCGCGATGTCGGGCGCCGAGCCGTGCACGGGCTCGAACATCGACGGGAACTCGCGGCTCGGGTTGATGTTGCCGGAGGCCGCGACGCCGATGCCGCCGGAGACGGCCGCGGCGAGGTCGGTGATGATGTCGCCGAAGAGGTTGTCGGTGACGATGACGTCGAACCGGCCCGGGTCGGTGACCAGGTAGATCGTGGCCGCGTCGACGTGGATGTAGTCGGTGGTGACCTCGGGGAACTCCTCGGCCACCTTGGTGAAGACGTTCGTCCACAGGTGGCCCGCGTAGGCCAGCACGTTGTTCTTGTGCACCAGCGTCAGCTTCTTGCGCGGGCGGGCCTGCGCGCGGGCGAAGGCGTCGCGGACGACGCGCTCCACGCCGAAGGCCGTGTTCACGGAGACCTCGGTGGCGACCTCGTGCGGGGTGCCCTTGCGGATCGTGCCGCCGTTGCCGGTGTACGGACCCTCGGTGCCTTCGCGTACGACGACGAAGTCGATCTCGGGCTGGCCCGCGAGCGGCGTGGCCACGCCCGGCAGGAGCCGGGACGGACGCAGGTTGACGTGGTGGTCGAAGGCGAAGCGGAGCTTGAGCAGGAAGCCGCGCTCCAGGACGCCGGAGGGGACCGACGGGTCACCGATGGCGCCGAGCAGGATCGCGTCGTGCTTCTTGAGAGCCGCGAGGTCGGCCTCGGTGAGGGTCTCGCCGGTGGCGTGATAGCGGCGGGCCCCGAAGTCGTACTCCTTGGTCTCCAGCTTCACATCCTGCGGGAGGACGGCGTTGAGGACCTTGAGCCCCTGGGCCACGACTTCCTGGCCGATCCCATCTCCGGGGATCACTGCGAGATTGATGCTGCGAGACATACCGGCACGGTACTCCTCGTCCCATCCCATGACACGGCACGTCCAGGATGCGGACAAGCTCCGATGGCCGGTCCCTTGCCGGTCGAAAGGTGTTCACCCTGTCGTAGTGCGGGCGTGGGGAGTTACTGGGAAGTTCCTGGTCATGGACACTCCGAACCTCGGCATTCCGGAACAGCTCGCCCGCGGCATGACCATGCCCGAGCAGCACGAGTACCTGCGCGGGAGGCTCTCCCGGCGCAAGGTGCTCGCCAGTTCGTTCGCGACGGCGGGCGTGGTGGGCGGCACGGCTCTGCTCGCGGGCAGTTCGGGCAGCGCCTACGCCGAGCGCCCCACCGCCACGTCCCCGCTCGCCGCACCGCGCGGCCCGGTGAAAGTCGACGGAAAGCTCGTCGCGCCGTTCGGCCGCCACCTCGCCTTCGGCGCCGACCCGAGGACCCAGATGCGGATCTCCTGGCAGGTGCCGTTCGCGGTCAAGTCCCCCTACGTACGCGTGGGTCCGAAGCCGTGGGAGCTGAGCCAGAAGATCCCGGCGGAGGTGCGCGACCTGCACACGCCGTCCCTGTCGAAGAAGCTCCCGAAGGTCGAGCAGTACTACCTGCACGCGGCGCTCGACGGCCTGAAGCCCGGCACGACGTACTACTACGGCGTCGGCCACGACGGCTTCGACCCGGCGTCGCCGGAGCGGATGGCCACGCTCGGCTCGTTCCGCACGGCGCCCGCGCGGCCGGAGAAGTTCGTCTTCACGGCCTTCGGGGACCAGGGCGTGAGCTACGAGGCGCTGGCCAACGACCAGTTGATACTCGGCCAGAACCCGGCCTTCCATCTGCACGCGGGCGACATCTGCTACGCGGACACCACGGGGCACGGCAAGGAGGGCGACACCTACGACGCCCGCGTGTGGGACCAGTTCCTCGCGCAGACCGAGTCGGTGGCGAAGTCGGTGCCGTGGATGGTGACGACCGGCAACCACGACATGGAGGCGTGGTACTCGCCGAACGGCTACGGCGGCCAGTCGGCCCGCTGGTCGCTGCCGGAGAACGGCTTCGACCCGAAGCAGGCCCCGGGCGTGTACTCGTTCCGCTACGGCAGCGTCGGCGTCGTGGCCCTGGACGCGAACGACGTCTCGTACGAGATACCCGCGAACAAGGGCTACACGGAGGGCAGGCAGACGGCCTGGCTCGACAGGCGCCTGCGCGAGCTGCGCGCCGACAAGGACATCGACTTCATCGTCGTGTTCTTCCACCACTGCACGTACTCGACGGCGACGCACGGCTCCGACGGCGGGGTGCGCGACGCCTGGCTGCCGCTGTTCGCCAAGCACCAGGTGGACCTGGTGATCAACGGCCACAACCATGTGTACGAGCGCACCGACGCCGTCAAGAACGGCGAGGTCGGCAAGCCGGTGCCGGTCGGCGCGTCGACCGATCCGACGCGCGACGGCATCGTGTACGTCACCGCGGGCGGCGCCGGCAAGGACCTGTACAGCTTCCCGGCCGGGGTCGAGGACAGCTACGAGGGCCACGAGAACGACGAGGGAACGATCCTCACGTTCCACTGGACCAAGCTGCGCCTGCCCGACCCGGACACGGTCGAGTGGTCACGGGTGCGCTACACCGGCTTCTCGTTCCTCGCGGTCGAGGTGACGACCGGAGCGCGTCCGAAGCTCACGGTCTCGGCGCTCGCCGAGAGCGGCGAGCGCGTCGACCACTTCGAGATAGAGCGCGGCAGGTAGCGGGGCCCCCGCGGGGGAGGAGGTGAGGGGCGGGGCTCAGTGCCCCGTCTCGCCGCCGTTGTCCCTGCGGTCGAGGGCGCGCTGGAGCGCGGCGGCGGCGTTCTTGCGCTCGGACTCGGTGGTGCGGGCGGTGTGGCGGACTCGGCGGGCGGTCGTCTCGGCCATGGAAATGCGACTCCTTAGATCAGGCATCCGGGAGTACGGATCCGCGCACGCGGAGCTGTGCGCGAAGCGGGTGGGTTACGAGACGCCGGAAGAGGCGGGGAGCGTGGGCCGCAGGGTTCGCCTGCGCGGGGCCCGGCTCGCAGCCGCCTTCGCTTGATCGAGCGAGACGTTCGGCTCCTACAAAGCTAAGACAGCTTCGGCCTCTTGTCTCTACAGATACTCGGGCTTCCTACTATCTGAGACGGCCCCCACCGGAGCAGCGGGTGCCGCTTCCGTTTCGGGGTGGCCGCGAAGCGCCCGCAGCTCCCGGATGAGGGCGCGTACGGCCAGCGATCCGGCCTGCTCAGGCGTGGTGACGTAGCCCACGGAGCGGGTCGGGCGGTCCGGTCCGAGGTCGCTGATCCGCACCGTGGGCGGCGCTCCGGTCAGGGACAGGGCGGGCATGATCGCCATGGCGTGCCCGGCGCTCACCATCGCGAGCACCGCCCCGTCGTCCTCGGTCCGCGTGCTGGCCTTCGGGATCCAGTCCTGGCTCGCCCACCAGTCGCGGGTGTACGAGGTGCAGTTCTCGGCCCAGTCGGCGAGCGGCAGGGAGCGCGGGTCGGGGTGGCCCGCCGGGTGCACGAAGGAGTACGGCTCCTCGACGAGCACGCCGCCGACCAGGCCCGGCGGGACCGGCGATGAGGTGCCGATGGTCGCGATCCCGATGTCCGCGCGCCCGTCGGCGACCTCGCCCGCGGTGCCGCGGCCCAGTTCGCGTACGACACGGACCTCGGGCTCGATGCCCGGGTGCCGGGCCCGCAGGTTGGCCAGGGCGGGCGGCAGCAGGTGCAGGGCCGCGCTGCGGAAGGCGGCGATGCGCAGCGGGCCGGTGAGCGTGGCCGCCTCCCGGCCTTCGGCACCGACCCCGGCACCGGCCCCGGCGGCCCCGCGCGCCTCGGCGGCGAGGACCTCCAGGAGCCGCAGCACCCGCCGCGCGTGGGCGACGGCACGCTCGCCCGCGGGCGTGGGCGTGGCGCCCCTGCGGCCGCGCTCGAAGAGCACCGCGCCGAGTTTCCGCTCGGTGCCGCGCACCGAGTGCGAGACCGCCGACTGCGTCAGGTCGAGCTCCCGGGCGGCGCCGGAGAAGCTGCGTGCGTGCTCGACGGCGACGATGACCCGCAGTTCGTGCGGGGCGAGGTCGTGCTCGGCCACCGGTTCCCACCTCGTCGTATGAGGAGCGCTCATGATTCGGCGCGTTCCATGAGCCGAACCCCCTGCCACGCCCCCGCATTCCCGGCCTACGGTCTGCGCCATGAACGACCTTTCCGGCGCCCGCGCCCTCACCGTCCACCAGACCGCCCGCCCGCACGGCTTCCCCACCCCCGCGGACTTCGCGTTCGTGGAGTCCGCGGTGCCCGAGCCCGCGCCCGGCACGGCGCTGGTGGAGAACCAGTACTGGTCGGTCGACCCGTACCACCGCGAGATGATGGACGGCGAGTTCGCGCTGAACGCGCCGCTCGAAGGCCGCACGATCGGCCGCGTGCTCGCGTCGCGGACGCCGGAGCTCGCCGAGGGCGAGATCGTCTTCCACCGGCAGGGCTGGCGCACGCACGCCGTGGTGACCCCCGAGGAGGTGCGCCGGCTGCCGCGCTTCGACGGGGTGCCGCTGTCGGCGTACATGAGCGTCCTCGGCGGCACGGGCCTGACCGCGTACGTGGGCCTGACCCGGATCGCGAAGCTGCGCGAGGGCGAGGACCTGTTCGTCTCCGCGGCGGCGGGCGGTGTGGGCACGGCGACGGGGCGCCTCGCCCGCGTCATGGGCGCGCGGCGGATCGTGGGCAGCGCGGGCTCGGCGGCGAAGGTCTCGTACCTGAAGGACCACGTCGGCTACGACGACGCCTTCGACTACCACGAAGGACCGGCCACCCACCTGCTCGCGAAGGCCGCCCCCGACGGCGTGGACGTGTACGTCGACAACGTGGGCGGCGAGCAGTTGGAGGCCGCGATCGAGGGCCTGCGGGAGTTCGGGCGCATCGTCCGCATCGGCACGGTCGCCCAGTACAACGACCCGCAGCCCCTGTCGGCGCCCCGCAACCTCACCGAGATCGTCGAGAAGAGCCTGCGCATGGAGGGCTTCCACGTGCGCAACTACCGTGATCTGCAGGAGGAGTTGTACGAGTTCGTGGTGCCGCATCTGCAGAGCGGCCGGATCGGTCTGGACGAGACGGTCGTGGACGGGTTCGACCGGATCGTGGACGCGTTCCTGGGGATGCTGCGGGGGCGCAACGTGGGGAAGATGATCGTGCGCGCCCCGGGGGCGGACGCCTGAGCCAGGACGAGGACGCCTAGAACACGTCCCCGTCCCGCCAGTCGATGAGCAGAGGGTGCGCCGGGTCGAGCCCGGAGTTCCACAGCATCGGCGGGTCCTCGTCCGGCATGTGCTCGACGCCGTTCGGGCCGAGGGTGCCGACGCGTCCGGTCCAGGTCACCCAGCCGTGCGCGCGGTACAGCTTCTCGCCCTCGTCGGACGGCGAGAGGGCGCCCAGGTCGTAGGCCCGCTCGATGATTCCCTCCAGGGCGCCCATGATCTGCCCGCCGAGCCCCTGCCGCTGCCGGTCGGGGCGTACGGCGACGGCCTCGACGTAACCGGCGCGCAGCGAACGGCCGTTGTGCAGGACGCGGCGCTGGACGACGGAGCCGTGGGCGAG
Source organism: Streptomyces aurantiacus JA 4570 (assembly GCF_000414115.1). Lineage (GTDB taxonomy): Bacteria > Actinomycetota > Actinomycetes > Streptomycetales > Streptomycetaceae > Streptomyces > Streptomyces aurantiacus_A. Next base: position 8,918 of record NZ_AOPZ01000079.1, read on the forward strand.
GAGGGTGCCCTCGCGGTCGTGGACGAAGGCGTGCATGCCGCCGAGGCCGTGCGTCCAGTCCTCGTCGCTGAAGTCGCCGTCGAAGGCGAGGTCCATGAGCGCGCGGGCGGCGGCGAGTTCGGCGGGGGCGGCGTCGGCGGTGTGGGCCGTGCGCAGCACGTTCTCTTCGGCGGTACGCGGGGTGTCGGAGGTGCTCGGAGTGGTCACGGGCTCACCGTACTCAGGCCCCATTTGAGTACGCACCCCGATTATCCGGCGCCCGGCCCGGCGGCAGAGTCGGCGGCATGAACGGTTCCTCTGCCTCCTCCGGGTCCGCCGGGTCCGGTGGGCCCACGGGCTCACCCGGCCTGGGCCTGTACGCCCTCAAGCCCTGGTACGCCCGGAAGCTGTCGGGCGTACGCGGCGCGCTGGCCCGCCGCGAGGTGTCGCCGGACACGCTGACGGCGGCGGGCGTGGTGTGCGCGGCGGGCGCGGCGG
>NZ_AOPZ01000080.1 GCF_000414115.1 Streptomyces aurantiacus JA 4570
GTTTCAGAACCAACACAGTGGACGCGAGCAACTGAGGACAAGCCCTCGGCCTATTAGTACCAGTCAACTCCAGCGGTTACCCGCCTTCCATATCTGGCCTATCAACCCAGTCGTCTACTGGGAGCCTTAACCCCTCATGGGGGTGGGAGTCCTCATCTCGAAGCAGGCTTCCCGCTTAGATGCTTTCAGCGGTTATCCTTTCCGAACGTAGCCAACCAGCCATGCCCTTGGCAGGACAACTGGCACACCAGAGGTTCGTCCGTCCCGGTCCTCTCGTACTAGGGACAGCCCTTCTCAAGACTCCTACGCGCACAGCGGATAGGGACCGAACTGTCTCACGACGTTCTAAACCCAGCTCGCGTACCGCTTTAATGGGCGAACAGCCCAACCCTTGGGACCGACTCCAGCCCCAGGATGCGACGAGCCGACATCGAGGTGCCAAACCATCCCGTCGATATGGACTCTTGGGGAAGATCAGCCTGTTATCCCCGGGGTACCTTTTATCCGTTGAGCGACGGCGCTTCCACAAGCCACCGCCGGATCACTAGTCCCGACTTTCGTCCCTGCTCGACCCGTCAGTCTCACAGTCAAGCTCCCTTGTGCACTTACACTCAACACCTGATTACCAACCAGGCTGAGGGAACCTTTGGGCGCCTCCGTTACCCTTTGGGAGGCAACCGCCCCAGTTAAACTACCCATCAGACACTGTCCCTGATCCGGATCACGGACCCAGGTTAGACATCCAGCACGACCAGACTGGTATTTCAACGACGACTCCACACACACTGGCGTGCATGCTTCACAGTCTCCCAGCTATCCTACACAAGCCGAACCGAACACCAATATCAAACTGTAGTAAAGGTCCCGGGGTCTTTCCGTCCTGCTGCGCGAAACGAGCATCTTTACTCGTAGTGCAATTTCACCGGGCCTATGGTTGAGACAGTCGAGAAGTCGTTACGCCATTCGTGCAGGTCGGAACTTACCCGACAAGGAATTTCGCTACCTTAGGATGGTTATAGTTACCACCGCCGTTTACTGGCGCTTAAGTTCTCAGCTTCGCCACCCCGAAGAGTGACTAACCGGTCCCCTTAACGTTCCAGCACCGGGCAGGCGTCAGTCCGTATACATCGCCTTACGGCTTCGCACGGACCTGTGTTTTTAGTAAACAGTCGCTTCTCGCTGGTCTCTGCGGCCACCCCCAGCTCAGACCGTAAAGATCATCACCAGGTGTGGCCCCCCTTCTCCCGAAGTTACGGGGGCATTTTGCCGAGTTCCTTAACCATAGTTCACCCGAACGCCTCGGTATTCTCTACCTGACCACCTGAGTCGGTTTAGGGTACGGGCCGCCATGAAACTCGCTAGAGGCTTTTCTCGACAGCATAGGATCATCCACTTCACCACAATCGGCTCGGCATCAGGTCTCAGGCACAAGCTGTCCGGATTTACCTGGACAGCGCCCTACACCCTTACCCCGGGACAACCACCGCCCGGGCTGGACTACCTTCCTGCGTCACCCCATCACTCACCTACTACCAACTTGGACCGGCGGCTCCACCACTTTCCATTCCCCGAAGGGTCCGGAACGGCTTCACGGCCTTAGCATCACTGGATTCGATGTTTGACGCTTCACAGCGGGTACCGGAATATCAACCGGTTATCCATCGACTACGCCTGTCGGCCTCGCCTTAGGTCCCGACTTACCCTGGGCAGATCAGCTTGACCCAGGAACCCTTAGTCAATCGGCGCACACGTTTCTCACGTATGTATCGCTACTCATGCCTGCATTCTCACTCGTGAACCGTCCACCACTCGCTTACGCGGCAGCTTCACCCGGCACACGACGCTCCCCTACCCATCACGATCACCCGTTGGGGGTATATATCGCAATGACACGACTTCGGCGGTACGCTTGAGCCCCGCTACATTGTCGGCGCGGAATCACTAGACCAGTGAGCTATTACGCACTCTTTCAAGGGTGGCTGCTTCTAAGCCAACCTCCTGGTTGTCTCTGCGACTCCACATCCTTTCCCACTTAGCGTACGCTTAGGGGCCTTAGTCGATGCTCTGGGCTGTTTCCCTCTCGACCATGGAGCTTATCCCCCACAGTCTCACTGCCGCGCTCTCACTTACCGGCATTCGGAGTTTGGCTAAGGTCAGTAACCCGGTAGGGCCCATCGCCTATCCAGTGCTCTACCTCCGGCAAGAAACACACGACGCTGCACCTAAATGCATTTCGGGGAGAACCAGCTATCACGGAGTTTGATTGGCCTTTCACCCCTAACCACAGGTCATCCCCCAGGTTTTCAACCCTGGTGGGTTCGGCCCTCCACACGGTCTTACCCGCGCTTCAGCCTGCCCATGGCTAGATCACTCCGCTTCGGGTCTTGAGCGCGCTACTATATCGCCCTATTCGGACTCGCTTTCGCTACGGCTTCCCCACACGGGTTAACCTCGCAACACACCGCAAACTCGCAGGCTCATTCTTCAAAAGGCACGCAGTCACGACGTTGCATGCAAGCATGCAACGCGACGCTCCCACGGCTTGTAGGCACACGGTTTCAGGTACTATTTCACTCCGCTCCCGCGGTACTTTTCACCATTCCCTCACGGTACTATCCGCTATCGGTCACCAGGGAATATTTAGGCTTAACGGGTGGTCCCGCCAGATTCACACGGGATTTCTCGGGCCCCGTGCTACTTGGGTGTCTCACAAGCAAGCCGCTGATGTTTCGACTACGGGGGTCTTACCCTCTACGCCGGACCTTTCGCATGTCCTTCGCCTACATCAACGGTTTCTGACTCGCCTCATGACCGGCAGATCATGAAAGTGAGATCCCACAACCCCGTATACGCAACCCCTGCCGGGTCTCACACGCATACGGTTTGGCCTCATCCAGTTTCGCTCGCCACTACTCCCGGAATCACGGTTGTTTTCTCTTCCTGCGGGTACTGAGATGTTTCACTTCCCCGCGTTCCCTCCACACTGCCTATGTGTTCAGCAGCGGGTGACAGCCCATGACGACTGCCGGGTTTCCCCATTCGGAAACCCCCGGATCAAAGCCTGGTTGACGACTCCCCGGGGACTATCGTGGCCTCCCACGTCCTTCATCGGTTCCTGGTGCCAAGGCATCCACCGTGCGCCCTTAAAAACTTGGCCACAGATGCTCGCGTCCACTGTGCAGTTCTCAAACAACGACCAACCACCC
>NZ_AOPZ01000081.1 GCF_000414115.1 Streptomyces aurantiacus JA 4570
GGTGCCCCCGCCCGCCGCATGCCGGCCCGCTCCACCCCGGCCCGCAGCGCCGCCGCGACCCGGTCCGCGACCGCCACGCGCTCCGACTCCGCGCGCAGCCCGAGCAGGAGCGGAACCCTCCCTTCCACGGGGCGCACGCCGAGCAGCACCGGCACCCCCACCGACGCCAGCTCCTCCGCGACCGCCCGCGCGAGGACCGCCAGGCCGCCGCCGGTCGGCAGCCCGTCGGGGATCCGCATCACGACGGGGAGCAGCGGGCCCGCGCCGGGCTTGAAGCCGAGTACGCGTGCCTGCGCGGGCGCGTCGTCGGGGGTGATCCGGCCCTCGGCGAGGTCGGTGAGGAAGTCGCCGCGGCCGCGCGCCGCCAGCTCCTCCTCCTGCCGCGCCTGCATCAGGACCACCGCGAGGCTGCTCGCGGCCCGCTCGGCGGCGATCCGGTGGACGGGAAGGAGCGCGGACTCCACGGCCAGCAGGACCAGACGGGCACGCACCGATCCGGCGCCGGGACCGCCGCCCGGTACGTCCACCAGGACCGTGCCGGCCGGCGGCTCGGCGCGGTCCTCGGGGCGGCCGCGCAGGCCCTCCCACACCTGGAGCGGATCCGCGCACGCGCTGCCCGCCCCGGCGGCGTACAGAAGCCGGCCGTCCGCCGTCTCCAGGAACACCGCGTTGCCGCTGAACTCCGCGAGGACGGAGAGGACTTGGGGCACGCCGCCGCCGGAGAGCAGGGCGTCCGTGCAGCGCCGGTGCACCTCCTCGGCGCGGCGGAGGAGCGCGTAGTGGCCGTTGACGATCTCCGTGTGCACCTCTTCGGTGACCGTCACGAAGGGCACCTCGCGGTGCAGCTGGACGAGGGGGAGTCCCGCCGCGCGTGCGGTGTCCACGAGCGCGGCGGGCAGCCGGGAGAAGCGCGGGCCGAGCTCGACGACCAGGGCCGCGATGCCGCGCTCGGCGAGGTCGCGGACGAAGGCGCGCTGGTCGGCGGGGCGGGCGCCGAGGCCGAGGCCCGTGGTCAGCAGGAGCTCGCCGCCCTTGAGCAGCGAGGCGATGTTGGGGACCTCCCCGGCGTGCACCCACCGCACGGTCCGCTGCAGCCGGTCGGCGCCCGCGACGACCTCCGGGAGCCCGCCGCGCAGGCCCGGGAGCTCCAGCGCCCGCTGAACGGTGATGCCGCCCTGAGTGTCCTGACTGTCCATGGGGCGGACGCTACCTGACCAGGACGGGAGTGCCGATCGCCGTCCGGACGGCGAGGATCCGGGCAAGGCCGGAGTGTCCTGGCCGCCGGGACTTGGCGCGGCCAGGACACGTCATGTTCGTACGCCCCAGGGGTTGTCCGATGGGGCGCCCCTAGCCCCCGTACGCCCCGGAGGCCGTGAGGCGCAGGGCCGTGTCGATCAGCGGCACGTGGCTGAACGCCTGCGGGAAGTTGCCGACCTGGCGCTGCAGGCGCGGGTCCCACTCCTCGGCGAGCAGGCCGAGGTCGTTGCGCAGGGCCAGGAGGCGCTCGAAGAGCTTGCGGGCCTCGTCCACGCGGCCGATCATCGCCAGGTCGTCGGCCATCCAGAAGGAGCAGGCGAGGAACGCGCCCTCGTCGCCCTCCAGGCCGTCCACGCCCTCGTCCTCACCGGCCGTCGGATAGCGCAGGATGAAGCCGTCCGAGGTCGACAGCTCCCGCTGGATGGCCTCGATGGTGCCGATGACGCGCTTGTCGTCCGGCGGCAGGAATCCGACCTGCGGGATGAGCAGCAGCGAGGCGTCCAGTTCCTTGGAGCCGTACGACTGGGTGAAGGTGTTGCGCTCCTTGTCGTAGCCCCGCTCGCAGACGTCGCGGTGGATGTCGTCGCGCAGGTCGCGCCACTTGTCCAGCGGGCCGTCCGCGTCCCCGGACTCGATGAGCTTGATGGTGCGGTCGACGGCGACCCAGGCCATCACCTTGGAGTGCACGAAGTGGCGGCGCGGGCCGCGCACCTCCCAGATGCCCTCGTCGGGCTGGTCCCAGTGCGTCTCCAGATAGCGGATCAGCTTGAGCTGGAGGAGGGAGGCGTAGTCGTTGCGGGCGAGGCCGGTCATGTGCGCCAGGTGCAGGGCCTCGGTGACCTCGCCGTACACATCGAGCTGGAGCTGGTGGGCGGCGCCGTTGCCCGCGCGGACCGGCGCCGAGTTCTCGTACCCCGGGAGCCAGTCCAGCTCCGCCTCGCCGAGCTCGCGCTCGCCCGCGATGCCGTACATGATCTGCAGGTTCTCCGGGTCGCCCGCGACCGCGCGCAGCAGCCACTCGCGCCAGGCGCGGGCCTCCTCGCGATAGCCGGTGCGAAGCAGCGAGGAGAGCGTGATCGCGGCGTCGCGCAGCCAGGTGAAGCGGTAGTCCCAGTTGCGGGAGCCGCCGATGTCCTCCGGCAGGGAGGTGGTGGGCGCGGCGACGATGCCGCCCGTGGGGGCGTACGTCAGGGCCTTCAGGGTGATCAGCGAGCGGACCACGGCCTCGCGGTAGGGCCCGTGGTACGTGCACTGCTCGACCCACTCGCGCCAGAAGTCCTCCGTCGCCGTGAGAGCGTTCTCCGGCTCGGGGTGGGCGGGCTGGCCCTTGTGCGAGGGCTGCCAGGAGATCGTGAAGGCGATGCGTTCGCCGGGGGCGACGGTGAAGTCCGAGTACGTCGTCAGGTCCTTGCCGAACGTCGGCGCGGGGGTGTCCAGCCACACCGAGTCGGGTCCGGCGACGGCCACCGTGCGGCCCTCGACCTTGTGCACCCAGGGCGTCACGCGGCCGTAGCTGAAGCGCATCCGCAGGGCCGAGCGCATCGGCACCCGGCCGGTGACGCCCTCCACGATCCGCACGAGCTGCGGGGCGTCGGTGTCGCGCGGCGGCATGAAGTCCGTGACCCGGACCGTGCCGCGCGGGGTGTCCCACTCGGACTCCAGGATCAGGGAGTCCCCGCGATACCTGCGCCGGGCGGCGGTCGCGGGCCGCGCGCCCGGCGCCTGGGCGGGACCCAGACGCCAGAAGCCGTGCTCCTCGGTGCCGAGCAGGCCGGCGAAGACGGCGTGGGAGTCGAAGCGGGGCAGACACAGCCAGTCGACCGTGCCGTCCCGGCAGACCAGTGCTGCGGTCTGCATGTCTCCGATCAGTGCGTAATCCTCGATGCGCCCGGCCACGTGCATCCCCATTCAAACGGCCACGTTCGCCCGCTCACGGGGCGCTCGTACTACGGTCAAGGGTTCGCTGTAAAACGAACTGCCGGGCCCGAATGTTTCCGGTGGTCTCCAGAAGTGTCGACGGGGGTGGTTCCGCCCGCGCGCACGGCTCGGCAGCAAGTGTCCGAGCAACATACATCGACGCCCCGGAAAATCGCCCGCTCGTCCCGGCGAACTGGCTACGCCGAATGAGTTCAGGGTCAGCCGGTGCCCGTATGGTGCCCGTGCGGTGAAGATCGTGTACGGGACGTGGAGGCGCGTGTCAAGACGTGGCCGGAAGCAGCCCCCTCCTGTCGCTGATACCCTGGTAGCCCGTGAGCCGGTGGTCATCGAACCCCCGAACCGCAGCGACGGCACTTCCCTCCGGGCAGCAATCCCAGCACGGAGCGGGCGCCGGTACGCACCTTCAGACCGCGACGCACGGGAGCCCCCTCTTGGCCATGCCGCCCAAATCATCGACGACCAAGCACATCTTCGTCACCGGGGGTGTCGCCTCCTCCCTCGGCAAGGGCCTGACGGCCTCCAGCCTGGGTGCGCTCCTCAAGGCCCGGGGCCTGCGCGTCACGATGCAGAAGCTCGACCCGTATCTGAACGTCGACCCCGGCACGATGAACCCCTTCCAGCACGGCGAGGTGTTCGTCACCAACGACGGCGCCGAGACCGACCTCGACATCGGACACTACGAGCGGTTCCTCGACGTCGACTTGGACGGCTCCGCCAATGTCACTACAGGCCAGGTGTACTCCCAGGTCATCGCCAAGGAGCGGCGCGGTGAGTACCTGGGCGACACCGTCCAGGTCATCCCGCACATCACCAACGAGATCAAGCACCGCATCCGGCGGATGGCGACCGACGACGTGGACGTCGTCATCACCGAGGTCGGCGGCACCGTCGGCGACATCGAGTCGCTGCCGTTCCTGGAGACCGTCCGCCAGGTCCGCCACGAGGTCGGCCGCGACAACGTCTTCGTGGTGCACATCTCGCTGCTGCCCTACATCGGCCCGTCCGGCGAGCTGAAGACCAAGCCGACCCAGCACTCGGTCGCCGCCCTGCGCAACATCGGTATCCAGCCGGACGCGATCGTGCTGCGCGCCGACCGTGACGTACCGACCGCCATCAAGCGCAAGATCTCGCTGATGTGCGACGTCGACGAGGCCGCGGTCGTGGCCGCCATCGACGCCAAGTCGATCTACGACATCCCGAAGGTCCTGCACACCGAGGGCCTGGACGCCTACGTGGTCCGCAAGCTGGACCTGCCGTTCCGCGATGTGAACTGGACCCAGTGGGAGGACCTGCTCGACCGGGTCCACAACCCCGACCACGAGGTCACGATGGCCCTGGTCGGCAAGTACATCGACCTGCCCGACGCCTATCTGTCGGTGACCGAGGCGCTGCGCGCCGGCGGCTTCGCCAACAAGGCCCGCGTCAAGATCAAGTGGGTCACCTCCGACGACTGCAAGACCCCGGCGGGCGCCGCCAAGCAGCTCGGCGACGTGGACGCGATCTGCATCCCCGGCGGCTTCGGCGACCGCGGCGTGTCCGGCAAGGTCGGCGCGATCCAGTACGCCCGCGAGAACAAGATCCCGCTGCTCGGCCTCTGCCTCGGCCTGCAGTGCATCGTGATCGAGGCGGCCCGCAACCTCGCGGGCATCCCGGACGCCAACTCCACCGAGTTCGACTCCGCCACCTCCCACCCGGTCATCTCCACCATGGCCGAGCAGCTCGACATCGTCGCGGGCGAGGGCGACATGGGCGGCACCATGCGGCTCGGCATGTACCCCGCCAAGCTCGCTGAGGGCTCCATCGTGCGCGAGGTGTACGACGGCAAGGAGTACGTCGAGGAGCGCCACCGCCACCGCTACGAGGTCAACAACGGCTACCGCGCGGAGCTGGAGAAGAAGGCCGGCATCCTCTTCTCCGGCACGTCGCCCGACGGCAAGCTCGTCGAGTACGTCGAGTACCCCCGCGAGGTGCACCCCTACCTGGTCGCGACCCAGGCCCACCCGGAGCTGCGCTCGCGCCCGACCCGCCCGCACCCGCTGTTCGCGGGCCTGGTCAAGGCCGCCGTCGAGCGCCAGCAGGCCGCGGGCAAGTAGGGGCCGGACAGTGGTCCCGTAGTGGCCCGGTAGCGGTCACGGGCGGGTCACACAGGAGAGATACGGTTGCCGGGGTACGTGCCTGATGAGGCGCGTGCCCCGGTTTCTGTTTGTGCGCGTGGGAGGACGGACGACATGACGATCAAGGACATCGCCGAGGAGTGGCAGGTCACGGCGAGCGACACCCCGTTCGTCGGGAACAAGACCTCGGTGCGCACCGATGACGTCGTCATGCCGGACGGCAGCGTCGTCCGCCGCGACTACCAGGTCCATCCCGGGTCGGTGGCCGTCCTCGCGCTCGACGACGCGGGCCGGGTCCTGGTCATCCGCCAGTACCGCCACCCCGTGCGCCACAAGCTCTGGGAGATCCCGGCCGGCCTGCTCGACGTGCCCGGCGAGAACCCGCTGCACGCCGCCCAGCGCGAGCTGTACGAGGAGGCCCACGTCAAGGCCGAGGACTGGCGCGTGCTCACCGACGTCTACACCACGCCCGGCGGCTGCGACGAGGCCGTGCGCGTCTTCCTCGCCCGTGACCTGTCCGAGGCCGAGGGCGAGCGCTTCGAGGTCGCCGAGGAGGAGTCCGACATGGAGCTGGCGCGGGTGCCGGTCGACGAGCTCGTGCGCGGTGTGCTCGCGGGGGAGCTGAGCAACAACTGCCTCGTGGTGGGCGTGCTGTCCCTCGTCGCCGCGCTCCAGGGCGACGGCGTGGAGTCCCTGCGCCCGGCCGACGCGCCCTGGCCCGCACGGCCGTTCGAGTCCTGAGGCGGGGGCGCCGCCGCGGCGGGCCGTGGTGCCGATCCGGCCGGTCCGTGGTGCGGATCCCGCGTAACCCGTCCGGCGGCGTGCGGTCCGACCATCTCCTGATCCGATCGGGCGACTTGTGGGCCCCGTGCGGCCCGGAACGCGGCAGGGCCTGAACTAGGCTCTGAAAGCGTCCCGACCGGAGTCCCGGCGGGTTCGTGCGCAGGCGGACGGGAGCGTTACCCGTGACGGATCAGGCGGTCGACACGGACGGTTCGGCGACTGGCGCGCCGTCGCCCACCAGCGCGTCGCCCACCAGTACGGCGGCAACCGGTGACGGCGGCCGATTCGCGGGCCGCCACCGGGAGTTGAAGGAACTCCGCGCCGACATCGCCCGGGCCGGCCTCGACACCCTCTCCGGCCGCAAGGCACCCCGCGCCCGCGTGCTGCTCATCGCGGGCCGCCCCGGCTCCGGCCGCACCGCGCTCGCCGAGGAACTCACCCGGCAACTCGTCGACGACTACCCCGACGGCGTGCTCCGCGCCCGCCTCACCGACCCCGACGGCACCCCCGTGCCCACCGAGCGCACCGCCCGCGAACTCCTCGGCACGCTCGGCGAGTCCGCGCCCGCAGGGGCGGACGAGGACGACCTGGCCGCGGCCCTGCGCGCCGCCCTCGACGGCCGCCGCGCCCTGCTGCTCCTCGACGACGCGGCCACCGCCGAGCAGGTCGACCCGCTGCTCCCGGACACCCCCGACTGCCTGGTCGTGGCCGTGTCCGCGGGCCCGCTCACCGGCATCCCCGACGTCCGCCCGTGCACCCTGGGCGGCCTGGACACCAAGGCCGCGCTCGACCTGCTGGCCCGCAGCGCCGGATCGGTGCGCATCACCGTCGACCCGCGCTCCGCGGAGAGCCTGGTCGAGGCGTGCGGCGGCAACCCCGCGGCGCTGGTCATCGCGGGCGGCTGGCTCGCCGCCCGGCCCAAGGCGGCCGTCGCCGATCTGGCCAAGCAGGTCCGCGACCGCCCCGAGGAGGGCGCGGCCGACTCCGACCTCGCCCGGGTCTTCCAGCACACCTACGCCGCGCTGCCCTCGCCCTCCGCGCGGATACTGCGCCTGCTCGGCCTCGCCCCCGCCGGCCACGTCGACCCGCACACCGCGTCCGCCCTCGCCGGCTGCTCGGTGTCCGGGGCGCGCACGGCGCTCGACGACTTCGTCGCGCTCGGCCTGCTGCGGCCGGTGGACTCGGCGCTGCCGCAGTACGAGGTGCCGGGCTGTCTGGTGCCGTTCCTGCGGGAGCTGACAGAGGCTCAGGACCGGCCGGGGGAAGTGCAGTTGGCGCGGGCCCGGATGCTGGAGCGGACCGTGCGGCTGCTCCAGTCCTGCCGGGCCGTCACCGAGCCCGACGGCTCGGCGGCCCGCAAGAAGCTCGCCGGACTGCCGCGCGCCCTGCGCTTCCCGAACCCGGGCGCCGCCGCCGAGTGGCTGAGCGTCCGGCAGCCCGCGCTGCTCGCCGCGGCCCGGCTCGCGGTCGCCGACGGCGACCTGGACACCCTCGCCCGGCGGCTGATGGCGGCCCTGGCCCGCGCTCTGGTCGCGCACCGCGGCACCCAGGACGCGGCGCCCGAGCTGTACGGCATCCACCAGCTCGTCCTCGGTGTCGCCGAGCGCCGGGACCTGCCGCGCGAGAAGGCGGCGGCGCTGCTGAACCTCGCGGACCTGGACGCGCAGACGGGACGTACGCAGGAGGCGCTGGTCCGCTACCGCGCGGCGCTCGACTGCGGCCGGGTCGCCGGCGACCCGTACGCGACCGGCCGCGCGATGGAATCCGTAGGTGGCGCCTACCAGGAGCTGGGGGACTGGCAGCGGGCCGCCGACTGGTACGGCAGGGCCCTCGCGCAGCGCCTGGCCCGCGGCGAGCGCGCCGACGCCGCCCGGCTGCACGGCCGCATCGCCACCACCCACACCTACGCGGGCCGCTACGGCGAGGCCCTGCGCAACTGGCGCTCGGCCGTCGCGGGCCTGCGCAAGATCGGCGACGTGGCGGGCCGGGCGCGGGCGCTGAGCGAGATGGCGCGCGTCCAGGAGTACGCGGGGCGCCCCGAGGAGTCGCTGCGCACCTGCCGGGAGGCCGCCGAGTGGGCGCGCGAGGCCGCCGACGTACGGCTGCAGGCGGCGCTCCAGGTGCGGCTCGCGGACACCCTGGAACGGCTGGGGGACCCGGCCGCCGCCGGGCTGCACCGGGCGGCCGCCGAGCGCATGCTGGGAAATGAGTTCACCGAGGTCGCAGGGCCTGTCTCGAAACATCATGAGGAAGGTGCAGCAGGGGCCCGAGCCTACGAAATCCGTAGTACATCCAGCCAAGATTGAGACTTTGAAAGGCTGGACAGCGGGAAATCCTTCATTAGACTGGCTCCGCCGCGTGCTTTCGTGGTGTCTTCCGATGCGCCCGTGTGCGTACCGGTATGTACCCAATGCCCGAACCCCCCAGAGCCAAGGACCGTGATCGACGTGAAGGTCGGCATCCCCCGCGAGGTCAAGAACAACGAGTTCCGGGTGGCCATCACCCCCGCCGGCGTGCACGAGCTGGTGCGCCATGGCCACCAGGTCGTCATCGAGCACAACGCCGGTGTCGGCTCCTCGATCACGGACGAAGAGTTCGTCGCCGCCGGCGCCCGGATCCTGGAGACCGCCGACGAGGTGTGGGCCACGGCCGACCTGCTCCTGAAGGTCAAGGAGCCGATCGCCGAGGAGTACCACCGCCTCCGCAAGGACCAGACGCTCTTCACCTACCTGCACCTGGCCGCCTCCAAGGAGTGCACGGACGCGCTCCTGGAGTCCGGCACCACCGCCATCGCGTACGAGACGGTGGAGCTGCCCAGCCGCGCCCTGCCGCTGCTCGCCCCGATGTCCGAGGTCGCGGGCCGCCTCGCCCCGCAGGTCGGCGCCTACCACCTGATGGCCCCCAACGGCGGCCGCGGCGTCCTGCCGGGCGGCGTCCCGGGCGTGCACGCGGGCAAGGCCGTCGTGATCGGCGGCGGTGTCTCCGGCTGGAACGCCGCGCAGATCGCCATCGGCATGGGCTTCCACGTGACCCTGCTCGACCGGGACATCAACAAGCTCAAGGAAGCCGACAAGGTCTTCGGCACGAAGATCCAGACCGTCGTCTCCAACGCCTTCGAGCTGGAGAAGGCGTGCCTGGAGGCCGACCTCGTCATCGGCGCCGTGCTCATCCCGGGCGCCAAGGCCCCGAAGCTGGTCACCAACGAGCTGGTCTCGCGCATGAAGCCGGGAAGTGTTCTTGTCGACATCGCGATCGACCAGGGCGGCTGCTTCGAGGACTCGCGTCCCACCACGCACGCCGAGCCGACCTTCCCGGTCCACAACTCGGTCTTCTACTGCGTGGCCAACATGCCCGGCGCGGTGCCCAACACCTCGACGTACGCGCTGACCAACGCGACGATGCCGTACATCGTGTCCCTCGCGAACAACGGCTGGGTCGAGGCGCTGCGCCGCGACCCGGCGCTCGCCCTGGGTCTCAACACCCATGACGGCAAGGTCGTTTACAAGGAGGTCGCCGAGGCGCACGGCCTCGAGCACGTCGAGATCGAGTCGCTGCTCGGCTGACCTCGGTCAACCGGAGTCGTCAATCTCACGCCCGCGGCCGGACCTTGTGAGGGGTCCGGCCGCGGGCGGTTGGGCGTACACTCGCTCAACTCGCCTTGAACGTAAACATTTGGGCGATTCGTCCACCACGCAAACGCGGCGATGCGATGCCGTGCACCCTTGACATCGGGATGTTCCATTGCCGACACATCGGGCCGGGTCCGGCGGATTGTGTTGCTGCGGAGTGGTGACACGCCATAGAGTCGCCAACCGTCGGCATGGTGCCACGCTGACCTATCTAGAAATTTCCTGGTCACCAAGGAGGTAAGACGACTTGTGAATGAGTCGACATTTGCTCCCGGGGGTGGTCAACCAGGAATGGCTGGACGAGGCCAAGGCCCCGTCGGGCTCCAGGCTGTCGGCTCCGTCGCTGTCCGCACCTTCGAAGCCCGCCAGAGTCCGAAGCCGACACCGCAAGCACCCCAGAGCATGGATGGCCATCACGTGAACGCCATGGCCGGCGACCGGAGTGGCGAGAACACCACCCCCACCCCTCTCGCCGACTACGAGGAACTGCCCCAGGGTCACTTCTACGACCCCGACGCGGAGTACGAGCCCGATCCCGAGTACGCGGCCACGCTCGCGCCGGACGCTGCCCGCCAGCGCCGCGAGCGCATCGGCCCCACGGGACGCCCGCTGCCGTACTTCCCGATCCCGGGGCCGTTGACCGACCACGGCCCCGCGAAGATCATCGCGATGTGCAACCAGAAGGGCGGCGTCGGCAAGACCACGTCGACCATCAACCTGGGCGCGGCGCTCGCGGAGTACGGGCGCCGGGTGCTGCTCGTCGACTTCGACCCGCAGGGCGCGCTCTCCGTGGGCCTCGGTGTGAACCCGATGGAGCTCGACCTCACCGTCTACAACCTGCTCATGGAGCGGGGCATGTCGGCGGACGAGGTGCTCCTGAAGACCGCGGTCCCCAACATGGACCTGCTGCCCAGCAACATCGATCTCTCGGCCGCCGAAGTGCAGTTGGTCAGCGAGGTCGCGCGCGAGTCCACGCTCCAGCGCGCGCTCAAGCCGCTGATGGCCGACTACGACTACATCGTGATCGACTGTCAGCCCTCGCTCGGCCTGCTCACGGTCAACGCGCTCACGGCGGCCCACAAGGTGATCGTGCCCCTGGAGTGCGAGTTCTTCGCGCTGCGCGGTGTCGCGCTGCTCACCGAGACCATCGAGAAGGTCCAGGAGCGGCTCAACCCCGACCTGGAGCTCGACGGCATCCTCGCGACGATGTACGACTCGCGCACGGTGCACAGCCGCGAGGTCCTCGCGCGCGTGGTCGAGGCGTTCGACGACCACGTCTACCACACGGTCATCGGGCGCACGGTGCGCTTCCCGGAGACCACGGTCGCCGGTGAGCCGATCACGACGTACGCCTCCAATTCGGTGGGCGCGGCCGCCTATCGCCAGCTCGCCAGGGAGGTGCTCGCCCGGTGTCACGCCGAGTGAGTCTGCCGGGGGCCGACGAACTGTTCCGTACGACCGGGGGAATGGCGCTGCAGGCGTCCAGCCCGCGGCGCCAGGCGAATGGCGAGGCAAGGGTGCCCGCGCCGGCGGGCGAGAGCGACGGGGCGGCCGCAGAGGAGTCCCCAGCCGCCCAGCAGGGGGACGGCGAGGCCCCTGAGAACGCCGAACACACCGCGGCGGACGCGGAGTCCGGCGCGGGCTCGCGCAGCCGCTCCGCGGCCGGTACGGACGCCGAGAAGGGCGCTTCCGGGCGGCGGGCGGCGCAGGAAGGTTCTGCCAGCCCCGCGGCGGGCGGCGGCAAGTCCGCGAACGCCTCCGGCAACACGCCCGCGCAGGCGCGGCGCCGGGCCCGCGCCGCCAACCGGCGGCCCAGCGGCCGCGAGCGGCACGACGAGAAGATCACCGTGTACGTCTCCGCCGAGGAGCTCATGGACCTCGAGCACGCGCGTCTCGTGCTGCGCGGTGAGCACGGGCTCGCGGTGGACCGCGGGCGCATCGTGCGGGAGGCGGTGGCCGTCGTGCTGGCCGACCTCGAATCGCGCGGGGACGCGAGCATTCTCGTACGACGGCTGCGTGGGCGGTAGCGGTAGCCTTCCCGCCGATGCCCCTGAACCACGATTCCGCACCGCCTTCCGTTGCTCGCCGCCGCACCTTGGGGCGCGGGCCCGGGGCGGCTCCTGCGGAGCCGGAGGCTGTGGCCGAGGCTGGTTCGTCTTCTGCGGACCGTGGGCGGTTGTGCCCACCCGTTCCGCCGTGCGGAACGCCTGCCCACAACCGCGGCGGCACTTCACAGGAGCCCTTGGCTGAGCCCGCGGCCGAGGCGACGGAGCCCGAGCCCGGCGACGGGCGGTTCAAGGTTCGGCTTGCGAACTTCGAAGGGCCCTTCGACCTGCTGCTCCAGCTCATCTCCAAGCACAAGCTGGACGTCACCGAGGTCGCGCTCTCCAAGGTGACCGACGAGTTCATGGCGCACATCCGGGCCATGGGGCCGGACTGGGACCTGGACCAGACCACCGAATTCCTCGTGGTCGCCGCCACCCTGCTCGACCTCAAGGCGGCGCGGCTGCTGCCCGCCGCCGAGGTCGAGGACGAGGCCGACCTCGCCCTGCTGGAAGCCCGTGACCTGCTGTTCGCGCGGCTGCTCCAGTACCGCGCGTACAAGCAGATCGCCGACATCTTCACCGCGCGGCTCGACGAGGAGGCGCGGCGCTATCCGCGGACGGTGGGCCTGGAGCCGCACCACGCCGAGCTGCTCCCGGAAGTCGTCATCAGCATCGGCCCCGAAGGCTTCGCCAAGCTCGCCGTGAAGGCGATGCTGCCCAAGCCCAAGCCCCAGGTGTACGTCGACCACATCCACGCCCCGCTGGTGAGCGTGCGCGAGCAGGCGGCCGTCGTCGTGGCACGGCTCAAGGAGTGCGGCGAGGCCCGCTTCCGGTCCCTGATCGAGGAACTGGGCCCCGACGACACCCTCACCGTTGTCGCGCGCTTCCTGGCGCTCCTGGAGCTGTACCGGGAGAAGGCCGTGGCCCTGGAGCAGGAGGAGGCCCTCGGCGACCTCCTGGTGCGGTGGACGGGCGGGGACGACGACGCGGAGCCGACCGTGACGGACGAGTTCGACCGGGCACCCGAGCCGGAGGAGGAGAAGAAGCCGTGACCGCTGTGGATACGGGGAGCGCGGGCGCCTCAGGGGGCCCGGGAAGCTCCGGGAGCCCCGTGGGCGACCTCGGGGCGGCCGTCGCCGAGCTCGACCTCAAGCCCGCCCTGGAGGCCGTCCTGATGGTCGTGGACGAGCCCGCCACCGAGGATCACCTCGCGAAGATCCTGCAGCGGCCGCGGCGGGCCGTCGCCGACGCGCTGCGGGAGCTCGCCGACGAGTACACCGTGCAGGGCCGGGGCTTCGAGCTGCGCCTGGTGGCGGGCGGCTGGCGGTACTACACGCGGCCCGCGTACGCCCCGGCGGTCGAGGGCTTCGTCCTGGACGGGCAGCACGCCCGGCTCACCCAGGCGGCCCTGGAGACGCTGGCCGTCGTCGCCTACCGCCAGCCGGTCAGCCGCTCGCGGGTCTCGGCGGTGCGCGGCGTGAACTGCGACGGGGTCATGCGCACCCTCCTCCAGCGGGGTCTGGTGGAGGAGGCGGGCGCGGAACCCGAAACAGGTGCGATCCTGTACAGGACGACGAACTACTTCCTGGAGCGGATGGGCCTGCGCGGCCTGGACGAACTCCCCGAGCTCGCGCCCTTCCTCCCCGAGGCGGACGCGATCGAGGGCGAGACGCAGGAGGGTGTCCCGTCGTTCGACCCGGACGCACCCGATGCGCCGGGTTACGAGGACGCAGACGACTAAGACGGACATTTGATGCGAAGCAGCAGCGGCAGGAACAGCAGCGGAAACAACGGCGGGAGCCGTGGTGGCAACAGCGGCGGCCGCGGCAACAGTGGCGGCCGCCCCAGCGGTGGCGGTCGCGGCAGCAGCGGCGGTCGCCCCACGGGCGGTGGCCGCGGCACCAGCGGTGGCGGCGGCCGCGGCGACTACCGGGGTGCCGCAAGCCCCGCCCCGAGGAGCGTCGCTACGACGTGGGCCCCGGCGGCACCCAGGAAGGACCGAAGTCGGGCCGCGGCGCCTCGGCGCGCGGCGGGGCCAAGGGCGGCCCCAAGCGCGGCCAGGACCAGCGCGGCACCGGGCGCGGCCGCCCGGCCCCCGCGCGCTCGCGCGAGTACGAGACGCGGGCCGAGGAGCGCAACCGCGAGCGGTACGCGGGCAAGCCGAAGGTGAGCCCGCCCAAGACCTTCCCCGGCGCCGAGCAGGAGGGCGAGCGGCTGCAGAAGATCCTCGCCCGCGCGGGCTACGGCTCGCGGCGTGCCTGCGAGGAGCTGGTCGACGAGGCCCGCGTCGAGGTCAACGGCGAGATCGTCATGGAGCAGGGCCTGCGCGTCGACCCCGAGAAGGACGAGATCAAGGTCGACGGCCTGACCGTGGCCACGCAGTCGTACCAGTTCTTCGCGCTGAACAAGCCCGCCGGTGTCGTCTCCACCATGGAGGACAACGAAGGGCGCCAGTGCCTGGGCGACTACACGAACAACCGCGAGACGCGGCTGTTCCACGTGGGGCGGCTCGACACCGAGACCGAGGGCGTCATCCTGCTCACCAACCACGGTGAGCTGGCCCACCGCCTGACCCACCCGAAGTACGGCGTGAAGAAGGTCTACCTCGCGCACATCGTCGGCCCGATCCCGCGTGACCTGGGCAAGCAGCTCAAGGACGGCATCCAGCTGGAGGACGGGTACGCCCGCGCGGACCACTTCCGCGTCGTCGAGCAGACCGGCAAGAACTACCTGGTCGAGGTGACCCTGCACGAGGGCCGCAAGCACATCGTGCGGCGCATGCTCGCCGAGGCCGGTTTCCCGGTCGACAAGCTGGTGCGCGTCGCCTTCGGCCCGATCACGCTCGGCGACCAAAAGTCGGGCTGGCTGCGCCGCCTGTCCAACACCGAGGTCGGCATGCTGATGAAGGAAGTCGACCTGTAGACAGCCCGTACAGGCGGTTCGTACGGACTCTCCGGGCTCAGCGCGCCGAGGCGCGGCGGGTCCGGAACAGGAAGTCCTCGACACGGCGGCGGTCCGGCTCCGGCGGAAGCGGAGTGCGGGCCGCCGCCGCGTGCGTCTCCTCCGCGAGCCGCGTCATCCAGGACTCCACCTCGGCCCAGGGCACCTCGCCGCGCTTGACCGCGAGCAGCGGCTCGCGCATCTCGCCGACGCCGATCGTCAGCTCGCCGGTGCGCAGCAGATCGCGGCACGACATGAGCAGCCGCAGCAGATGCATGGCGTGCTTCCAGCGCGGGGCGCCGTGCGTACGCACATCCGCGTCCAGCTTCTTGCGCTGGCCGAAGGCGTACGCCGCGAAGGTCTCGTGCGCCTGGCGGGACAGGAAGGCCCCGCGCAGGGCCAGCAGTTCACGGCCCGTGTCGGTGACGTGCTCGACGAGCGGGGAGTGCAGGCACTCCAGGATGTTCGGGTTGGCGCGCAGGGCGAGCTCGCAGAAGCGCTCCAGTTCCCAGCTGAACTGTTCGTCGGCCGGTCCGTCCACATGCGTCGGCGGCTTCTCGAAGCGCCAGTACAGCGGGGTGGGCGCGAGGAAGACGCCGCGGCGGTCGGTGTCGCTGCCGTCGTCGGCCAGACCGAAGGCCCGCGAACCCATGACGCAGGCGTAGACCGTGTGGTCGCGCACCAGGTCGTGAGGGCGCGGAGCGCCCTGGGGGTCGAGGGTGTCCTGCGGGCCCGGCGGTGTGTCCATGCCCGGGAGCGTACGGCGTTCGTCAGGCGAGCCGGATCGAATTTCCGCGTACGTCGATGGCCCGGGGCGGCAGCGGGCGCGGCGCCGGGCCGCCCGCGACCGACCCGTCCGCGACCCGGAACCTGCTGCCGTGGCACGGGCAGTTGATGGTGCCCCCGTCGACCTCGCGCACCGCGCAGCCCTGGTGCGTGCACACCGACGAGAAGGCTTTGAACTCGCCCTCGGCGGGCTGCGTCACGACGACCTTCTCGGCGCCGAAGATCTTGCCGCCGCCGACCGGGATGTCGGTGGTCTTCGCCAGCTCGGGACCCGCGGGCGGCTTCTTCCCGCCCGCGCCCGGCGGGGCGGGCGACGAATCGGCGGATTCCGGGGCGCTGGGCGGCGGCTCCGGGTCCGCGGCGTCGGAGTCTTCGGCGCCGTACTTCGCGCACCCGGCCGCCCCGGCGGCGGCCAGCGCACCGGCCGCGAGCGCGGTACGCCGTGTGGGGCGCCCCGGTGCCGGTAGCCCGCCGCTCACGTCGTCACTCCGAACGTACGGAAGAACCACAGCGCCGACGTCAGCCACACCACCGTGAGTACCGCGAAGACAAGGCCGCCCACCACCGGGAGCAGCCAGCCGGGCAGCCGTTCGGAGCGGAGCAGCAGCATCTTGGCGCTGAACGCGCCGAAGAAGAAGCAGCCGAGGAACGAGTGCCACAGCACGCGCGTGGAGTACGTCTGGTAGCCGAGCGCGTAGAGGCAGTGCACCGCGACCGGCACCGCCACCAGGAACGCGATCCGGCCCGACCAGCGGTGCAGCGCGGCCGACCACGACGGCCCCGGCAGCCTGCCGTACACCATCAGGGCGGAGACGACCTGGAGCAGCGCGAAACCGAGCGCCGTCGTGCCCAGCCAGGACTTCACGGCGCTGGTGCTGCTGAAGCCCGCCAGGTTGAAGGCGGTGCCCTCCGGGTCGTGGACCTTTCCGTACGCCCCGAGGCCCACCGCCACGGCGGCCGCGACGAGGGCGGGCACCAGGAAGCGGGCCGGGTGCGGGCGGCGCGGGCCGCCCGCGTGCGGCGGCACGGGGAAACCGCCCTGGGTGGGGGCGTTCGGGTCGACGCTCATGGGGCCTCCCGGGTCGGGGGCGGACGGATGCGGGCGGGGATGCCGGGCAGGACCGGCGGGGTGCTCAGGGCACGACCGGGCGTGCGGTGAGGCGGCCGCCGTCGTCCAGGACGACGGTGCCGGTGGCCGGGTCGAGCCGGGGGGCCTGCGCGGGCTCGCCGTCGCGGCTGAGGATGCCGACCTGGCTGCCGTCGGGCTGGACGATCCAGCCGCCGTCGACCTTCTCGCCGCGCACCTCGGTCGTCGCGCGGTACACCCCGGAGGGCTTCTTGGCCTTGGGGGCGGTGAAGGCCCATGACTTCTTACGGATGTCGACGGTGCCGCGGACCTTGCTGCCGTCGTCGGTGAGCCGGCCGTCGAGTTTCGCGCCGTTCTTGCCGGTGAGGCGCATCGACCCGTCGTCCTCGACGTCGCCCTTCAGCCAGGACTCCGTGGCGCGGCCGTCGCAGAAGTACGCGACCGCCTTGCCGTCACTGAGCGTGATGGCGATGGAGGCTGAGTCGTCGTCCGTACGGCCCGTGTAGCGCCCGTCGGCCGGGGGTTTCTTCGTGGGCGTGGGGGTGGCGGTGCGGCTGGGGTCCGGGCGTTCGCCCGGGGTGCTCGCGGTGGGTGGCGCGGTCGGCTCGGACGTGCCGGACGAGTCGTCCGAGTACGACGAACTGCCCGTCCCCGTCGTCGCGTTGACCGACAGCATGAACAGGGCCAGCACCAGCCCCGCGAACAGCGTGAACAAGGGTCCTGAGCGCTTCATACGTGCCCCCCGAGGCGCGTGGCCTGCCTTCCATGCAAGCCGACCCGCACCCCGGCGTCCAGGGGCGCACGGAGGCTGTGCGCCCGTGACGCGGGTGGGTCTCGCGCCGGTTGCTCCGAGTGGCAGGGGGTGTCGCTGCGGGTGACATTGGCAGGGTTCGGGGCCCTGCCCGTCGATGCGGGGTCCGCCGCTGAACTGAGAGGCAGTTGAGCCATGACGCAGGGTAATGATCTGGGTAGTCTTCTGGGCGGCCTCCTCGGCGGGGGCCGGCAGGGCGGGGGTTCGTCCGGTGGTGGCGGCAACGTCCTGGGTGCCCTGCTCGGAGCGCTGATGAGCAAGGGAGGCGGCGGCAGCAACCCCCTCGGCGGGCTCCTGGACGGGCTGACCAAGGCCGGTCTCTCCGACCAGGCCCAGTCGTGGGTCGGCACCGGTGAGAACCAGTCGGTGACCGGGGCGCAGGTCCAGCAGGCGCTGCCCGACCATACGCTCCAGCAGGTCGCCAAGGACGCCGGGGTCTCGCCCGAACAGGCCGCCGACGAGATCGCTCAGGAGCTGCCGACGGTTGTCGACAAGTTGACGCCGAACGGCCAGGTGCCGACCGAATCCCTGGAGGACATCATCCGCCGGCAGCAGCTCTGACGCGGACGCGTGGCACGCGGCGGCCGTCTCGGCAGGCGGGCGCCGCGCACGCGTGTCCGGGGGCCTGACTACCCTTGCCGTACAGAAAGACCAGCGCACGCGAGCAAGGAGCAGCACGGTGGCGGTACGAGCGGTGCGGGGCGCCGTCCAGCTGGACCGGGACGCGGCCGACCACATGGGCGAGCAGGTCCGTGAGCTGCTCACGACCGTCCTCGAACGCAACGGCCTCACCGCCGACGACCTGATCTCCATCTGGTTCACGGCCACCCCCGACCTGCACAGCGACTTCCCGGCAGCCGCCGCGCGCGGCCTCGGCCTCGCCGACGTACCGCTGATCTGCGCCCAGGAGCTGGACATCGAAGGCGCCATGCCGCGCGTCGTGCGGCTGCTCGCCCACATCGAGTCGGACCGCCCCCGGTCCGAGATCTCCCACGTCTACCTCGGCGCGGCCGCCGCCCTTCGCAAGGACATCGCCCAGTGAGAACCGCCCTCGTCATCGGCACCGGCCTCATCGGCACCTCGGCCGCGCAGGCCCTGGCACGCCGCGGCGTCACCGTCCACCTCGCCGACCACGACCCGGAGCAGGCGCGCACCGCGGCCGCGCTCGGGGCCGGCACGAGCGAGGCGCCGGACGGGCCCGTCGACCTGTGCGTGGTCGCGGTGCCGCCGGCGCACGTCGCCGGCACGCTCGCCGACGCGATGCGGCGCGGGGTCGCGCGCGGCTACCTCGACGTGGCCAGCGTCAAGGGCGGCCCGCGGCGCGAGCTGGAGTCCCTCGGGCTCGACCTCGCCGCGTACATCGGCACGCACCCGATGTCCGGCCGGGAGCGGAGCGGACCCCTCGCGGCCTCGGCGGACCTCTTCGAGGGGCGGCCCTGGGTGCTCACCCCGACGCGCGACACCGACACCGAGGTCCTGAACCTCGCGCTCGAACTGGTCGCGCTGTGCCGGGCCGTGCCCGTCGTCATGGACGCGGACGCCCACGACCGGGCGGTCGCGCTCGTCTCGCACATGCCGCACCTCGTCGCCAGCATGGTCGCGGCCCGCCTGGAGAACGCCGAGGAGACGGCGGTACGCCTCTGTGGCCAGGGCATCCGTGACGTCACCCGCATCGCGGCGTCCGACCCGCGGATGTGGATCGACATCCTCTCCGCGAACCCCGGCCCGGTGGCCGACCTGCTCGCGGAAGTCTCGGCCGACCTGGACGAAGCGGTCACCGCGCTGCGCGGCCTGCAGTCGGCCGACGCGTCCAAGCGGCAGGACGGCGCCGCGGGCGTGGAGGGCGTGCTGCGGCGGGGCAACGCCGGGCAGGCCCGGGTGCCCGGCAAGCACGGCACCGCGCCCACCGCGTACGAGATCGTGGCCGTGCTCATCGACGACCAGCCCGGCCAGCTCGCCCGCATCTTCGCCGACGCGGAGCGGGCCGGGGTCAACGTCGAGGACGTCCGCATCGAGCACGCCACCGGCCAGCAG
Organism: Streptomyces aurantiacus JA 4570; assembly: GCF_000414115.1. GTDB lineage: Bacteria > Actinomycetota > Actinomycetes > Streptomycetales > Streptomycetaceae > Streptomyces > Streptomyces aurantiacus_A. The sequence continues at coordinate 19,425 of NZ_AOPZ01000081.1, forward strand.
GCGGGCCTCGTCCAGCTCATGGTCGAGCCGCAGGCCGCGCCCGTGCTGGCGGCGGCGCTGCGGGAGCGCGGATGGTCCCTGCGGCAGTGACGCGGGTGGTCCCGGCGGCCGTGCGGCGGGGCGGGCCGGGCCGCCGCCGAGGGGCAGCAAGAGGCAACCCGGGGAGCCAGTAACCTTGTGCGGGGCGCCGAGCAGGCGGCCCACCCCGTCCCCCGCACCGAGAAAGGTGTCCGCTCCCCGTGGAATCCGTGGAAAAGACCGCCGCCGCAGGCCCGGCCCCCGTGATCGTCGCCATCGACGGGCCCTCCGGCACGGGGAAGTCGAGCACGTCCAAGGCCGTCGCGGCCCAGCTCGGCCTGAGCTACCTGGACACCGGCGCCCAGTACCGGGCGATCACGTGGTGGATGGTGCACACCGGCATCGACCTCACGGACCCGTCCGCCATCGCCGCCGCGGCCGGCAAGCCGGAGATCGTCTCGGGCACGGACCCGTCCGCCCCGACGATCACCGTCGACGGCACGGACGTCGCGGGCCCGATCCGCACGGGCGAGGTCACGTCCAAGGTGAGCGCGGTCAGCGCGGTCCCCGAGGTGCGTGCCCGGATCACGGAGCTGCAGCGCTCCATCGCCGCGGCCGCGCAGGACGGCATCGTCGTCGAGGGCCGTGACATCGGCACCACGGTGCTGCCCGACGCCGACCTCAAGATCTTCCTGACGGCGTCCCCGGAGGCCCGCGCCGCCCGCCGCTCCGGCGAGCTGAAGGGCGCCGACGTCTCCGCCACCCGCGAGGCCCTCATCAAGCGGGACGCCGCCGACTCCAGCCGCAAGACCTCCCCGCTGGCCAAGGCCGGCGACGCGGTCGAGGTGGACACCACCGAGCTCACGCTGCAGCAGGTCATCGAGTGCGTCGTCACGCTCGTCGAGGAGAAGCGGGCCGGAAAGTGAGCCAGGTTCCCGGCGAGCGCGGGGCTCCCGCCGAACGGAGGGCTCCCGCCGAGCACGCGGTCCCCGCGGAGCGCGGGGTCCCCTCCGAGCGCGGTGCCGAGGTCGGCCGCCGCATCGGCGTGGGCCTCATGTACGGCCTGTGGAAGCCGCGCGTCCTGGGCGCCTGGCGGGTCCCCGCGGCCGGCCCGGTGATCCTCGCCGTGAACCACTCGCACAACGTCGACGGCCCCATGGTCATGGGCGTGGCGCCCCGGCCGACGCACTTCCTGATCAAGAAGGAAGCGTTCGTCGGGCCGCTCGGCCCGTTCCTGCGGGGCATCGGCCAGCTCCAGGTCGACCGCACCACGGCCGACCGCACGGCGATCACGGACGCCCTTGCCGTGCTGCGGGAGGGCGGCGTCCTCGGCATCTTCCCGGAGGGCACCCGGGGCGACGGCGACTTCGCCTCGCTGCGCGCGGGCCTCGCGTACTTCGCGGTGCGCTCCGGGGCGCCGATCGTCCCCGTGGCCGTACTGGGCAGCACGGAGCGGAACAGCCGGCTGATACGGCAGCTGCCGCCGCTGCGCAGCCGCGTGGACGTCGTCTTCGGAGACCCCTTCGAGGCGGGCGACGGCAGCGGGCGGCGTACCCGCAAGGCGCTCGACGAGGCCACCGTGCGCATCCAGGAGCGGCTCACCGCCCACCTGGAAAACGCCAGGCGCCTGACCGGGCGCTGAGTAAGACTTTCAGTAGTGACCGGCCGGTGGCCGGTCACCGATCACCACGATGAGCAACGAGGTACGGACTTCATGAACGACCAGATCCAGCCCGAGGGCGAGGGCTCGGCCGAGCACGCCGAGCACGACCACGGTGCGCTTGGCGATGCCGAGTACGCGGAGTTCATGGAGCTCGCCGCCGAAGAGGGCTTCGACATCGAGGACGTGGAGGGCGCCATCGAGGCGGCCGGGCACGGCCCGCTGCCCGTGCTCGCCGTCGTCGGCCGCCCCAATGTCGGCAAGTCGACGCTGGTGAACCGCATCATCGGCCGCCGCGAGGCCGTCGTCGAGGACAAGCCGGGCGTCACCCGCGACCGCGTCACCTATGAGGCCGAGTGGGCGGGCCGCCGCTTCAAGGTCGTCGACACCGGCGGCTGGGAGCAGGACGTCCTCGGCATCGACGCGTCCGTGGCCGCCCAGGCGGAGTACGCGATCGAGACCGCCGACGCCGTCGTGTTCGTCGTCGACTCCACGGTCGGCGTCACCGACACCGACGAGGCCGTCGTCCGGCTGCTGCGCAAGGCCAACAAGCCCGTGGTGCTCTGCGCCAACAAGGTCGACGGCCTGAGCGGCGAGGCCGACGCCACCGCCCTGTGGTCCCTCGGTATCGGCGAGCCGCACCCGGTCTCCTCGCTGCACGGCCGCGGCACCGGCGACATGCTGGACGCGGTCCTGGAAGCCCTGCCCGAGGCGCCCGCCCAGACCTTCGGCACCGCGATCGGCGGCCCGCGCCGCATCGCCCTCATCGGCCGCCCGAACGTCGGCAAGTCGTCCCTGCTCAACAAGGTGGCGAACGAAGAGCGCGTCGTCGTCAACGAACTGGCGGGCACGACCCGCGACCCGGTCGACGAGCTGATCGAACTCGGCGGCGTCATCTGGAAGTTCGTCGACACGGCGGGCATCCGCAAGCGCGTCCACCTCCAGCAGGGCGCCGACTACTACGCCTCGCTGCGCACCGCCGCCGCCGTCGAGAAGGCGGAGGTCGCGGTCATCCTGATCGACGCCAGCGAGTCGATCAGCGTGCAGGACCAGCGCATCGTCACCATGGCGGTGGAGGCGGGCCGCGCCGTCGTCCTCGCGTACAACAAGTGGGACACCCTCGACGAGGAGCGCCGCTACTACCTGGAGCGGGAGATCGAGACGGAGCTCGCGCAGGTCGCCTGGGCGCCGCGGGTGAACGTCTCGGCGCGCACGGGCCGGCACATGGAGAAGCTGGTCCCGGCGATCGAGACGGCCCTCGCGGGCTGGGAGACGCGCGTGCCCACGGGCCGCCTGAACGCCTTCCTCGGCGAGCTGGTCGCCGCGCATCCGCACCCGGTCCGCGGCGGCAAGCAGCCGCGCATCCTGTTCGGCACGCAGGCGGGCACCAAGCCGCCGCGGTTCGTGCTGTTCGCGTCGGGCTTCATCGAGCACGGCTACCGCCGCTTCATCGAGCGCAGGCTCCGTGAGGAGTTCGGCTTCGAGGGCACGCCGATCCACATCTCGGTGCGGGTGCGCGAGAAGCGCGGCCAGAAGACCCAGAAGAAGAAGTAGCGGCGCACCGGGGCCGAGCGGCCCGCGTGTGCGTACGCGACGATGCCCGGCCTTCCACGGGGAAGGCCGGGCATCGGTTTGTGGGGCGAGCCGCGGTGCGCGCGGTCAGCGCTCGCGGCGTGGGCCCGGCGGGAGCGCGGCCGGGAAGAGCTGGCCGTAGCCGGTGTGGTCGGCCTGGGTCGGCTGGCCGTAGCGGGCGACGTGGAAGGGGTTGTGCCGCGGATCGTGCCTCGGGTCGTGTCGCGGGTCGTGACGGTCGTGCCGGGGCTGCTGGCGGGGGTCGTGCCGCCCGTCGTGCTGTCCGACGCCGTGCTGCGCGCCGTACGGCCGGGTGCCGAAGGCGTTGAACCGCAGTTCCTCCTCGCCGGTCCGGTCGCCGGGCAGGGCGCGGAACGCCCTCAGATACTCCGAGTACAGCGCGTCGTAGATCGGCGTGGCCGAGTGGGCGCCCGAGGCGTCCTGCGCGGTGCGCATGGACGGGATGGGGCTCTGGTACGGCCGGTGGGGTGAGGCGTCGTATGCGTGCACGTCTGGGCCAACGACACCGGGGCCGGACGGATGCGGGGAAATCCGGCGCATTCGCCTGGTAGGCGGCAGGTGCCGCCGGGTGGCCGTCCGCGCGCCGGACGCCGTCGGCGCACCCGGCGCGCGGACCGCGCTCACGTGCCGGCCAGCGGCATGCCGCAGGCGACCAGCCGGCCGCCCGATGCCGCCCGGTCCAGGGCGTCGCGCAGCAGGTCCTCGCGGGGCTGGCGGCCGATGGATCCGGCGGGCGCCGCGAACAGGAGCACCGACTGCAGCTTGTTGGCCGCGGCCCGCCAGCCCTCGGTGACCTGGAGCGGCTGGGGCGCCTGCCACCAGGCGACCTGGGGGCCGCCGCCCGTGCCGGGCTGCAGGATGGCGTGCAGCTGGCCCATGGCGAGCAGCACCGACCAGCCGTGCACGGTCGGCGGCACGCCGTCCAGGGACGTCACGGGCATGAAGCCCTGCTCGATCAGGAGCTGCAGGAATTCGTCGCCGCCGCCGGGCGCGGCGCCGGGGCGGGCGATCGGCCCGGTCGGCTCGACGACGAGGGCGGGCCGCAGCTCGCCCTCGATGAGGACGAGGCCGCTGGTGACGCCGAGCACGGCCTGCTCGGGCGCGCCCCGGGAGCCGCCGGGGCCCGGGGCGCCCTCGTCGGCGGAGCCGGTGATCGCGCGGACGGCGCCCTGGAGCTGCTCCTCGGCGACCTCGACGATCTGGGACGGCAGGCAGGCGGCGTGGGCGAAGGCGAGCACGGCGGTCTCGTCGCCGACGAACAGGACCGTGCTGGTGCGCTCCCGCTCCGAGTCGCCCGGGGTGCGACAGGAGGTGCAGTCGTAGGCGCCCGGGGCGTTCTCCCCGGCGAGCAGGCGGTCCGCTTCTTCATCGCCGATCTCGGCGCGTACCTCGTCGCTGAGGTCGAGCATGCGCGGCACGGGTGGCTCCTCGGAATCGATGCGTGGGGTGTCCGGGTGGTGCCCGGCTCATAAAGGAGACAACGGGCGATCAGTGGTGCAAGTCACGCACGCGGGCGAACGGAATTGAACTATCCGAAGCGGAGCGTGAGTTGCCGGGCGGAATCTGTCACTCCGCGCCAACAGGTGCTGGGGGCAAGGAAGTTGGGCCGGTGAAGTGAGTCACAGATCGCTTCGGTGATGGGCTCGTAAGTGCGGAAATCGGAGGATTAAGTGGGTGTCCGAAATTCGATGATACCCCCGGTAACAGTCAACTGGCCTGGAATGACAAGGACCTGGTTGATATGGGGGCGAGCGGGCTCCTAGATTCCACCGCCGTGTGCAGCGAGCACCGCTCGGGTACGTCCGCTGCTGTTCGGCGGGCGGGGCTCGGCGGGACCCCGGCGCCGGAAGCGCGCGGGGCCCGCGGAGCCAGGGGGAGCCCGGGTCCTTGGAGAGGGAAATTCATGTCCGTTCGTCCCCAGTACATTCGCAGGACGGCAGTGCTCGGTTCGGCCGCGCTCCTCGCGCCCCTTGCACTGCTCGCCGCGAGCGGTCAGGCCGCCGCGGACAGCGGAGTGTGGGACCGGATCGCCCGCTGCGAGAGCGGCGGGAACTGGCAGATCAACACCGGTAACGGCTACTACGGAGGACTGCAGTTCTCCGCCGGGACCTGGCGGGCGTACGGCGGCACGGCCTATGCGCCGACCGCCGACCAGGCGTCCAAGGCACAGCAGATCGCCGTCGCGGCGAAGGTGCAGCGCGCCCAGGGGTGGGGCGCCTGGCCGTCCTGCTCGGCACGGGTCGGCGCACAGGGCGCCGCGCCGGGGGCGGCCGCTCCCGAGCAGCCCGCCGCGCCGAAGCAGGCGGCGCCCCGGCAAGCCGCCCCGAAGGCGGCCCCGGAGCAGCCCGCTCCGCAGTACCGCGCGCCCGCCCGGAGTGACCGGGGCACGCGGGGCGAGACGGGTTCGGGCGGGTACACCGTCCGGTCCGGTGACACGCTCAGCCGCATCGCCGCGGCGCACGGCACCGACTGGCAGCGGATCTTCGCGGCCAACCGGGCGGTCATCGGCGGCGACCCGGACGTGATCGTGCCCGGGCAGCGGCTCGTGCTCTGACGGGAGCCGGGCCCCGCAGGGGCGGCCCCGCCCCGTCGTCCGACCGGGTGGGGCCGCTTCGGCGGCGGCGCGGCAGGGTCCGGGTGCGCCGGGGCGGTGCCTAGCGTGAGCCGATGCACTCGACGCACTCGATGTCGAACACACGTTTCTGCCTTCGGTCCGTGACTCTGCTCGGCGCGGCGGCCCTGTCGCTCCTGGCGCCGTCGGCCGCCGCGTCGGCGGAGCCGCCGCGGCCGCTGCCGGGCGCCGAGGTCACGGAATACACGTACGACTGCTCCCGTACCGAAGGGCCCTGGGCCTGTCTCGCCCACTGCGAGAGCAACGGCCGCTGGGACAGCAACACCGGGAACAACTTCTACGGCGGGCTGCAGTTCCGCCAGTCCACCTGGGTGGAGTTCGGCGGCCTCGCCTACGCCCCGCGCGCCGACCTCGCCACCCGCGACGAGCAGATCCTGGTGGCCCAGAAGGTGCTGCGCAAGCAGGGCTGGAAGGCATGGCCCGTCTGCTCCAGGAAGGTCAAGGAGGCGGGCCTCGACGGCGACGCGCTGGCGGCGGTGGGGATCACGCACGTCGTCCGGCGCGGTGAGACCCTCAGCTCCATCGCGCGCCGCCATCAGGTCGAGGGCGGCTGGCAGGCCCTCTACCGGGCCAACCGGAAGACGGTCGGCCCGTTTCCCGACCGGCTCAGGCCCGGGACGGTCCTTGTCATCCCGGCGAAGTGACACGCCGTCACTCCGGTGCGAGTGATACGCCCTCACGCCGGTGAGGTGGTGTGTCCTCCCGCCGGCAGTTCCCCGGCCTCCCCGGCGAAGGCGACCTCGCCGCGGCGCAGTTCGTACACCACCGCCGCCCGGTCCCCGCGCCCGCCCACGCCGGGCGGCAGCCGCTGTTCGGCGACGACCACGCACGCGGGCAGGTCCCGCAGGAGGTCGTACGTACGCGACGCCACTGTCGGGGACATGCCCTGGGCGGGTTCGTCGACCAGGACGACGCGGGCGCCTGCCAGCAGGGCGCGGGAGAGCGCCAGCATGCGCTGCTCGCCGCCCGACAGCGTGCCCGCGCGGCGGCCGAGCAGCGGGCGCAGTTCCGGGTACGCGTCCAGGGCGGGGGAGAAGTCGCCCCCGGCGTGGGCCAGTTCCAGGTTCTCGCGGACGGTGAGGGTGCCGAAGACGGCCCTGCGGTCCGGCACGAAGCACAGTCCGCGGCGGGCGCGTTCGTGCGCGGGCAGCCGGGTGACGTCGGTGCCGTCCCAGACGACGGCGCCCCCGGACAGCGCGACGGTGCCCGCGAGGGCGCGCAGCACGGTGGTGCGGCCGGAGCCGTTGCGGCCGAGGAGGACCGTCAGGCCGGGGCCGGGCGCGGCGAGGCTCACGCCGTGCAGGGCCTCCAGCGGGCCGTAGCGGACGCGGGCCGTCCGTAGTTCCAGGAGGGTCATCGGGTGCCGCCCTCGGTGCGCGCACCCGCCGGGCCGTCGAGGGCGTCCAGAACCCGGCCCGCCGGGCCCGAGGCGACGACGCGGCCCGCCGTCATCACGTACACCGAGTCGGCGAGGCCCGCCACCAGGTCCAGGTCGTGCTCCACCACCAGCAGGGCCGTGCCGTCCGCCGCGAGTGCGCGCAGGATCCGGGCGAGCGCGGCCACTTCGGCCGTGTCCAGGCCCGCCGCCGGCTCGTCCAGGAGCAGGACGTGCGGGTCGCCGGACAGCGCGCGGGCCAGTTCGACCCGGCGCAGGGTGCCGGTGGGCAGGTCCGCGGCGGGGCGGTCGGCCACGGGGGCCAGCTCGAACAGGCGCAGCGCCCGGTCCAGGGCCGCCGGGTCGTCGCGCACCCGGCCCTGTTCCGCGCCCACCCGTACGTTCTCGGCGACGGTCAGCGTCGGGAACACGGCGAGTTCCTGGAACGTGCGGGCCACGCCGACGCGGGTGCGGGCGTGCGCCGGAAGCCGGGTGATGTCCCGTCCCGCGAGCGTGACCCGGCCCTTGTCCGGCCGCAGCGTTCCGGCCAGACAGTGGAACAGGCTGCTCTTTCCGGCGCCGTTGGGGCCGACCACGGCGGTGATGTGGCCTGGCGGCACGGTGAGGGACACTTCTCGCAGGGCGGTGAAGCCGTCGTACGAGAGCCACAGGCCGTGGGCCTCCAGCCGGGGTTCCCGGGGCTCGGGCCCCCCGGGCCCCCGGCCCGCCAACGAGCCTGCACCGCCGCCCCCTGCCTCCACGCTGGCCCCACTCCCGCTGCCGCCATCACTGCTTCCGCCGACCGTGCCGGTCCCGTCGGCCGGGGGCTGTGCCCACCCGTGCCGCCCTGCGGCACGACTGCCCACAGCGGGAGCGGGAGCGGGATCGGCTTCGGTCCACCCGTGCTGCCCTGCGGCACGATTGCCCACAGCGGGGGTGGGGCCGGTCCCCGCGGCTCCTGCCAGGGCCGTGCGCGCCCGTGTCCCGGTCGGGGTGAGTCGAGGGTGGCGGCGGAGGCGGTGGGTCGCCGCGCGGAGCGCTTCGTAGGGGCCGCCGGGGAAGCGGCCGATCAGTATGGCGAGGATGCCGATGACCGCCGCCGCGACCCCGCCCCGCGTGCCCGCGTCGAGGCCGACCAACAGCGCCCCCGCGAGCAGCGCGCCGAGCAGGCTGTCGGCGCCCAGGACGACGACGGCCGCGAACCACAGCAGCCCCCGCACGGGGTCGAACGCGCCGGGGTCGAAGGCCCGCAGCCCCATGCCGAGCATGCCGCCGCCGAGCGCGGCCAGCGCCGCGCCTGTGACGAACGCGGCGAGCTTCACTGCCCGGACCGGCACGCCGGCCGCCGCGGCCCCCGCCTCGTGGTCCCGCATGGCGGCGAGGGCCCGCCCCGTACGCCCCCGCCGCAGCGCGGCCACGAGCAGCAAGGCGCCCCCGAGCAGGACCAGTTCGAGCAGGTAGTACGCGCGGTCGCCGCCGAAGCCCGCGGGCCGGCCGAGGGTGAGGCCCGACGTGGCGTACGGCTGCGCGAAGACGAAGCGGCTGACGCCGACCCCGACGGCGAAGGTCGCGAGGGCGAGGGCGAGGCCGTGGCGGCTGATCGCGGGCCAGCCCGTGAGCAGGCCGAGCGGGGCGACGAGCAGCACGGCCACGGCCAGCGCGGCGAGCGTGGGCAGCTCCGGCAGTCCGGGGAAGCGCCCGGCGGCGAGCAGCGCGGTGAACAGCGCGCCGAGACCGGCGTACGCAGCCTGGCCGAGGGAGATCTGCCCGCCTCGGCCGGTGACCACGACCAGGGAGAGCAGGATGACGCCGAGCGCGGGGACCTGCACGGACGTGGTGAGGTCCGAGCCCGCGAAGCCGAGGGGGAGGAGGAAGAGGACGACGGCCACTATCCACGCGCCCGGAGGCGTGGGGACGCGGGCCGTCGCCGTGCGCGGCAGCGCGTCGCCCTTGCCGATGCCGGGAAGGACGAGCGCCGCGATCAGCAGCGCCACCACGAAGAGGTTCGCGCCGACCGCCTGGAGCAGCGGCTCGCGCCAGCCCGCGGGGTGCAGCCGGGTGAGCTGGCTCTGGGCCACACCGATGCCGAGCGCCACGACGACGGCCACCGGCAGGTTCCGCATCCGGGCGGCCACGGCGACGGCCACCACCTCCATGACCAGGAGGGGCATGCCGTACGGATCGAGACGTACGTACGGAGCGAGCAGCACGCCGGTCAGGCCCGCGGTGAACGAGCCGAACGCCCAGCCCGCCGCGGCCACTCGGTCGGCGTCGATCCCGGCGAGCACCGCGAGGCGGCGGTCGTCGACCACCGCGCGGAGTTCGCCGCCGAAGCGGGTGAAGCGCGTGACGGCCCACACGGCGAGCGCGAGCACCACGGCGGCCGCCAACTGCCCCCAGGGGTCCGCGGAGACGAGTGTCGGCACGTCGGCGCGGGCGCCCTGACCCCAGATCAGCGCTGCCCCGCCGACGAGGAGCACGAACACCCCGATCGACGCGACGAGCGTCTGCGCGGGGTCGCCGCCGAGGACGGCGAGCGGCCGGAAGACGGCGCGTTCGAGGACGAGGCCGATCGCGGGCGCCACGACGAGCAGGGTGACGGCCGCGGCGAGCCAGAGCGGCCAGTGCCATTCGACGGTGAACTGGCGCAACAGGTAGGCGCAGAGCATCGCGATGGCGCCGTGCGCGAAGTTGAGCACGCCCGTCGCGCGGTGGGTGACGATCAGGCCGATGCCGGTGAGGGCGGCGGCGCTGCCGACGGAGAGCCCGGCCAGCGTGAGGTCGTAGCTCAGGGAGGCCACCGGCTCAGACCTCCGGGGTGGTCGAGTCCGCCGCGTCGGCCGGGTCCACGGGGGCGGGGTCGTGCGGGGGAGAGCAGATCGGACAGGGGTCCGCGGCACGGGCCCGCAGGACGCCCGCGTCGGGGGGCACCGCGTCCGGCTTGCCGGACACCAGGGGGCAGTCCGCGCGGTGCAGGAGCCTGCCGCCGGGCACGATCAGGAGGTCGTCGCTGGTCGCGACCGGCGCCGCGGACCGCTCGGCGCGGGCGCCCGCCGGATCCTGGCCCTCGACGGCCACGAGCAGCCCGTACAGCTCCTCCACCCGCGCCGCCGCGAGCGCCCCGCGGCCGTGCGCGAGCAGCACCGCGCCCGCCACGATCAGCGCGGCACCCGGCACGGTGCACGAGGCGATGTAGGGCAACTGCCGCTCGGCGAAGCGCTCGCCGGAGATGCCGTACCAGCCGATCACACAGAGCACCGCCCCCGTCGCGAGGGCCGCGAACGCCGCCCACAGCATCGGATGCACCGCCCGCAGCCGGGCCGCGCGGGACGCGGCCGAAGACGCCGTGGGAGATCGCTGAGCCGTCCGTGCCGCCCGCATCGAGGCCCCCTGGGAGACGTCGTAAGTCAGACAGGTCTGTTACTGGCAGGTCTGTTCATGTCAGCCAATGGCTTGCACTATGCCTTCTGCAAGCTGACCCTGAAAGCACCGGGCGGTCTTCGCCCGGACCGACACCCGGTGGTGAGCCAGATGGTTCTCTGGACCAGCCCCAGGCGGGGGAGCGATCTTCGGCGGGGCAGGGTGCGGAGCGCGGCTCTCTCCGCGGCCGCCGTCCTGCTGATCGCTCCGGCCGCCGTGGCCTGCGGCGACGACAGCGGGGGCGACGACAGCGCGCCGCCGAAGCCCTCCGTGGAGACGGCGGACGAGAAGCCGGCGGACGGTGCCTCCGAGACGGCCGACAGCGAGGCGCCCGGCGGCTCCGAGCCCGCCGACCCCGCGGCCGCCGAGAACGAGGTACGGAAGAACTTCGAGAAGTTCTTCGACCCGGACACGTCCCTGCGGGACAAGGAGGCCGTCCTGGAGAACGGCCCGAAGATGCGCGAGGTCCTGCAGAGCTTCAGCGGGGACGAGCGCGGCAAGCAGGTCGGCGCGAAGGTCGGCAAGGTCGAGTTCACCTCGGCGACCGAGGCCGACGTGACGTACGCGCTGACGCTGAAGGGCGCGACCGCGCTGCCCACCGCCAGCGGCACGTCCGTGAACCAGAACGACACCTGGAAGGTGTCCGTCAAGACGCTGTGCGCGCTGGTGAAGCTGAGCGGCAATGCGTCGCCCGGCCCCGGCTGCTGAGGCCGTGGCGCGCCGGGCCCGGCGTCCGGCGCTCGCCCTCCTCGCGGTCGCGGCGCTCCTTGCCTCCGCGGCCTGCGGCAGTCGCCTGCCCGAGAGCGACTTCGAGGACCGGCCGGCCGCGCCGCGCGGCACCCAGGAGGGGCCGCCGCTGCGCGTCGGCATCATCACCAGCGCCACCAGCCCCGTCGGCGGCTCCGCCTTCACCGGCCCGCGCGACGGCGCGAAAGCCTACTTCGACCGGCTCAACGACCGCGGCGGCGTCGGCGGCCGCGAGGTCGAGGTGCACACCTGCGACGACGGGGGCAGCGGCGTCGGCAACAACGAGTGCGTGCACAAGCTGCTCGACGAGAAGAAGGTCGTCGCCCTCGTCGCCACCACCGTCCTCGACTACGCGGGCGCCTCGCGCGTCTCCGACGCGGGCGTGCCCGACATCGGCGGCCAGCCCGTCGGCTCCGCGTACGACACCCATCCGCACCTGTACGGCATCTACGGCAGCCTCGCCCCGCGCACGGGCAAGCCGGGCTGGGACGGCAAGCTGTACGGCGGCACCGAGGTCTACCGCTACTTCAAGCGCGAACACGGCGCCCGCACCGCCGCCGTCGTCTCCTACAACCAGGCCGCGTCGGCCGCGTACGCCCGCCTGGTGAAGCGCGGCCTGGAGGCCGAGGGCTACCAGGTGGTCACCGAACAGGTCGACTTCGCGCTGCCCAACTTCCGGGCCGTCGCCGCCGACCTCAAGGACCGGGGCGCCGACCTCGTCTTCGACGCGATGGACACGCACGGCAACGCGCAGCTCTGCGAGGCGATGGACGACGTCGGCGCGGACGTCACCGCGAAGGTCACCAACGTCCAGAACTGGTCGTCCACGGTCGCCGAGGACTACAAGGACGCGCCGCGCTGCCGCAACGCCCTGTGGGCGACGGGATCGAGCCGCAACTACGAGGACACCGGGCACCGGGCGGTCCGTGAGTTCCGCGACGCCACGAAGGGGGAGAAGACGCACTCCCAGTGGCAACTGGAGGGCTGGGCCGCCGCGATGTGGTTCACGGACGCGGCGAAGTCCTGCCTGGCGTCCGCGGGCGACGCCACGCGCGCCTGCGTCGACCGCTTCATGAGCCGGGGCGAGCCGTACGACGCGGACGGGCTGCTGCTGCCCGTCACGTACGAACGGCGTTCCGAGCCGCCACGGACGCGCGAGACCTGTGTGTCCGTGGCCCGTTGGCAGGACGATGAGGGCTGGGTCACACAGGGCGACATGAACCGCACCTGTTTCGAGGTACCACAGCTCTCCTACCAGCCCTGATCTGTGTACCAGTCACGGAGTTCCCGGTTCCGCCTGTCGATCAGGCATCCGTTTCACAACAAGACGGATTTTCGACCCAACCCTTGGCCCGAGATTTCCGTCTAACCCCTCGGTAGGCGGACGAGACGGGACTGTCCGCAGGGAAGCGCGGAATACGGGGACGTATGCATATCTCTTTCCTGATTCACAACGCGTACGGGATCGGAGGGACGATCCGGACGACGTACAACCTGGCGAACACGCTCGCCGAGCACCATGACGTCGAAATCGTGTCGGTGCTGCGCCATCGGGACGAGCCGGTCTTCACGCCCGACGCGCGGATCAGGCTGAGCCACCTCGTCGACATTCGGAAGCACAGCCCGGGGTACGAGGGGGACAGCGACGCCTACCGCACCCCGGCCAAGGTCTTCCCCAGCGCCGAGGGCCGATACGGCCAGTACAGCGCCCTGACCGACGAGCGCATCGAGGCGCATCTGACCGCCCTGAGGTCCGACGTCGTCATCGGCACCCGCCCCGGCCTGAACGTGCACATCGCCCGCCAGGCCCGGCGCGGCGTGCTGCGCGTCGGCCAGGAGCACCTCACGCTCGACAGCCACTCCAAGCACCTGCGCCTGCAACTGCGCAGCGTGTACCCGCGCCTGGACGTCCTGACCACGACGACCGAGGCCGACGCGCAGGCTTACCGCCGGAAGATGCGGCTGCCCGGCGTGCACGTACAGGCGGTGCCCAACCCGGTGCCCGCCCCCGGCATCGAGCCCGCCGACGGCTCCCACAAGTGGGTGGTGGCGGCCGGCAGGCTCGCCCCCGTCAAGCGGTACGACCTGCTGATACGCGCCTTCGACAAGGTGCGCAAGGAGCGCCCCGACTGGCGGCTGCGGATCTACGGCGGCGGCAAGCAGAAGGACAAGCTGCGCAAGCTGATCGACGAGCTCGGCCTGTACAACCACGTGTTCCTCATGGGCCCCGCGCACCCCATCGAGCCGGAGTGGGCCAAGGGCTCCATCGCGGCCGTCACCTCCAGCCTCGAATCGTTCGGCATGACGATCGTGGAGGCGATGCGCTGCGGGCTGCCCGTGGTCGCCACGGACTGCCCGCACGGCCCCGGCGAGATCATCGCCAACGGTGTCGACGGCCGGCTCGTCGAGGTCGGCAACGCCGACGCGATCGCGGGCGGACTGCTCGAACTCATCAATGACGACGCGCTGCGGCAGCGCATGGCGGGCGCCGCGCTCGAGGACTCCGAGCGCTTCGACCCCACCCGGATCGCCGAGCGCTACGAGGACATGTTCAGCGGCATGCTCACGCGGGGCGGTTCGCTGAGCGGCCGGGTGCGCGGCTCGATGCACCGCGCGAGGGGGGCCCTGCTCGGCGGCGCGTACGCCGTCCGGGACGCCCGACGGACCGTACCGACGAAGGGGCGCTTGGCATGACGGCCGTGTTCACACGGGGCACGCTGGACGGCTCGCAGGAGGCCGCCGGTGACGCGGGGCCGCCCGCGCCGCGCGCCGACTGCATCGCGGACTCCGCGGGCGGGCTGACCTTCGACGTCACCGACCCCGGCGAGGCGGGCGCCGCGCATCTGCTGCTGCGGCTGCGGGACTCCGACCCGGCCGTCGAGGTACGGCTGCCGCTGACCCCGGCCGCCGACGGCCGGCTGCGCGCCGCGCTGCCCAGCAGCGTCGAGCTGCCCGAGGGCCGCTGGAACGCGTACGCCCAGGTCGAGAGCGGTGAGCCGCGCCGTCTGGTGCCCGGCGTGAACGACCTGCGCTCGCTGGTCGACCGGGCGCCGAGCGGCAGCCGCGGACATGTCGCGGTGCGCATTCCGTACGCCACCAAGCAGGGCAACCTGTCGGTGCGCAGCTGGCTGCGGGCGCCGCACGCGGAGGTCGGCGAGCTGTGCATCGAGGAGGAGGGGCTCACCGGGCAGGGCCGGGTGTACGGCACGGCGCTCACCGGCGCGGGGTACGTCGAGGCGGCGCTGCGCGGGGATTCCGGGCGGGTGCTGCGGGCCGGGCTCGCGCCCGGGGGCTCTTCCGCGTCGCCGGAGTGCGGGTTCGCCTTCGCGCTGCGGTACGCGGAGCTGGCCGACTCGGTCGACGGCGAGGGGATCTGGGATCTGTGGCTGCGGCCCGCCGGGGAGGGTGGGCCGCGGATTCGGCTCGCCCGGCTTCTTGACGACGTTGCCGACAAGAAGCCGATCTTCACGTATCCGCTGAAGCGGGTCGACTCCGTCGAGGTGGGCCCGTACTACACCGTGGACAACGACCTGTCGATCCGCGTCGGCCCGTAGCCCCCCTCTGGGTGCGCG
>NZ_AOPZ01000082.1 GCF_000414115.1 Streptomyces aurantiacus JA 4570
GGAAGGGGCGGGGTTGGGGTACATCGCGTAAGCGACACCCCCCACCACCCCCGACAGCAGGAAACTGCAGTCCACCCCGCCCGTGAGGGAGAGGAGCGGGCCCTCGTAGGAGGGGAGGGAGACCGCGAGGAGGCCGACGGTCGCGCCCAGGGTCCAGGACGCCGTGGCCCACGGGTTCCAGCCGCCGCGGTACCAGTAACGGCCGCCCCGGGAGCGGCGGTTGAAGACCTGGAGGGCGTCGGCGTCGTACACGCCACGGCAGCGTACGAAGCCCATCAGGGTGATCACGGCCCACGGCGTCCCGATGGCCGTGAGCAGCAGCACGAAGGACGTCATCGCGTCCTGCGCCTCCCAGGCGAAGTGCCCCACGAACACGCACGCCGTGGCGACCACGGCCACCGCGTACGTGGCCCGCGCCCGCGACGCCCGCGGCACGATCGCGTCGAGGTCGAGCCCCATGGAGTACAGCATCAGCCCGGCGTTGCCGACGGACCCGGCGGACGCGGCGAGGAGGAGGGGGAGCAGATACCAGCCGGGGGCGGCAGCCACCAGCGGCTCGGCGTAGTCGAGCGCGGCCCCGGCGGCGTACGCGGTGAACGTACCGAAGAGTTGCGGGACGAGGAGTCCCGCCGTCAGGCCCACGCAGGTGGCCCGCAGCACGCGGCGCGGCGAGTGCCGCACGGGCGAGACGTAGCGGGTGTAGTCGCCGAGCAGGGTGATGAAGGCGATGGGGCCGGAGAGGCCCGCGGCCACCAGCGCGAGCAGCCACGTCGGCCAGAACGAGCCGAGCGCGTAGCCGCCCGCGTCGGGCAGCGCGGCGGTGGTGAAGCCGGGCGCGTACGCCACTACGCCGAGGGCGAGCAGCGCGGTCATGCCGACCGCGAGGATCCGCGAGAGACGCAGGAGCACCCGGTAGCCGTACACCGCCCCGGCCACCGTCGCCGCCGCGAGAGCCGCGTAGACCAGGCCGTAGGAGAAGCCGTCCGCCGGCAGGCCCACCAGGCGGTGCAGGGTGCCGACCATCACGTCGCCGCCGATCCAGATGGTCAGCGCGGTGTAGCCGAGGGAGAGGAGGAGCCCGACCACCGAGCCGACCAGGCGGCCGCGCACGCCGAACTGCGCGCCCGACGACGTCGACAGATTCGTGGCCGTCCGCAGGGACACGAGCGCGAGCGGCGCGGTGAGCGCGGTGCCGATCAGGGTGCCCGCCACCACGGAGGTCACCGACTCCCACCAGTTCAGGCCGAACGACACCGGCAGCCAGCCGAAGACGATCACTCCGAGGCAGAGGTTGGAGCCGAGGAGGATCGAGACCACGTCACGGGGGCCGCTGGTGCGTTCCTCCTCGGGGATGGTGTCGACTCCGCGCTGTTCTATCGGCATGAGCGTGCCCTCTCCCAGGTGTTTGAGTGCCGTTCAATGTGAAGCACGTCCGTGCTGCGCGTCAATGGTTCTGGGCTGTGTAATCTAGGTTTAGAGTGTTGCTCTAAACGTGGCTATGTGACCCATGGATGCGAGGTGTGGCGGCGTGCGACTGACCCCCACGGAACGCGACCGGCTGCTGCTCTTCGGCGCGGCCGAGCTGGCCAGGGCCCGCAGGGCGCGCGGCCTCAGGCTGAACGTCCCGGAGGCGACCGCCCTGATCGCCGACACGGTCTGCGAGGCCGCCCGCGACGGGGCCCGGCTCGCCGAGGCCATCGAGCGGGCGCGGTCGGTGCTCGGCCCCGACGACGTGCTGCCGGGCGTCGCGGACGTCGTCACCGAGGTGCATGTGGAGGCCGTCTTCGACGACGGGTCGCGGCTCGCCGTGGTCTCCGATCCGGTCGGCGGCGGCTCGCTCGGCCCGGACGCGCCCGGCGCGCTGCGGCCCGCCCCGCCCACCCCGGAGCGGGAGCCGGTCGTGACGGTGGCCGTGCGCAACACGGCCGCCGTGCCCGTCAGCGTGACCTCCCACTTCCACTTCTTCGAGGCCAACCCGCGGCTCGACTTCGACCGCGCCGCCGCCTACGGCATGCGGCTCGCCGTCCCGGCGGGCTCCTCCCTGCGGTTCGGGCCCGGCGAGCGCGTCGAGGCCGGGCTCGTGCCCATCGGGGGCGGGCGCGTCGCCATCGGCTTCGCCGGTCTCGTCGACGGGCCGCTGGACGCGCCCGGCGCCAAGGCGGAGGCGCTGCGCAGGGCTGCCGCCTGCGGCTATCTGGGGGCGGGCGCCCCGCTGGACGAGACCCCCGAGGAGGGCGAGTGATGGACCCCCACGAGTACGCCTCCGTGCACGGCCCCCGCGCCGGCGACCGCGTCGTCCTCGGTGACTCCGGGCTCGTCGTGCGCGTCGAGTCCGACGCGCAGCGGCACGGCGACGAGTTCCTCGCCGGATTCGGCAAGACCGCCCGCGACGGCCTGCACCTGAAGGCCGCCGCCGTCCGCGAGACCTGCGACGTGGTGATCAGTAACGTCGTCGTCATCGACGCCGTACAGGGGATCCGGAAGGTGTCGATCGGGATCCGTCAGGGGCGGATCCACGCCATCGGGCGGGCCGGGAATCCGGACACGCTCGACGGCGTCGACGTGGTCGTCGGGACCGGGACGTCCATCGTCTCCGGTGAGGGGCTCATCGCGACCGCCGGCGCCGTGGACACCCACGTCCATCTGCTCTCGCCGCGCGTCATGGAGGCTTCGCTGGCCTCCGGCGTCACCACCGTCATCGGCCAGGAGTTCGGGCCGGTGTGGGGCGTCGGTGTCAACTCGCCGTGGGCGCTGAAGCACGCGTTCGGCGCCTTCGACGCCTGGCCCGTCAACATCGGCTTCCTCGGCCGCGGTTCGTCGTCCGACCCGGCTCCGCTGGTCGAGGCGCTCGCCGAGGGCGGTGCGTCCGGCTTCAAGGTGCACGAGGACATGGGCGCGCACACCCGTGCCCTGGACACCGCGCTGCGCGTCGCCGAGGAGCACGACGTCCAAGTCGCCCTGCACAGCGACGGGTTGAACGAGTGCCTGTCGGTCGAGGACACCCTGAGCGTCCTGGACGGGCGGACCATTCACGCCTTCCACATCGAGGGCTGCGGCGGCGGCCACGTACCCAACGTCCTGAAGATGGCGGGCGTCCCGAACGTCATCGGGTCGTCCACCAACCCCACGCTGCCCTTCGGCCGGGACGCCGTCGCCGAGCACTACGGCATGATCGTGTCGGTTCACGACCTGAAGACCGACCTGCCGGGCGACGCCGCCATGGCGCGGGACCGGATACGGGCCGGGACCATGGGCGCGGAGGACGTCCTGCACGACCTCGGCGCCATCGGGATCACCTCGTCCGACGCGCAGGGCATGGGGCGCGCGGGCGAGACCGTGCGGCGCACCTTCGCCATGGCCGGGAAGATGAAGGCCGAGCTCGGCCCGACGGCGGGCGACGGCCCGCACGACGACAACGGCCGCGTCCTGCGGTACGTCGCCAAGCTGACGATCAACCCCGCGCTCGCCCACGGCCTCGCCCACGAGGTCGGCTCCATCGAGGTCGGCAAGCTCGCCGACATCGTGCTGTGGCGGCCCGAATTCTTCGGCGCCAAACCGCAGTTGGTGCTGAAGTCGGGCTTTCCCGCGTACGGCGTCGTCGGCGACCCGAACGCCGCCACCGACACCTGCGAACCTCTCGTGCTCGGGCCGCAGTTCGGCGCGTACGGCGCGACGCCCGCCGACATCTCCGTCGCGTTCGTCGCGCGCGCCGCCGTCGAGCAGGGCGGCGACTCGATGCCCACGCGGCGGCGCCGGGTCGCAGTCCGGGGCACCCGCGGCATCGGCCCCGCCGACCTGCGCCTGAACTCCCGCACCGGCACCGTCGACGTCGACCAGCGCTCCGGCCTGGTCACCCTGGACGGCGAGGCGCTGCGCTCCGACCCGGTCGACTCCGTCTCCCTCAACCGCCTGTACTTCCTTTGAGACTTCTCCTTCCTTGAGACTTCCTGTGAGGACCACATCCATGAACGTCCGCATGCCCGCCGAGTGGGAGCCGCACGAGCGCACCTGGATGGCGTGGCCGGGACCGAACCCCACCTTCAGCACCGAGGAGGAACTCGGCGAGGCCCGCGCCGCCTGGGCCGCCGTGGCCCGCGCCGTGCGCCGCTTCGAGCCGGTGACGATGGTCGTCGGCACCGGCCAGAGCGGGTCCGCCCGGGCGCTCCTCGGCGACGGCGTCGACCTGGTCGAGCGTGAACTGGACGACGCGTGGATGCGCGACATCGGCCCCACCTTCGTCCGTGACGGCGACCAACTCGCCGCCGTGGATTGGGTGTTCAACGGGTGGGGTGCGCAGGCGTGGGCCCGCTGGGAGCACGACGCGAAGATCGCCCGGCATGTCGCGGACCTCGCGGGCGCCCCCGTGCACTCCTCGCCCCTGGTCAACGAGGGCGGCGGCATCCACGTCGACGGCGAGGGCACCGTCCTGCTCACCGAGACCGTGCAGCTCGGCCCCGAGCGCAACCCAGGCTGGACGCGCGAGCAGGTCGAGGCCGAGATCCACGCCCGCCTCGGCACCCGCAAGGCCCTCTGGCTGCCCCGCGGACTGACCGCCGACTACCCCGGCCACGGCTTCGGCACCCTCGGCCACGTCGACATCGTCGCCGCGTTCGCCGCGCCGGGCGTCGTCCTCGTCCACTCCCAGCAGGACCCCGCCCACCCGGACTTCGAGGTCAGCCGCGAGGTCGTCGGCGTACTCAAGGGCCGGACGGATGCCCGCGGCCGGGCCCTGGAGATCGTCGAGGTGCCCGCGCCCACCGCCCTCGCCGACGACGACGGCTGGGTCGACCACTCGTATATCAACCACTACCTGTGCAACGGCGGCGTCGTGCTGTGCTCCTTCGACGACCCGCACGACGAACTGGCCGCGGGCATCTTCCGGCGGCTGTTCCCCAGGCGGACCGTCACGCTCGTCGACGCCCGTACGATCTTTGCCGGGGGTGGTGGCATCCACTGCATCACCCAGCAGCAGCCGAAGATCTAGCAGCCGGAGTACGACGTGGCCGAAGCGCGCGCCCAGCGCAGCGCACGCAAGAACGCGCCCCCGCGAGAGGACGTCCTCGCGACGGCCATGGAGATGATCGCCGAGCGTGGCCTGGAACAGCTCACCATGGCCGCGCTCGGCCGCGAGGTGGGCATGAGCAGCGGCCACCTGCTCTACTACTTCGGCTCCAAGGACGAGCTGCTGCTCCGCACCCTGGAGTGGAGCGAGGGGCGGCTCGGCGCCGAGCGCGGCCGGCTGCTCGCCCGGCCGGAGCCGGCCCGCGCCCGCCTGGAGGCGTACGTCGATCTCTACGTCCCCGACGGGCACCGCGACCCGCACTGGATCCTCTGGCTGGAGGTCTGGAACCGCTCCCTGAACGCCGACGAGCAGGGCCGCGACCGGCAGGCCGCCATCGAGGGCGCCTGGCACCGCGACCTGGTGGCGCTGCTCGCCGAGGGCGTCTCGCGCGGGGAGTTCCGGGCCGTGGACGCCGACCGGTTCGCGGCCCGGCTCCGGGCGCTGCTCGACGGCTTCTCCATCCACGTGGCGATCGGCCTGCGCGGCACCGGACGGGACCAAGTCCTCGCGCACGCAAGGGAGTTCCTGGACGAAGCGCTCGGCGCGGACGCGTAGGGGGCCGTCCAGGTTGTACGCAATCCTGCGGATTGCGTAGCTGCTCCGGGTGCGCTTGGATCCGCACGGGGCCTTCGGTGCTGGACCGGGGGCGGGCAGGTCCTGGGGGGATTCATGGTCACTGTCAGACGTGTGTCATCAAGTGCCTTACTGGTAACGGCACTTGGGCTCACCGCGCTGCCGGCCGCGGCCGAGGCGTCCTCCGCCCCGTCCGCGCGACCTGCGCCCCGCGTCGAGCGGGTCAGCGTCGCCGCCGACGGCACCGAGGCCAACGGCGCCTCGGGCGCCGCGACGGTCACGACGGACGGCGGTCACGTCGCCTTCGGCAGCGGCGCCACCAACCTCACGCCCGACACCGCGCCACGGCCGCAGAGCTCCGCGCACGTCCGTGACGGCGGCACCGGCACCGTCGCCCGGATCAAGAACAGCCTGACCGCCCCGGACATCAGCGACGACGGCCGCTACGCCACGTACCTCGACTGGGGCTCGCACACCACCGCCGCCTTCGTGGTGGACCTGACGACGGGGGAGAAGCGCCGGGTCGACGCCAGGGGCTTCAAGGAGGGCTCGGGCGAGTCCGTGATCAGCGACGACGGCCGCCACGTCGCGTACGTCCTGCGCCCGCAGCACCCCGCGGACCCGCACCGGATCGAGGTCTACGACTGGCGGACCGACACCCGCGAGATCGTCAGCGACGGCCCGCCCGACGCCGCGCGCGACATGGCGAACCCGTCGATCAGCGCCGACGGCCGGCACGTCGCGTACGAGGACCGCGGCACCAAGCAGGTCTGGGTCCGCGACCGCGGGACCGGGAGCCTGGAGCGCGCCGACGACGGCACCGCCTCCACCCTCGTGGAGCTCAGCGGCAACGGCCGCACGGTGGTGATGAACTCCGCGAACGGCGCCTACGTACGTGACCTGCGCACCGGAAAGGTGAAGCACTTCTCCGGCACCACGGCCAAGGCCGTCGGCCCGGAGGGCCGCCACCTCCTCTACACCGACGACGCGTCCACGCTGCGCCTGCGCGACCTGCGCACCGGCCGCGTCCACATGGTCGGTACCGGCTCGGCCGTGCCCGGCTCGGTCGGCGCCAAGGGCCGCACCGTCGTCTACACCTCGGCGGAGACGGACGTGGTGCCCGGTGACACCAACGGCGTGAACGACGTGTTCCAGTGGACCCGCCGATGACCCGCAGGCCGGTCCTCGGCTCAAGAGCCTTGTGGGCGGCGGTACTCGGCCTCGTCCTCGGCGGCGCGTCACTCACCGCGACTGCGACCGCGACTGTCGGCACGGACGCCGACGCGCGCACCCCGCGCACCGAACGCGTCAGCACCACCGCCGACGGCGCCCAGCTCGACGGCGCCTCGACGGACGGCGCGCTCAGCGGCGACGGCAGGCACGCCGCGTTCGTCACCCGGGCGCCCGCCCTGGGCTGCGGTCAGTATGCGCACTGCCTGAAGGTCAAGGACCTCCGCACGGGCGCCCTGACCGGCATCGACCTCGGCAGCGGCCACCTCTACGGCGCCCCGCTCCTGAGCACCGACGGCAGCCGCGTGGCCTTCACCGCGAACAAACGGTTCGCCGCGCCCTACCTCCACGACCGCGCCACCGGAACCAGCACCCGCCTGTGGCCCGCCGACCCGCCGGGCTCCAACGAACTCGGCGCCGTGCAGGCGATCAGCCCCGACGGCACCCGCGTCGCCTACACCATCGGCAACCGCAACGGCAATCAGAACTTCCGGCTGCTGTACGTCCGCGACACCACGACCGGCACGGACGAGCTGATCTCGGCGCCCGAGGAGGGCCAGAAGGGCGGCGCGTCGGTGGCCGACGACGGTACGCGGGTGGCGTACCAGATCGGCGGCCACAGCGAGGGCCCCGAGGACCGCGCGGACGTCTTCCTCAAGGAGCCGGGCACCGGCGCGCGCACCCAGATCGACACCGGCCTCGGCACCGGTGAGCTGATCCGGCTCACCAACGACGGCCGCCGCGTCCTGTTCAACGCGCGGGGCGGCCTGTACCTCCACACCGTGCGCACCGGCAGCACCGAACGCGTCGCGGACGGCCGCGCGGTGTCGGCCACGCCCGACGGCCGCCACGCCGTCCTCACCGGCGCCGACGGGCTCCGCGTGCTCGACCTGCGCACGGGCCGCGGCACGGGCATCGGCCCGGCGGACGCACGGGCCGCGCGCGGGGCGGTGTCCGACAACGGCCGTGCCGTCGCGTTCAGTTCGGCGTCCGGCGGCCTGGTGCCGGACGACACCAACGGCGTCGGCGACGTCTTCGTACGGCACACGGCCGCCGGCTCGGGCGCCGCGGCCGACGCGCGGGCGCCGCGCACCGAGCGGGTGAGCCTCGCGGGCGACGGCTCGCAGTTCGACGGGCCCTCGCGAGAGGCGGCGATCAGCGGCGACGGCCGCTACGTCGCCTTCGCCACGAAGGCCCCGGAGCTCGGTTGCCACGTCAACGTGTACACCTGCCTCGTCCTGAAGGACCGGGTCACGGGCGCGCTGACGGAGATCCCGAACGACGGCGACTCCTCCTGGGGCACCCCCATGCTCAGCCACGACGGCCGCTACGTCGGCCACACGGCGGGCACCAAGGCCCCCAAGCCGTGGCTGTACGACCGCGAGACCGGCGAGACCGTGAAGGTGGCGGGGCCGGAGACGAGCGGGGTCGGCCTGCTGCTCGCCGTCACGCCCGACGGCGGCCGGGCCGCCTACACCACGGGTGACCGCTTCCACGCCGCCCAGCAGTTGTACGTACGTGACCTGCGCACCGGCGCCAATGAACTGATCGACGGCACGACCACCGGCGCCGACCGGATAGGAGCGGCGTCCCTGAGCGCCGACGGCCGGTTCCTGGCCTACCGGAAGCGATCCGCGGACGGCGGCGACATCGTCGTACGCGACCGCACCACCGGCGAGACCGCACAGGCCGACGCGGGCCTCGGCGCGGCGGACGGCGAGTTCGTCAAGGTCAGCGAGAACGGCCGCCGTGTCCTGTTCGCCGCCGACGGGGGGACGTACGCGTACGACGTGCGTGCGGGGGCGCCACGGAAGGTGGCCGACACGCCCGCCAAGTCCGCCAGCGGGGACGGCCGTCACGTGGTCCTCGCCGACGGCGAGGCGCTCACCCTGCTCGACGTCCGCACCGGCAGGCGCACGCCCGTCGGCCCCGGACGGGTCGAGCCGGGCGCCGTCTCGGCCCACGGCCGCCACGTCGCCTTCGCCTCGGACGCCACCGACCTGGCGCCGGACGACACCAACGGCAGGACCGACGTCTTCGTACGCCGCACCCTTCCGACCGACACGGGGGAGAACAAGCAATGAGCAACGCGACGAGAATGACCACCGGACTGGCCGCCGCGGGCGTGCTGTTCGGCACGATGGGAGCGCTCCCCGAGGCGGCGGGCGCCGACCCCGCGCCGGTGCCGGTCACCGAGCGCGTCAGCGTCGACCGCGAGGGGGCGCAGCTCGCGGAGCCGTCGTACGACCCGGACATGGGGGAGGGGCGGATCACCGCGTTCACCGCCGAGGGGCCCCTGTGGCAGCAGGACACCAACGGGAAGCCGGATGTCCACAAGGTCCAGAACTCCGGCACCGGCCCGGTCAGCGGCTGGCCGGACGGCCCTTCCTACGACGGCTCGCCGTGCGCCAGCGGCCGGATGACCGGCTTCGTCTCCGAGTCCACCGACGTGACCACCCGGCCGCTGCCGGACCGGCGCCCCGTCGTGTACGTCCACAACACCGCCCAGGGCAAGTACTCCTGGGTCCGGGGCTATCAGGGCGTTCTCTTCGCCTCGGCGGGGCAGCCGACCGTCGACCCGCACTGCCAGTGGCTCACCTTCACCGCCACGCTGCCGCCCGCCGGCCCCGGCGAGCAGCCCCGGTCCCACGTCTACCGCTTCGTGTTCAACGGCGGCACCGTCGACCGGGTCAGCGACGCCTCGCCGGGCGCGGGCGACGCGAGCGACCCGGACATCAGCGCGGGCGGCCGGTACGTGGCGTACGAACAGGGCGGCGAGGTCCACGTACGCGACATGGACACCGGCACCGTGGAGAAGGCGTCCGTCGCGCGGGACGGGGGCGCGGCCGACGGGACCTCGTCGGCGCCGTCGCTCAGCGCGGACGGGCGGCGCGTCGCCTTCGCGTCGCGCGCCTCCAACCTCGTGGACGGCGACCGGAACGGCGGGGTCGACGTCTTCGTGCGCGACCTCGACACCGGCGTCACCACGCTGGTGCGGGGACCGGCCAAGAAGTCCTGGACGGCGGAGCCCTCGCTCAGCGCGGACGGCACGCACGTCGCGTACACCGCCGCCCGGACCACCGGGGGAACCAAGAACCGGGTTCCTTCCGTGTACCTGCGTGAACTGACCACCGGCAAGACACAGTTGATCAGCGTGGATCTCAAGGGGGGCCGCAACGACCTGGCGGCCCGGAACCCGTCGGTCAACGCGGACGGCGGCGTCGTGGCCTTCGACTCGGCCTCGTCCGATCTGGTGAGCGGGGACACCAACGGGGTGTCGGACGTCTTCCTGCGGACAGTGAAGAACAGCCAGTAGCAACCAGCAACAGCCATACGCACCACGGCAACTCATCTCACGGGGGAACCACTCATGCGCCTCACCACCCGCGCGGCCCTGGCCGCCGCGCTCGTCACCGCCGTCACGGGAGCCGTGCTCCCGGCCACGGCGGCCGCCGGCACCCGCGCCCCCGCTCCGCGCACGGAGCGGGTGAGCGTCGCCGCCGCCGGCACCCAGGCCGACGGCCCGTCCGACGCCACGGACATCAGCGCCGACGGCCGCCACGTCGTGTTCGCGTCCGAGGCCACGAACCTGGTGCCCGGCGACACCAACGGCCAGAACGACATCTACCTGCGCGACCTGCGCACCAAGAAGGTGGAGCGGATCAGCCTCCAGGACTCCGGCGCGCAGTACACCTCGCACGCGGGCGACCCGTCGATCAGCGCGGACGGCCGGTACGTCACGTACTCCGCGCAGATCGACCAGGAGGGCGGCGGCCTGTACAGCGGCACGTTCCTGAAGGACCGCAAGACCGGCCGCACCGAGATCGTCAGCCTCTCCGACGACGACAAGCCGGTCTTCGGTGACTACGTCATCGGCGCCGAGGTCAGCGCCGACGGCCGCTACGTCGCCTTCGTGTCCGCGCTGAAGGACCACGGCGACGGCGGCGACGACGGCATGTGGACCGGCATCTACCTGCGCGACCGCAAGGAGGGCAGCACCCGCAGGGTCAGCGAGATCGTCACCGGCCACCCCACCTGGATCGTCTCCGGCCTCACCCTGAGCGCCGACGGCCGGCACGTCGGCTACGGCCTCGGCCAGGTCCGGCCGGGCCTCGGCGGCCGGACGTACACGTACGACGCGACGACCGGAAAGTCGAAGCGGATCGATCTGTCGCCCAGCGGTGCGGACCTGCGGATCGGCGTGCCCTCACTGAGCAAGGACGGGCGGTACGCGGCCTTCGAGACCGCCGAGGCGATGGTGCCCGCCGACACCAACGGCAAGAGCGACATCTACCGCCTCGACACCCGCACCGGCGCCCTGAAGAAGGTCACCCGGAAAGCGGGCGGCGGCCAGACCGACGACGACTCCTACCTGGCCCGCATCACCCCCGACGGCCGCCACGTCGCCTTCGTCTCCGCGGCGACGGGCCTCACCGCGGGCGACCCCGCCAAGGGCCCGCTGTACGTGCGCGACCTGAAGACGGGCGGGACGCGGCGCGTCAACGTGCCGCAGGGCGGCGGCGAGAGCGAGGACCAGGGCCGGCCGGCCTACGCGCTGAGCGCGGACGCCAAGACGTTCACGTTCACGTCGGACGCGACGAACATGGTCCGGGGCGACACGAACGCGGCGCGGGACGTCTTCGTACGCCACCACGTGCGCTGAAACGAACGCTCTATCCAGCCGCAAGGTGACCGGGCCGAGGCGGGACCGGACCGCATGGTGACCGGTCCGCACCGTGACCGGACCGCATGGTGAGACGGAGAGGCGGGTGCCACGCAAGCTGTGGCACCCTGCCGTCCATGCTCGTGTTCGCCATGATTATTGGCAGCAAGCGCGCCGGTCCGCAGTGACCGCCCGGTACTCATCACGTACAGGCGGACACCGTCGTCCTCGACCCGCGCGCAGACCTCTCGCACCCGCGAGGGGTCTTTTCGTTTTCCGGCCCACCCACAACCGGTGAACGAAGCGCGAGGGATCATGGAGGTGGTGGAGCCGGTCATTCCGGTAGACCGACATCCGACACAGGAGCCAGACAGCATGACGGAAACCAGCAGGCCCGAGGATTCCTCACCTGTGCCCGACGATGCCTTCCGCGTGGACGATTCCTTCCACGTGTTCGACACGACGCTGCGCGACGGCGCGCAGCGCGAGGGCATCAACCTGACCGTCGCGGACAAGCTGACCATCGCCCGGCACCTGGACGACTTCGGCGTGGGCTTCATCGAAGGCGGCTGGCCCGGCGCCAACCCGCGCGACACCGAGTTCTTCGCCCGCGCGCAGGCGGAGATCACGTTCAAGAACGCCCAGCTCGTCGCGTTCGGCGCCACCCGCCGCCCCGGCGCCAAGGCGGCCGACGACCCGCAGGTCAACGCGCTGCTCGCGTCCGGCGCCCCGGTGATCACGCTGGTCGCCAAGTCGCACGACCGGCACGTCGAGCTGGCCCTGCGCACCACGCTCGACGAGAACGTCGAGATGGTCCGCGACACCGTCTCCTACCTGCGCTCCCAGGACCGCCGGGTGTTCGTGGACTGCGAGCACTTCTTCGACGGCTACCGGGCCAACCCCGAGTACGCCAAGGCGGTCGTGCGCGCCGCGGCCGACGCGGGCGCCGACGTCGTCGTGCTCTGCGACACCAACGGCGGCATGCTCCCCGCCCAGGTCCAGGCCGTCGTCGCCACCGTCGCCGCCGACACCGGCGCCCGGCTCGGCATCCACGCGCAGGACGACACCGGCTGCGCGGTCGCCAACACCCTCGCGGCCGTCGACGCCGGCGCGACACACGTGCAGTGCACCGCCAACGGCTACGGCGAACGCGTCGGCAACGCCAACCTGTTCCCGGTCGTCGCCGCCCTGGAGCTGAAGTACGGCAAGCGGGTCCTGCCCGACGGCGCGCTGCGCGAGATGACCCGGGTCTCGCACGCCATCGCCGAGGTCGTGAACCTCACCCCGGCCACCCACCAGCCCTACGTCGGCGTCTCCGCGTTCGCCCACAAGGCGGGCCTGCACGCCTCCGCGATCAAGGTCGACCCGGACCTCTACCAGCACATCGACCCCGAACTCGTCGGCAACCGCATCCGCATGCTGGTCTCCGACATGGCGGGCCGCGCCTCCATCGAGCTCAAGGGCAAGGAGCTCGGCGTCGACCTCGGCGACGACCGCGAACTGATCGGCCGGGTCGTGGAGCGGGTCAAGGAGCGCGAACTCCAGGGCTACACCTACGAGGCCGCCGACGCCTCCTTCGAGCTCCTGTTGCGCGAGGAACTGCGCGGTCCTGAAGGCCACAACAGCCCCCGGCGCTACTTCCGTACCGAGTCCTGGCGCGCCATCACCGAGGACCGCCCCGACGGCTCGCACGCCAACGAGGCCACGGTGAAGGTGTGGGCCAAGGGCGAGCGGATCGTGGCGACGGCGGAGGGCAACGGACCGGTCAACGCCCTCGACCGGGCGCTGCGCGTGGGCCTTGAACGGATCTACCCGCAGCTCGCCAAGCTGGAGCTGGTGGACTACAAGGTCCGCATCCTGGAGGGCAAGCACGGCACGTCCTCCACGACCAGGGTGCTGATCTCCACGACGGACGGCGACGGCGAGTGGTCCACGGTCGGTGTCGCGGACAACGTCATCGCCGCCTCCTGGCAGGCCCTGGAGGACGCGGTGACCTACGGTCTGTTGCGCGCGGGGGTCGAACCGGCCCCTTAAGGGGTGTGGGGAACTGCGCGCTCTGCGGCTTCTTTGTGGCTGGTCGCGCAGTTCCCCATGCTCCTACGGGGCACATTCCGGGGCCGGAAGAGTTAGCGTGAAGTATGAGGCCCACCAGGCAGGCGGCGTCGCGGCTGACCTTGATCCTGTCCGGACTGCTCCTGGCCCTCGGCGCCACGCTCACGGCGGCGCCCGGAGCCCAGGCCGCGACGGACGTCCAGGCGGTGGCCGACGCCTTGAAGAAGAACCCGGTGTACGTCGACGACGCGGCATCCGCACAGCTCTCCGCCGCGGACGCGAACGCCCTCGCCGACAAGATCAAGAAGGCCGACAAGCCGGTGTTCGTGGCGGTCCTTCCCGCCTCGTTCCCCGGTCGGGACGACCTCTTCCGTGACCTGCGCACCGCGACCGGCGTCACCGGCGTCTACGCGATCCGCCTGGGCGACCGCTTCGACGCGAAGGCCGACGGCTCCGTGCTCTCCGGCAACGCCGTCCGGAACCTCTCCTCGCTGGTCCAGGGCGAGGATGCGAAGTCCCAGCTCAACGACTTCGTCGACCAGGCGCTCCCGCAGACCCGGGGATCGGCCCCGGCCTCCTGGGGCGGCTCCGCGGGCGATGACGGCGGCGTGCCCGTCGCGGCGCTGGTCGGGCTCGGCGCGGTGGTGGTCGCGGGCGGCGCGGGCGCCTACGCGATCGCGCGGACCAAGCGCCGCAGGCGCGAGGAGGAGCAGCGCGAGGCCCTGGAGAAACTGCGCGTCGTGGTCGACGAGGACATCACCGCGTTCGGCGAGGAGCTGGACCGGCTCGACTTCCACCCGGCGGAGGCGGGCGCGGACGACGCCATGCGCGCGGACTACGAACGCTCCCTGGACGCCTACGAGAAGGCCAAGTCGTTCATGGCCTCGGCGGAGCGGCCCGAGCAGGTGCGGGCCGTCACCCAGGCCCTGGAGGACGGGCGGTTCTCGCTGGCGCTGCTCGCCGCGCGCCGCGAGGGGCGCCCGCTGCCCGAGCGCCGGGCCCCCTGCTTCTTCGACCCCCGCCACGGCCCTTCCGTGAAGGACGCGGAGTGGACACCCGCCGGCGGCGCGTCGCGCGAGGTGCCCGTGTGCGCGGCGGACGCGGTGCGCCTTGCCGACGGCGACGACCCGATGGCCCGCACCGTCGTCACCGACTCCGGCGAGCGCCGGCCCTACTGGGAGGCCGGGCCCGCGTACGGCCCCTGGGCGGGCGGCTACTTCGGCGGCGGCATGCTGCCGGGTCTCCTGGTCGGGACGATGCTCGGCACGATGATGGCGAGCCCGGCGTACGCCGCGGGCTACGGCTCCGGCTACGGCGACTTCGGCGCGGGCGCAGGCTATGAGGGCGGCGACGTGTCCGGCGCGGACTTCTCCGCCGGGGACTTCGGCGGCGGAGACTTCGGCGGCGGCGGCTTCGGCGGCGGAGGAGACTTCGGCGGCGGTTTCTAGCGCCCCGTAAGGGGCGCGGGGAACTGCGCGCCCAGCCCCCAC
>NZ_AOPZ01000083.1 GCF_000414115.1 Streptomyces aurantiacus JA 4570
AAGATGGCCCGCATCGTCGCGGACGTCCCCGTGCACGACGTCATCGTCGGCAACGGCGAGGGACAGGTCGAGCTCAAGAAGCTCCGCACCACGCTCCTGAAGCTCCCCCGGGTCCTCCAGGGCCCGCAGGTCACGGCGACGAACGACCGCCTGAAATGCGGTGACGCTGCCGCTGTTCCTTTGAGTGATTACGTTGGATTACGCCGATGGGGCGCCCGGAACCTAGTGGTTCCGGGCGCCCCATCGGCGTATGCGAACGCGGGGAA
>NZ_AOPZ01000084.1 GCF_000414115.1 Streptomyces aurantiacus JA 4570
CGGGCGGGTGGGAAAGGATCCGCCGCGAAGCGGCGGGACAGGGAAGCCCCCGCGGCGGGAAAGCCGAAGGACCCCGGACAAGGCGCCCCCGCCAGACGTGGCACGATGCCGGTATGTCCTCCGCGCTCACCGACCTCTGTCGTTATCCGATCGTGCAGGCCCCGATGGCGGGCGGGGCCTCGACCCCGCAGCTCGTGGCTGCCGTCTGCGAGGCGGGCGGGCTCGGGTCCCTAGCGGCGGGGTACAAGACCGCCGACGGCATGTACCAGGAGATCAAGCAGGTCAGGGGGCTGACGGCGCGCCCCTTCGGGGTGAACCTGTTCATGCCGCAGCCCGAGTACGCCGACCCCGCCGCCGTCGAGGTCTACCGCAACCAGCTCGCCGGCGAGGCCACCTGGTACGAGACGCAGCTCGGCGACACCGAGGGCAAGCGCGACGACGGCTACGACGCGAAGCTGGCGATCCTGCTCGACGATCCGGTGCCGCTGGTGTCGTTCACGTTCGGCTGCCCCACCCGGGAGGTCGTCCAGGCATTCGACCGCGTCGGCACCCGCACGGTCGTCACCGTGACCACCCCGGAGGAGGCCCGGGCGGCCCAGCGGGCGAGCGCCGACGCCGTCTGCGTACAGGGCATCGAGGCGGGCGGACACCAGGGCACGCACCGGGACAACCCGGAGGCGGACGGCTCGGGGATCGGCCTGCTCAGCCTGGTCGCGCAGGTCCGCGAGGCCGTGCAGCTGCCGGTGATCGCGGCGGGCGGCCTGATGCGCGGCGGCCAGATCGCCGCGGTGCTCGCCGCGGGCGCGGACCTCGCCCAGCTCGGCACCGCGTTCCTGGTCACCCCGGAGTCCGGCGCGCAGCCGCTGCACAAGCAGGCCATGACGAACCCGCTGTTCAGCCACACGGAGCTGACCCGGGCCTTCTCGGGGCGTCCTGCCCGCGGCCTGGTCAACCGCTTCATGCGCGAGCACGGTCCGTACGCCCCGGCGGCGTACCCCCAGATCCACTACCTGACGGCGGGCCTGCGCAAGGCCGCGGCCAAGGCCGGGGACCCGCAGGCCATGGCGCTGTGGGCCGGGCAGGGCCACCGCCTGGCCCGGGTGCTGCCGGCCGGGGAGCTGGTGGAGGTCCTGGTGGCGGAACTCGAAGAGGCCAAGGCGGCGTTCGCGGCGCGGGGTGCGGTGTGACGGCGCCGGTCTTCGTCGTCGGGGAAGCCGAAGAAGGGGCCTTCCGGGGCGCGGCCCCCGGGAGCCGTTTCGTACTCGACGGGCCCGAGGGGCGGCACGCGGTGTCCGTGAAGCGGCTGCGCGCGGGCGAGGACGTCGTCCTCACCGACGGCGCCGGACGCTGGGCGGGCGCCGTCGTCACGGACACCGAGGGCAAGGACCGCCTGGTCGTGTCCCTCGACGACGGCGGCGTACGCGAGGAGGCCGCGGAGACGCCGCGGATCACCGTCGTGCAGGCGCTGCCCAAGGGCGACCGCGGTGAGCTGGCCGTGGAGACCATGACGGAGACCGGCGTGGACGCCGTCGTGCCGTGGGCCGCCGCGCGCTGCATCACGCAGTGGAAGGGCGAGCGCGGCCAGAAGGCGCTCTCCAAGTGGCGGGCGACGGCGCGCGAGGCGGGCAAGCAGTCCCGGCGGGTGCGCTTCCCGGAGGTCGCCGAGCTCGCGACGACCAAGCAGGTCGCGGCACTCCTTTCCGGCGCGGACTTCGCCGCGGTCCTGCACGAGGAGGGCAGCGAGCCGCTGGCCACCGCCGCACTGCCCGGGGCCGGGCACATCGTCCTGGTCGTCGGTCCCGAGGGCGGTGTGTCCCCGGACGAGCTGGCGGCGTTCGCGCAGGCGGGTGCCGAGCCGTACCGGCTGGGGCGTAGCGTGTTGCGTACGTCGACCGCGGGCACCGCGGCGACGGCTCTGCTCCTCGGCCGGTCGGGACGCTGGTCCTGACCGCCCGGGCCCGGGCCGGGGCGAGCGGTCCCGGCCGACGGCACGTCCCGAAAGGCAGCCCCGTGGAACTCGCCCAGGTCCGCCTGCTCGTCACGGACTTCCCCGCCTGTTACCGCTTCTACGCCGACGTCCTCGGCCTGAAGCCCCAGTCGGGCGCGGCGGAGGGACCGTACGAGAAGTTCAGCCCGACCGTCGGCTCCGCGGGCATCGCGCTGCAGGACCGGGCGATGATGGCCGAACTCCTCGGCGAGCTGGCCGAGTCGGCGACGGGCCACCGCTCCCTGGTGGTGCTGCGGGTCGACGACCTGGACGCGTACTGCGCGGGGATCACCGGGCGCGGCGCGGTGCTCACGCACGGGCCGACGCCGATGACGGACCGGATGCGGGTGGCCCATCTCAAGGACCCCGAGGGCAACTTGGTGGAGCTCCAGGAGTGGCTGCTGCTGCGCACGGACCGCGCCTGACGGCGTTCCGCCGCACCTGACGATGTCCCGTCGCACTGGACAGATGGCCGCAAGCGGTCTACCGCCGCGCCGCGCGCAGTGGCACGCTGCCGCTCATGGGGGCATTGAGGCGGATACCGCACACCCGGCGGGCGCGTCGCGCGCTCGTCGCCGCGTCGGCCGTGGCGGCGGCAGGTCTCGGCCTGGCCGCCTGCGACCCGGTCGAGGGCAACATGAGTACGTCCGCGGTCGCGATCACCACCGACAAGATGGGCACCCGCGAGCTGGAGCGGCAGCACGCCGAGGTGGACTGGCTCACCTGCACGGCCTCGTTCGTCGGCAGGGACAAGAAGGTCTCGGAGTCCGACGAGTCGCGTGAGGCCGAGGTCGACTGCCGGGGCCAGACGGACGACGACAAAGAGATCACCATCAAGGGCCGGGTCACGGATGTGACCAACGGGGCCTGCGTACGCGGGAATCTGACCGCGGAGATCGGGCGGCAGGAGTGGTTCCGCGTCGACGTTCTGGGCAACTGCGACAGCAGGCCCGACGACGACAACGGGAACGACGACAGCGGGAACGACGGCAACGGCGGTGACCACAACGACGACGGCGGAAACGACAACAACGACGGCGGAAACGACAACGACGCCGGTCATGACAAGCCCGACCCCGGCCCCACCGCCACCGTCACCGTGACCGAGCGGCCGGGCGAGGAGCAGGGCAAGTGATCCAAAACGCCCCCGCCCCGCGCGGCGCCTGCTTAGGCTGACCGTGTGACACAGCCTGCCTACCTCCGGTTTCCGCACGTACGCGGCGAGTTGATCGCCTTCACCGCCGAGGACGACGTCTGGGTCGCCCCGCTCGACGGCGGACGCGCGTGGCGGGTCAGCGCCGACAACGTACCCGTGACCCAGCCACGGATCTCTCCCGACGGCACCACCGTCGCCTGGACGTCCACGCGCGACGGCGCCCCCGAGGTGCACATCGCGCCCGTGGCCGGCGGCCCCTCCAAGCGCCTGACGTACTGGGGCAGCGGGAAGACGTCCGTGCGCGGCTGGACGCCCGACGGGAGCGTCCTCGCCATCAGCACGCACGGCGAGGCGTCCCTGCGCCGCACCCGGCCGCGCGCGGTGCCGCTCGACGGCGGTCCCGCCGAGGTGCTGCCGTACGGCCTCGTCGGGGACGTCGCGTACGGCCCGGGGGGCCAAGTGCTGCTGCTCTCCGCGCCGATGGGGCGCGAGGCGGCCTGGTGGAAGCGGTACCGGGGCGGCACGGCGGGCAAGCTGTGGATCCGGCGACCCGCCGAGGAAGCTGTGGAAGCCGAGGAAGCCGTGGAAGCCGTGGAAGCCGAGGAGACCGGCGCCCCCGGCTTCGTACGCGTCCATGAAGACCTCGACGGCAACATCGAGTACCCGCTGTGGGTCGGCGACCGCATCGCCTTCCTCAGCGACCACGAGGGCGTCGGCGCCGTGTACTCGTCGCTGCCCGACGGCGGCGACCTGCGCCGCCACACGCCGCTCGACGGCTTCTACGCCCGGCACGCCGCCACCGACGGCACCCGCGTGACGTACACCTCCGCGGGTGAACTCTGGCTCCTGGACGACCTGGCGGGCGCCGAGCCGCGCCGCCTGGACATCCCGCTCGGCGGGCAGCGCACCGACCTGCAGCCGCATCCGGTGAGCGCCGCCCGCTGGTTCGGGGCCGCCGCGCCCGACCACACCGGGCGGGGCAGCGCGGTCGCCGTGCGCGGCGCCGTGCACTGGGTCACGCACCGCGAGGGGCCCGCACGGGCGCTCGCCGCCGAACCGGGGGTGCGGGCGCGACTGCCGCGTACGTTCCGCGTGGACGGCGAGGAGCACGTGGTGTGGGTGACGGACGCGGAGGGCGACGACGCCCTGGAGTTCGCGCCCGCCACCGGCCTCGCGCCCGGCGCGACGCCGCGCCGGCTCGCGGCCGGGCAGCTCGGCCGG
>NZ_AOPZ01000085.1 GCF_000414115.1 Streptomyces aurantiacus JA 4570
ACCGCCGCGGAGCGGCGGAGCATAGCGTGCACCCATGCAACGGGACAGTGTGTGGGCGGCCCTGCGGAGGCGGGACTACGTCCGCGGAACCGCGCCCTGGAGGGCGGCCGCGTACGTGACGGCCGGGGCATTCATCGGCGCCCCCCTCCTGGGGGTACTCGCGGTCGGCCTGGCCACAGGCGTGCTCCTCGGCGTGGTGGCCGTAGGCATACCCCTCCTCGCCCTCCTGGCCCTGGCGGGCGTACCCGTGGGCGCCCTGGAACGACGCAGGCTGCGCCTCGTCGACCCGGCGCCCGCGCCGAGCCCCCACCGCTCCCCGGCCACCCCGGGCCTCACCGCCTGGCTCCGGCTGCGCGCCCGCGAACAGGCCACCTGGCGCGAACTGGCGTACGCCGTCCTGATGGCGTTCGTCCTGTGGCCCCTGGACCTCGCGGTCGCGGCCTGCACCCTCGCCCTGCCGTTCCTCCTCGCCGCGGCCCCCGCCCACCTCGCCCTGACGGGCGGGCCCGACGAAGGCGGCGTACGCCCGGCCAAGCTCTGGCTGGTCGAGGGCTACCCGGCCGCCTGCGGCACCGCCGCCCTCGGCCTCGCCCTGCTCCTCGTCCTCCTCTACCCGCTCGGCGCGTACGCCGCCGCCCGCGCCGCCCTCGCCCGGCTGCTGCTCGCCCCGCGCGAGGCGGAGGCGCAGGCACGCCTCGCCGAGGTGACCCGTTCCCGGGCCCGCCTCGTCACCGCCTTCGAGGCCGAACGCCGCCGCATCGAGCGGGACTTGCACGACGGCGCCCAGCAGCGCCTGGTCGCCCTGAGCATGACGCTCGGCCTCGCCCGGCTCGACACCGACCCGGAAGGACCGCTCGCCGCCCGCCTCGCCACCGCGCATGCCGAGGCCGACGCGGTCCTCGCCGAACTGCGCGAACTCATCCGCGGCATCCACCCCCAGGTCCTCGCCGACTACGGCCTGCCCGCCGCCGTCGAGGACGCCGCCGACCGCTCACCCGTCCCCGTCGACGTCGACGCCGGCCTGCCCCGCCTTCCCGAACCCGTAGAGTCGGCCGCGTACTTCGCCGTCCGCGAGGCCCTCGCCAACGTCGCCCGGCACAGCGGCGCCACCCGCGCCGAGGTCCGCGCCCGGTACGCCGACGGCGCCCTGCGCCTGACCGTGCGCGACGACGGCACCGGCGGCGCCGACCCCGCGCGCGGCACCGGACTCACCGGCCTCGCCGACCGCCTCGCCGTCCTCGATGGCACACTGACGCTCACCAGCCCGCCCGGCGGCCCCACCGTCCTGACCTTGGAGATCCCGTGCAGCCCGCGCCCACCGGAACCCTTCGCGTAGTCCTCGCCGAGGACAGCGTGCTGCTGCGCGAAGGGCTTGTCGGCGTACTCGGCCGGTTCGGGCACGAGGTCCTCGCGGCGGTCGGCGACGCGGACGCGCTGCGCGAGGCCGTGGCGACGTACGAACCGGACATCGTCGTCACCGACGTGCGCATGCCGCCCGGCTTCCAGGACGAGGGGCTGCGCGCCGCGATCGCCCTGCGCGCGGAGCGCCCGGGCCTGCCGGTGCTCGTGCTCAGCCAGTACGTGCAGCGGTCGTACGCGGCCGAGTTGCTGGACACCGGTGACGGCGGCGGCGTCGGCTATCTGCTGAAGGACCGCGTCGGGCAGGTCGAGCAGTTCGTCGACGCGTTCACGCGGGTCGCGGAGGGCGGCACCGTCGTGGACCCCGAAGTCGTACGCCAGTTGCTGCGGCGGCGGCGCGACCCGCTGGAGCGGCTGACGCCGCGCGAGCGCGAGGTGCTCTCGCTCGTCGCGGAGGGCCGCTCCAATGCGGCGATCGCCGCCGAACTCGTCGTCACCGAAGCCGCGGTGGGCAAGCACGTCGGCAACATCCTCGCCAAGCTCGACCTGCCGCTCACCGAGGGCACGCACCGCCGGGTGCTCGCGGTCCTGGCGTATCTGCGGGCCTGAGCGCCCGCGTCACCTCTGTACCTCTGTACCTCTTACGTTTTGACGTGTACCGCTCGACTACGATCTCGGCATGAGCGTCTCCGACCAAGCGTCACCGGAACATCCGGAAGGCCCGGAACATCCGGAGCCCCCGGCAGTCCCGGGACGCACCGGGCTCACCCCGCGCCAGGCCCGCCGGCTGCGCATCGCCGCGGCCTCGCTGCTGATGGCCGCGGCGGCGGTGCTGCTCGGGACCCGGCTCGCGAGCCGGTCGTCCGTCCTGGTCGTCGGCGTGTACGGGCTGCTGCTCATCCTCTGCGGCCTGGTCATCGAGCTCAGCAGGCGCGGCCGGACCAGGCTCGGCAGCTATCTGCTGGGTACCGGCCTGGTCGCGGCCCTGCTCATGGACGTCGTGGTGCTGTCCTGAACCTCGGTGGGCC
This sequence comes from Streptomyces aurantiacus JA 4570, assembly GCF_000414115.1. Classification (GTDB taxonomy): domain Bacteria; phylum Actinomycetota; class Actinomycetes; order Streptomycetales; family Streptomycetaceae; genus Streptomyces; species Streptomyces aurantiacus_A. Next base: position 2,388 of record NZ_AOPZ01000085.1, read on the forward strand.
GGTCAGGGCGTTTCCGGCGCCGCCGTCTCGGAGAGCCCGTACCGCTGATGCAGCCGCCGCAGCCGCGGCGGCGCCCACCAGGCGCGGCGGCCGAGCAGCGCCATCGTCGCGGGCACCAGGAACATCCGCACCACCGTGGCGTCGATGAGGACCGCGAGCGTCAGGCCGAGCCCGATCTGCAGGATCGGGGAGAAGCCGCCCGTCATGAACCCGCCGAAGACGATGGCGAGCAGCAGCGCCGCACAGCTCACCACGCGCCCGGAGCTGCGCAGCCCCGCCACGATCGCCGCCCGGTGGTCGCCCGCCCGCGGCCCGGACGTCCAGGATTCGCGCATCCGCGCCAGGATGAACAGCTCGTAGTCCATGGCCAGCCCGAACGCGATCGCGATGATCAGCGGCGGCGCCGTCAGGCTGAGCGCGCCGAGCCCTTCGCCGCCGAGCAGGCCCGCCCCGTGCCCGTCCTGGAACACCCACACCACGACGCCGAGCGCGGCGCCCAGGCTGAGCAGCGTCGTCAGGAGCGTGCGCAGCGGGCTGAGCAGCGAGCCGGTGAAGGCGAAGAGCAGCGCGAACAGGCCCACGAGCACCGTCAGTACGGCCCACGGCGCGCGCTCGGCGAGCATGTCGCGGAAGTCGACGAGCCGGGCCGCGTCGCCGGTCACCTCGACGGGTTCCGCGCCGCGCAGGTCGCGTACGCGCTCCACCAGGCCGGTCGCGGCCGGACCGTCCGCCGAGCCGGGCGGAGTGAGCCGCAGCAGGGTCGTGCCGTCGCTCAGCCGCTCGCTCTCCGCCCGGGCGACACCGGGCAGCGCCCGGATCCTGCGCTCGGGGTCCGGCTCGGCGCCCGGCCGGATCAGCACGTCCACGGTGTCGGCGGCCGTGCCGGGCGGGAAGTGCCCGTGCACGGCGTCGTACAGCTGACGCGCCTCCGTGTCGCGCGGCAACTGGCGTGCGTCGCCGATCTCGATGCGCATGCCGAACACCGGCAGCGCCAGCACGGCGAGCCCCGCGACGACGGCCGCCGCCACGGCCAGGGGCCGGCGCACGGAGAAGCGCGCCAGGCGCGCGAAGAAGGCGCCGGGTTCGCCGCGCTCGCCGTCATCCGCCCCGACCAGCCCGGGGACGCGGAATCCGCGCGTACGAAGGCGGCGTTCCCGGGGTGTCATCCTGCCGCCGAACAGCGTGAGCAGCGCGGGCAGCAGCGTCAGCGCCGCCAGCATGTCGACCACGACCACCGCGCCCGCCGCGAGCCCCATGCTGCGCAGGAACGGGCTCGGGAACCACACCAGACCTGACAGGCACACGGCCACCGTCACCCCGGAGAACAGCACGGTCCGCCCGGCCTGCGCGACCGTCGCCCGCACCGCCCGCGCGACATCGCTCTCCCGCGCGCGCTCCTCGCGGAACCGCATCACCATCAACAGGGCGTAGTCCACGGCGAGTCCGAGCCCCAGCATCGTGACCACCTGCACCGCGTACACGGATATCTCGGTGACCTGCCCGAACCCGAACAGCGTGAGGAACGCGCCCGCCACCCCGCTCACCGCGACGAGCAGCGGCAGACCGGCCGCGCGCAGCCCGCCGAAGATCAGCAGCAGCACGACGAGCACCGCGGGGAGAGTGATCAACTCCGCCCGTGCCACGTCCTCCTGCGCTCGGCCGCCCATCTGCTCGCCGAGCAGCGGATCCCCGCTGACGGCCACGTCGACGCGGCCGCCGTCGCTCAGCGGGGCCGCCCCGATCTCCCGCAGCCGGTCCGCGGCGTCGCCCACCGCGTCCTCCTCGGCGTCGTCGTCGAGCCCGCCCTTGAGGGTGACGGGGATCAGCAGCGCCCTGCCGTCGGCGGCGACCAGGCCGTCGGTCGTGTACGGGTCGGCGACGCGGGCGACGCCGGGGCTCTCGCGTACGTCCGTGACGGCGCCGGACACCGCCGCGCGCACGTCGCCGTCGCGGACCGGGCCGCCGGTGACGACCGCCGTGAAGTCGTCGCCGTCGGGATCGAGCCGCGCGAGCAGGTCGTCCGCGACGACCGATTCGCTGCCCGGTACGTCCTCCACCGTCGAGGTGAGGTCGCCGAACACCCGGGTACCGAGGCCGAGTCCGACGGCGAGCAGCAGGAACCAGAGGAAGAGCACGGTGCGCGGGCGGTGTGTCGCCGTGCGGGCGAGGGTGGCGAGCATGACGCTCCTTGCTGGCCCCGGGGCCTTGGACGACGACTGCTGTCGGCCAAAGCCTCGCCGTGGAGGGCGGGCCTCGGATCGCCGTGCGGAGCGGTCTTGCGGTCTCGCCCGTGCGGGCGAGGACTCCGTCGGGCGGGGGAGACTTCCCTCAGGCGCCGTCTCCGGCGGCCTCTCCCGGGACGACGAGGCCGCTCTCGTACGCGCAGATCACCGCCTGTACGCGGTCGCGCAGCGCCAGCTTCGAGAGCACGTTGCTGACATGGGTCTTCACCGTGTGCTCGCTGACCACGAAGGCCGCCGCGATCTCCGCGTTCGACAGGCCGCGGGCCAGCAGGCGCAGGGTCTCCTCCTCGCGGGCGGTGAGCACGGCGAGACGCTGCGCGGGAGACGTCGTGACGGACACGGACTCGTTGGTACGTCCCCTCCGTACGAAGTCCGCGACCAGGCGGCGGGTCACGGACGGGGCGAGCAGGGAGTCGCCCGCGGCGACCACGCGGACGGCGTGCACCAGGTCGTCGCGGCGCACGTCCTTGAGCAGGAAGCCGCTCGCGCCCGCGTACAGGGCGTCGTACACGTACGCATCGACGTCGAACGTCGTCAGCATCACCACGCGGCAGGCGGACTCCGCGCACACCGCGCGGGCGGCCTCGATGCCGTCCATCACCGGCATGCGGATGTCCAGCAGGAGCACGTCCGGGGTGTGGCGGCGGACCGCCTCGACCGCCTCGGCGCCGTCGCCCGCCTCCGCCACCACCTCGATGCCGGGCTGCGCGTCAAGGATCATCGTGAAGCCGCTGCGGACCAGCTCCTGGTCGTCGGCCACCACTACGCGGATGCTCATCCGTCAAGAATGCCGTGGGCAGCCGCACGGCGACACGGAATCCGCCGCCGGGGCGGGGCCCGGCCTCGGCGGTGCCTCCGCAGGCGGCGGCGCGTTCGCCGATCCCCACGATCCCCTGGCCCCTGGGCCCGCTGCCGTCCGCCCCGGGGGAGCTGTGGACGCCGACGTGACCGTCATGTTCCACGCCCGCCCCGTCATCCGTGACGGTGAGCATCAACTCGCCGGGCACCCACGCCAGTTCCAGCGTCGCGCGGGCCGCGCCCGCGTGCTTGAGGACGTTCGTCAGGGCCTCCTGCGCGACGCGGTACGCCGCGACCTCCACGTCCGCCCGCAGGGCGACCGGCTCCCCGCTGACCAGCAACCCGACCGGAATCCCGGCGAGTTCGACGTCCCGCACGAGCGCGGGCAGCGCCGCCAGCGTGGGCTGCGGCTCCCGCGCCGCCGCCCCGGCGGTCTCGGCCTCCCGCAACACCCCCAGAATCCGCCGCAACTGCACCATCGCGTCCCGCCCGGCGCAGCCGATCGCGTCGAACACCCCCACCGCCCGCTCGGGATCGTCCCGCACCACCACGGGCCCCGCCTCCGCCTGCACCACCATCAGGCTCACCGCGTGCGCCAGCACGTCATGCATGTCCCGGGCGATCCGCGCCCGCTCCTCGGCCACCGCCCGCGCCGTCTCACCGGCCCGCTCCCGCTCCAGGCGCCGCGCCCGGTCCTCCAGCGCCGCCGTGTACGCCCGCTGCACCCGCGCCAGCACCCCGAAACCGTACGCACTGACGAAACTCAGCAGATGAAAGGCGTACTCGAACGAATCCGCCCGCTCCCGGAACGTCATCGTGGCCGTCGACCCGACCAGCCACAACCCGAACAGGACCCGCCGCTCCACGGGCCGCCCGACCAGCGCCAGCGTGTACAGCGCGACGAGCCCGCCGTACGCCACGTCCGGCGGCGGCTGCCGGTAGATCGCCATGGCGGGCGTGAACAGGCTGACGAGCCAGACACTGACCATGGGCGCCCGCCGCCGCCAGGCGAGCGGCACGGCCGTCCCGGCGGCGAGCAGGAAGCCGACCGCCGTGAGCGGGTCGTCACCGTCGTCGGGGAAGAGGAACTGCAGGGACGCGGCGAACAGCACGAGCGCGGCGAGGGCGACGTCCACGACGTACGGGTGGCGCCTCACCCCCCTCCACGGCCGCCGCGCCGGCGCGGCGGGGTCGGGAGGGGCGTCGGGCGGGCTGCGGTGCGGCATGGGGCGGCTCCCGGGCGGGCGGAGGCGGCTGCCAGTATCGCGGCGGTCGCGGGGGCCCGTCCTCGCCGGTGCGAGGGATATGTCGCCGGTGCGAGCCGCCCCCGGGGGCGGGGCTCAGCACCGCCGGTACACGTACCCGCTCTCCCCGGCCGGCCGCACGTCACGGTCCCGCTGGACGACGGACAGCTTGTCGCCCCAGCGGCGGCACGCGGCGTCGTACCCCTTCGTCTCGTACTCGATGTCGAAGACCTTCCGGTCGTACGCCGACGCGAACGCCCCGCACTCGTCGTACTGTCCGCACTCCTCGACGACCGCGAAGTCGAACCCGACGCGTTTGCCGAGGAGTTCGGCGGTGTTCTTCTGCGCGATCGCGAGCCCCTGGTCGTGCGCGCGGCGGACGAGCAGCCGCGCGAACGCCGCCGCGTCGGCGGTGTCGAGGCGGTCGTCGGAGCGGGCGTAGGAGTCGAGGTTGTCGGGCTCGACCGCGTCGAACCCGGCGCGCGCGCAGCCGTCGATCCAGGGTCCGACGACGCCGAGCAGTTCCTCGCGCTTGGCGGCGGTGGAGATGTCGAGCAGCGGCTCGTCCCAGTCCTCGTCGATCACCGGGTCGCCGTCGTCGTCGCGCAGGATCAGCTCCGGGTGCTTGTCCTCCCACCAGGCAGCGGCCTCCTTGCCCGGCTGGGCCTGGAAGGCGTTGACGTAGCAGATGTTGTAGCGGCCGGGGACGGGCTTCGCGGAGCGGTCGCGGGAGACGGCGCGCACGCCGTCGGGGGGCGGGTAGGCCCCGCCGAGCTGGTAGTCGAAGGCGGCGTCGGGGGTGGGCGGGCGCGGGGTGGCGGTGTCCGTGGTGGCTTCGGCGGTCCTGTCGCGGTTCGCGGAACCGGTGTCGGTCGAGCAGCCCGTGAGCAGGGCGAGGGCGGTCGCCGCGGTGACGAGGGCGGTCGTCGCGGTGGCGAGGGAGGGGAGGGGGCGGGGCATCTGACCGTCCTGGTGTTCCGTGTGCCGTGCTTGCTGATTCCGTGGTGAGGTGCGCTTTTAAGTGTGCGCTTGATGACGGTGCCTGGGGAATTTCCGCTGGTTAGGCTCGTCACACAGAGGCTGCTGCATACAGAAGCCGCTGCATACGGAATGCATGAAGCCGACGCCACGTCATTACGCGACCGACGGGAATTCGGGGCCGGACGCGGCGGCGGTCAAGCGGAGGTGACCGCCGTCCGCCGGGTACCGGCGGGGCGACCGCGCGTGCTCTGCGCGAGGAAGTTCTCCATCATCGCCAGGCCGCCGTTGGTCATGATGCTCTCGGGGTGGAACTGCACGCCCTCGACGGGCAGTTCACGGTGGCGCAGGCCCATCACGTACCCGTGGTCGAGTGCGGTGGCCGTCGTCACCAGCTCGCCGGGCAGCGGTTCGGCGACGACCAGCGAGTGGTAGCGGGTGGCTTCGAGGGTGTGGCCGAGGCCCTGGAAGATCCCGGCACCGTCGTGCCGCACCGTGCTGGTGCGGCCGTGCATCACCTGCCCGGCCACCTCCACCCGGCCGCCGTACGCAAGGGCGATCGCCTGGTGCCCCAGGCAGACGCCGAGCAGCGGCACCCGCCCCGCGAACTCCCGCACCAGCTCGACGTGTCCGGACTCGGCCGGATGCCCGGGCCCCGGCCCGAGCACCACCGCGTCCGGCGCCGTCGCGGCCAGCTCGGCGGGGGAGCGGGTCAGGGAACGCACGACCCGGGTCTCGGCGCCGAGCGTGCGCAGGTACTGGTCGATGATGTGCACGAAGCTGTCGTAGGCGTCGATCAGTAGAACTCTCGTACCCTGAAATCTGTTCATGGCAGCAATTCCTCCCCCGTAAGGGCCCAGTACGCGGCCCCCATCTTCGCCAGCGTCTCGCGCCACTCGGACTCCGGCTCGGACTGGGCGACCATGCCGGCCGAACTCTGCGTGGAGTAGGTCCGCCCGTCGTGCTCGACGGTGCGGATGCACAGCGCGAGTTCGCTCCAGCCGCGCACGTCGACCAGGCCGACGGCGCCCGCGTAGGCGCCGCGCCGCTCCCGCTCCAGGCCGTCGACGATCTCCATGGCGCGCACCTTGGGCGCCCCCGTCATGGTGCCCGCCGGGAACGTCGCGCGCACCGCCTGCCAGGTGTCCACCCCGGCCTCAAGGCGCCCGGATACCGTCGACACCAGGTGGAAGACATGGCTGAAGCTCTCCACGGCCATCAGCTCGGCCACCGGCTGGGTGCTCGGCACACTCACCCGGCCGATGTCGTTGCGGCACAGGTCGACCAGCATGATGTGCTCGGCCTGCTCCTTGACGGACTCGCGCATCTCCTTGACGCGGCGCTGGTTCTCCTCCTCGTCGGGCCCCCGCCGCGCCGTGCCCGCGATGGGGCGCATCACGATCTCGTCGCCCTCGATCCGGAAGAACAGCTCCGGGCTCGCGCCGATCAGCGTCCGGCCCGCGCAGGGCATCAGATACATGTACGGCGAGGGGTTGCGGGCGCGAAGCCGCCGGTAGACGTCGACGGGGGTCAACGCGGTGCGGACGTCGATGCGGTGGCCGATCTGGATCTGGTAGATGTCGCCGACCCCGATGTGCTCCAGACACGTCCGGGCCCAGCCGAGGAACGTCTCGCGGCTCACGCTGTCCCGCACGGACTCCGGCGCGGGGGCCTCGGGGACCACCGGCTCGCGCGGGGCGGCCCGTGCCGCTTCCCGGGCCAACGCGGCGACGTCGCCCGCGCCCTCGCCCCCGTCCCCGAACGCCCGGCTCTCCGCCCGCAGATGGCGCACCGAACCGTCGGCCACGTCGTACCAGACGGTGTCCCGGAACAGGGTGAGCGTGATGTCCGGCCCGCCCGGTGCCTTGGTGCGGGCGGGCAGCTCCTCCATGTGCCAGGCGGATTCGTACGCCAGCGACGTCAGGAAGCCGAACGCGAAGGCCGTCGCGGGCACCTCGGTGTCCAGGTCGAACAGGCGCTGCGCGCGGGCGAGGGCGTCCCAGACCTGGTCGGCGGCGGTGAAGCGCAGCCGGTGCACACCGGGTGCCGGCGCCTCCGGGTGGTCCCCGCGCAGCCCGGCCGCGAGGGCCGCCCCGGCCAGCGCCCGGGCGAGGGCGGGCGGCCCTTCGAGGTCGATGTGGCCGTCGTACACCCGGATCTCCGCGAGCCGCCCGAAGCCGACGACGGCCGAACGGCGGTCCTGGCCTGCGCCGTCGACGCTCTCGAACAGGAACACGTCGTCCGGGCCGAGGGCCTCGCGCAGGGGGACGTACAGGTCCAGCGGGTCGTGGCGGGGCAGTCCGGCCGCGGTCACCAGCACACTGACCCGTGTGTTGTCCGGCATGGTGAACTCCCTTTCACCGGCTGTCAATTCACTTCTTCCGTGAGTGAAATGAGTGAACCAGCGGCGGCGCGCGCCGTGCCAGACCAATTGCCCGCCCCCGATGCGGACCAATACCGAATCGCTTGACCCGGGCGAGGGCGCACGGATTCAGTTGCGGCACGTTTCCGTTCCTCCTGTCCCATGTCCGTACGGGGAAGGCAGTGATGAAAGACAGCAAAAGGGAAAGCGAAGCGATAAACGGAGCCGCAGAATCCTGGCGGGCGTTCCCCGCCCGGCAGCAGCCCGACTGGCCGGACCAGGACGAGCTGCGCGCGGTGACCGGCCGGCTGGCCGCCGCGCCGCCGCTGGTCTTCGCCGCCGAGTGCGACCTGCTGCGGCGGCGCATGGCGGCGGTCGCCCGCGGCGAGGCCATCCTGCTCCAGGGCGGCGACTGCGCCGAGACCTTCGAGCGGGCCACCGCCGACGGGATCCGCGGCAAGCTCCAGACGCTCCTGCAGATGGCCGTGGTCCTCACGCATGCCACCGCCCTGCCGGTCGTCAAGGTCGGCCGCATGGCAGGCCAGTACGCCAAGCCCCGCCTGCCCTCGTACCGCGGTGACGCCGTCAACGGCCCGGAGTTCACCGAGCGGGCCCGGACCCCGGACCCGCGGCGCCTGCGCGAGATGTACGAGGCGTCGGCCCGCACGCTCAACCTGGTGCGCGCCCTGACCACGGGCGGCTTCGCCGACCTGCGCCAAGTGCACGCCTGGAACGCGGGGTTCGTCGCCGCGTCCGGCGCGGGCGAGCGCTACGAACAGCTCGCCGACGAGATCGGCCGCAGCCTCGCGTTCATGCGGGCGTGCGGCGTCGACACCCGGGAGCTGGCCACCGCCGAGTTCTTCGTCGGCCACGAGGGGCTGCTCCTGGACTACGAGGCGGCGCTGACCCGCACCGAGCCCGGCGGCGGCCGCGCCTACGCCACCAGCGGCCACATGCTGTGGATCGGCGAGCGCACCCGCGACCTGGACGGCGCCCACGTCGAGTACTTCTCCCGCGTCGCCAACCCCATCGCCGTCAAGCTCGGCCCGACGACGACCCCCGACACCGTCCTGTCCCTCCTCGACCGGCTCGACCCGGACCGCGAGCCCGGCCGGCTCACGTTCGTGGTGCGCGCGGGCGCCGACCGCGTGCGCGACCTGCTGCCCACCCTGGTGGAGAAGGTGAACGCCGAGGGCGCCCTGGTGGCCTGGGTCAGCGACCCGATGCACGGCAACACGACGACCGCGCCCAGCGGCCACAAGACCCGGCGGTTCGACACCGTGGTCGACGAGGTGCGCGGATTCGTGGAGGCCCACCAGGAGCTCGGCACGCACCCCGGCGGCATCCACGTCGAGCTCACCGGCGACGACGTGACCGAGTGCGTCGGCGGCGGCAACGCCGTCCTGGAGGAGGATCTGCCGCACCGCTACGAGACGGCCTGCGACCCCCGCCTCAACCGCACCCAGTCACTCGACCTGGCGTTCCTGCTGGCCGAGGGATACCGGGCTCAGCCCGCGCGGAGCGCTTCCTCGATGATCTCGAACGGCGGCTCGTCCGCCAGGTAGAAGTGCCCGCCGGCGAGCGTCCGCATCGTGAAGGAGCTCCCGGCCGACTCCCGCCAGGATGCGGCCTGTTCGGCGGTCACCCGGGGGTCGGTGTCACCCAGGAGCGCGGTGACGGGGCAGTCGAGGAGCGCGCCCGGCTGCCCGGCATAGCCCGCGACCATCTGGAAGTCCGCGTGCACGTACGGCATCACGAGCTCCAGGAAGGCCGGGTTGTCGAGCAGTTCCGCGTCCGTGCCGCCGAGCTGGGCCATGATGCGCAGGACGGCCGCCTCGTCCATGGCGGCGGCCTTCTCCGGCGTGCCGTGCGCGGTCTGCGGGCCGCGGGCGGCCGACGCGAAGAAGTGGCTCACGCCCGCGCCGTCGGCCTGCCACAGCAGGGCCACCTCATGGGCGACGAACGCGCCCATGCTGTGCCCGAAGAACGCGGTGGGCCGCCCGTCCGGCAGCGGCCGCAGCTCCTCGGCGATGCGCCGGGCCAGCAGCTTCAGATCCGTGGCAGGCGGCTCGCCGATGCGTTCGGCGCGCCCCGGATAGCAGACCGAGAGCACCTCGACGTCCGTGAGCGCCTTGCCCCACGAACGGAAGAAGTACGGCGAGCCACCGGCGTGCGGAAAGCACACCAGGCGGCCCGCCGCGAAGGGCCGTGACTCGACTGCCTGCGTCCACACCATGCTGTCCCCCAAGAGCCGGTACCCGGACCGGCGTGCGAGGGCACACCGGTCGGCCTCCCATGATTCCACCGGCCGCCGACAGCGGGACGGCCGTGCCGGGCCCCTGCCCTGTGATGTCCGGCACCCCCGCCCCTACGTTTCCACTAGGGGCGGGCCTGCCCGGCGAGGAATCGCGTCCACGCGGCGGGGGAGAGGGCGAGCTGGGGGCCCGCCTTCTCCTTGGAGTCACGGACGTGGACGAGGGCGGGCGTTGCGGCTACCTCGACGCAGGAGTCGCCCTGGGTGCCGCTGTAGCTTGACTTGAACCAGGCGAGTTCAGGGGTGCTCATAGCGCTCCTCGGATCCGTTCCAGCAGACCCCGGGATTCCAACGGCGTGAGGGCCTGCGAGCGCAGTGTGTCATAGCGCTGGCGGAGGAGCGCCACCTCTTTCCGGTCCGAGATCAACCGCCCATTCTGCTGTCCCTCGGAGTATGCGAGGCGCCGTCCATCCGGAGTCTCAAGGAGCTGCAACGAACCGTCCAGGGCCGCGTGTTGCTCGCACGCCGTCGGCATGATCTGAAGCGACACGTTGCGCAGCTCGGTGAGAGTCAGCACGTGGTCGATCATGTCGCGTGCGACACCAGCTCCGCCGAGGAGCTGTCGGAACAGGGATTCCTCGACGATGAAGTTGTACGGAACTTCGTGCCGCTCGGGCAGCATCCGCTGCCGTTCCATGCGGGCGGTGACCTGTGCCTCGACCGTGTCGTCCGTCAGCAGCGGGATGCTGTTGTCGAACACGGCGCGTGCGTACCGCTCGGACTGCAACAGGCCCGGCACGACACGGCATTCGTACGTGTAGAGGAAGATTGCCGTCTTCTCAAGACGAGCCCACGCCTTGAACCAGGAAGCAAGACCGGGCTGTCGGCCCATGTGCTGAAACGCCCGCCGCAAGGCGCCCGTGTTGCCGAGGGCGGCCTCGGCGAGCTCAACGAACTCGTCATCGGCGAGTCTGCGCCCGAGCTCGATGGATTCGACCGAGTGCTTGGACAGGTGGACCAGCGGTCCGAACTGCCCCCGCGTCATCCCGGCATGCTCCCGCAGCCCCTGGACGAACGCGCCGAAGGTCTTCATGCTGTCGGAGGACTCGGGCTCACAACTGCCCGCGCCCAGGGTCCAATTGCTCTCAGGGGCCATACGCGGCCACCTCCAGGTGAGTGGATCTCCCCGCGCTCAACTCACCCAGAGTTACGGCACGGTGACCGTACTGTCCACACCGGAAGCCCGTACTCTGCGCGGAGTACGGACGCGGTCCCTGGTGAACAGGGGGAACACCGCGCCACCGTGGGCCCCATGGACGTACAAACCCCCCACCTCCCGATTACCGTACGTGTGTTCAGGCAGTGCTTCTCGGCCACGCCGCGAGGGGCCCGCCTGGCCAGGCTGCTCGCGGTGCACCAGCTCGGCGTGTGGGGCATCCCGCACGGGGGCGAGACGGCGGACGCCGCCGAGGTGATCGTCGCGGAACTGGCGGCGAACGCCGTGCTGCACGGCCGCGTACCGGGAAGGGACTTCGAGCTCGGCCTCCTCCTGGGCGAGCGGAGCCTGCGGATCGCGGTCACGGACACCCGTACGGAGAGCCGCCCGCCGACCGGCAGGCCGAGCCCGCCCCCGGACGACGCGGAGGGCGGGCGGGGCCTGCTGCTGGTGGCGGCCCTGGCCACGCGCTGGGGCACGGGCGGCGGGTCCGTGCCCCGCAAGACGGTGTGGGCGGAACTGGACCTGCCGTAGGTTCACGCTTCCGCGCCGCGGGCGAGGCCGAGCGTCGACAGGAGATCCTCGTGAAGCTCCATCCAGACCGCGTGGCACGAGGCGATGCCGACCCCCGCCACCCACTGCCCCTCGCCCCCGCGGGCGCGGCCCAGGGCGGCGGAGAACCGTTCGTCGTACCCGCCGAACCGGGCCAGGGCGCCGGTCAGATCGTCGACGAGCGCCCTCAGCTCGCCGCCGATCAGCGTGAGTTCGCCGAGGACCCGGGCGTCCCACTCCGGGTCGCTGTGGTCGTTGGACGCCAGCCGGGCGCCCTCGGCGGGCCGCAACTGCCAGTCGGTGCACGCCTGCACCAACCGTCCGTTCAGGACCTCGAACGCCTTGTGTGCCTGCTCGACGGTGGCCCGGGCGCCGGATTCCGCCAGTTCCCCGGCCAGCTTCCGGGTGTCCTCGGCGCGGCCGCGTTCGGTGAGCGTCCAGCCGCCGGTACCCGCGAACTCGACGTGCGTCACCCACCCGTAGGCTTCGAAGTCCGGCAGCAGTTCGTCGACCGTGTCCCGGTCGATGCCGGCGCGCCGGGAGACCGCCGCGCCGTCGGCGATTCCGGTCACCCGCACGGCGTGCAGGACGAGCAGGTCCGGGGTTGAGGCGTGCGTCATGGCAGCGAGCATTCATGCTCGTGCCCGCGAGGTCAACGTGGACGGAGGGGCAGTCGTGCTCATCGACCTGGCCGATGCCGAGCCCGGGACGGCGGGGGGCAAGGCCGCCGCGCTGGCCCGGCTCCTGGAGGCGGGTCTGCCGGTGCCACCCGGTTTCGTGGTGCCGGTCTCCGCGTACGAACAGGCGGTCGCCGGGCTCGACTTGCCGGGCACCGGAGCCGTACGCGCTCTGCCCGGCCTCTCCCCGGCGCTGACCGACGAGGTGGCCCGAGCACTCACGCGCGTCACCGGGGACGGGTATGTCGCCGTGCGCTCGTCCGCGACCGGTGAGGACACGGCCGAGGCCACCGCCGCGGGTCAGCACGACACCTTCCTGGGCGTCCGCGGCCCCGCTCAGGTCGCCGACGCGGTCCGCGGGTGCTGGGCCTCGCTGTGGTCCGAGCGTGCGGTGGAGTACCGGCGCCGGCAGGCGGCCGCGGACGCGCCGGCGATCGCGGTGCTGGTGCAGCGCCTGGTGGACGCCGACGTCGCGGGGGTGATGTTCACCGGCGCCGACGTCCGCGTCGAGGCGTCCTGGGGGCTGGGCGAGAGCGTGGTCGGCGGCCGCGTCACGCCGGACTCCTGGACGGTGTCCGGCGGCACCGTCACCCGGCGGACGCTCGGCACGAAGAGGACACGGGTCGATCGGGACCACGCCCGGGTGATCACCCGGGACGTGGAGCCCGCCGACCGGGCACGCTTCTGCCTCACCGACGAGGAGGTGACCCGGCTCGCCCGGATCGGCCGCGGGACGGCCGATCTGCTGGGCGGGCCGCAGGACATCGAGTGGGCGATCACCGGCTCCCGGCTCTGGATCCTCCAGGCCCGCCCGGTGACCAGCCCCCTCCCTGCCGGTACGACGGCCGCCGCGGATCCCGCCGGGGAGGGCACCGGCACCGTCCGCACCGGGGTGCCCGGCAGCCCCGGCTGTGCCGTCGGCCCGGTCCGGGTGGTGCGCGGCCCCGGCGACTTCGGGCGGGTGCGGTCCGGCGACGTACTCGTGTGCCGGACCACGGATCCGGCGTGGACCCCGTTGTTCGGTGTCGTCGCCGCCGTCGTGACCGAGACCGGCGGCCTGCTCTCCCACGCCGCGATCGTGGCGCGGGAGCTGGGGCTCCCGGCCGTCCTGGCCCTGGAGGACGCGACGACGGTCCTGCCCGAAGGCGCGACGGCCGAGGTGGACGGAAGCACCGGCCAGGTCGCACTCCTGGCCCCGGACATGCGAAAGGGCCCCTCGGAAATCCGAGAAGCCCCAGGTCAGCAACCTATTCGCAAGTGCGCCGCCAGGGACTCGAACCCCGGACCCGCTGATTAAGAGTCAGCTGCTCTAACCAACTGAGCTAGCGGCGCCTGCTGACTCGAAAATAATACCTGGTCCCGGGAGGTGCTCCGGACCACCCGCGCGGGCCGGGACTAGATCGCCAGGGAGAGCAGGACCGGCGCCGCTTTCCTGTTCAGGGTGTCCGCGGCCGCGCGCAGCCGGTGGGCGTGCTCGACCGGCAGGGAGAGGGCGAGGGAGCCGACGGTGGCGCCCGCGGTGATGGGGACGGCGGCGCAGACCGTGCCGACCGCGTACTCCTGGAGGTCGAGGACCGGGACCGTGGGGGCCTGGGCGTCGAGGTTGTTCAGCAGGACGCGTTCGCTGGTGATGGTGCGCGAGGTGAGGCGGGGCATCTTGTGCCGGGAGAGGTGGTCCCGGCGGGCGTCCTGGTCGAGCTGGCAGAGCAGGCTCTTGCCGACGGCGCTGGCGTGCGCCGAGACCCGGAAGTCCACCCATTCGTTGACCTTCGGCGTGCGCGGGCCGTCCGCGACGTCCATGACCCGGATCTCGCCGTCCACGTACCGGCTCACGTAGACCGCGGCGCCGATCGAGTCGCGCAGGCCGCCGAGGGTGTGTCGGAGCTTCTCGCGCAGGGCGAGGGCGCGGTCGTGCGCGGAGCCGAGGCGGGTGAGCGAGGCGCCCGTGACGTACGCCCCGTCGGTGATCTGCTCGACGTATCCCTCGCGGCGGAGCATGCGCAGGAGCGCGGCCAGCCGGTCGGCGGGCATCTTCGTGCGTCGGGCCAGCTCGTCCTCGGTGGTGCCGGTGGCCCGGTTGGCGACGATCTCCAGCACCCGCAGGGCGTTCTGCACCAATTGGTGGGCCGTCGTCGACTCGCGCTGCACCGCCACGGCTTCCCCCTGTTCGCTGATCCTGATGGAACGGTTCCGGACAGCCAGACACCGTCCACGATAGCCGTCAAGTGCGCGCGGCGGAGGGGGTGTTGGCCACAAGAGTGGCGCGATTCCGGCTCGATGAGCAGGAACGCGCCACTCTGGCACATGCCAGCGGCATGCCCCGGTGCCGTGACCTCGGAAAGCCGCTCGGCGCACCGCCGCGTTCAGCGCACCGCTCAGAGCACCGCGGAGAGGAATTCCCGCGTCCGCTCGTGCTCCGGCTCGGTGAAGATCTTCTCCGGCGGGCCGGACTCGATCACTCGGCCGGAGTCGAACATCAGCACCTGGTCGGAGATGTCCCGGGCGAAGTTCATCTCGTGGGTCACGCACAGCATCGTGATGTCGGTGGTGTGCGCGATGTCCCGCAGGACGTCCAGGACGCCCGCGACCAGCTCGGGGTCGAGCGCGGACGTCACCTCGTCCAGGAGCAGCACCTGCGGCCGCATCGCGAGGGCGCGGGCGATCGCGACGCGCTGCTGCTGGCCGCCGGAGAGCTGCGTCGGGTAGGCGTCGCAGCGGTCGCCGAGGCCGACCATCTCCAGGAGGTCGCGGGCCCGCTGCTCGGCCTCGTCCTTGGACAGGCCGAGGACGGTGACCGGAGCCTCGGTGATGTTGCGCAGCACCTTCATGTTCGGGAAGAGGTTGAACTGCTGGAAGACCATCCCGATGTTCTTGCGGACCTCGCGCACGTGCTTCTCGCCGGCGGGCACGAGCTTGCCGTTCTTCTCCTCGTGCGTCAGATACTCCCCGCCGACCTTGATCGTGCCCTCGTCCGGCTTGAGCAGGGTCATGAGCAGGCGCAGGATCGTCGTCTTGCCGGATCCCGAGGGGCCGACGAGGGTCACGTGCTTGCCGGAGGCGACGGAGAAGTCCAGCTCGTCCAGGACCGTGTTGGACCCGAAGCGCTTGACGACCTTGTCGAAGCGGATCAGCTCGCTGCCGTCCACGGCCGGGTTCGGCTGGTCTTTGGTGAGGTTCGTGTCAGCGGACAAGACGGCGCTCCAGGGCTCGCAGGAGGAGGGAGGACGGGTAGGCGATGAGGATGAAGGCGACGCCGACGACGGTCAGGGCCTCCGTGTACTGGAAGGTCTGCGCGGCCTCCAGGCGCGAGCGCTGCAGCAGCTCCAGTACGCCGATGCTGGCGAGCAGCGGCGTGTCCTTGAGCATCGCGATGACGTAGTTGCCGAGCGCCGGGATCACGCGGCGGATGGCCTGCGGCAGGATCACCGCGGTCCAGGTGCGTGTGTACGACAGGCTCAGCGCCTTGGCCGCCTCCCACTGGCCGACGGGCACGGCCTCGATGCCCGCGCGGTAGACCTGCG
Organism: Streptomyces aurantiacus JA 4570; assembly: GCF_000414115.1. GTDB lineage: Bacteria > Actinomycetota > Actinomycetes > Streptomycetales > Streptomycetaceae > Streptomyces > Streptomyces aurantiacus_A. Next base: position 18,233 of record NZ_AOPZ01000085.1, read on the forward strand.
CGGTGTACGTCGAGTAGTGCAGGCCGATCGCGATGGTGCCGGTGGTCATCGCGGAGTACTGGATGTCCCACTCCGGCAGCACGAAGTACAGGAAGAACAGCTGCACGAGCAGCGGGGTGTTGCGGATGAACTCGGTGATGATCCCGACGGGCCAGCGGACGAACCGCGTCGGCGCCCGGAAGGCCAGGGCCCAGAGCAGCCCGACCGAGAACGAGATGAGCGAGCCGAGGGCCAGCACCTGGAGGGTGATGAGCAACCCGTCCCAGAAGTGCGGCATGAAGTCGGAGACGGCGCCCCAGTCCCACTTGTCGGTGCCGTTGTTCATGACCCACCACCCCCGCCGACGATGACGTTGCTCGATTCCTCGGTCGTCTGGCGGAGATTGAGCCTGCGCAGGATCCCGACCCCCGGTTCGGGCCGCTGCCCGATCCCCGCCTTGGCCTTGCGCTCCAGGACCCGCATGCCGCGCGTCAGCAGGAACGCGATCACGAAGTAGATGACCAGCGTGATCGAGTAGATCTGCGCGCTCTCGGTGGTCGCGAGCCGCACCAGGTAGGCGGCGAAGGACACGTCACCGATGCCGAGCAGCGACACCAGGGCGGTGCCCTTGAGGAGCTCGATCAGCAGGTTGGAGAACGGCGGGATCATCTCCGGCACGGCCTGCGGCAGCAGGATGAGCCGCATCCGCTGCCAGGGCGTGAAGCTCAGCGCGACCCCCGCCTCGCGCTGCGCGGGAGCCACCGCGTTCAGGGCGCCGCGGACGATCTCGGCGCCGTAGGCCCCGTACGAGAGACCGAGGGCGAGCACCGCCGCCCACATCGGGACGAGCGCCCAGCCCGCGAGCTGCGGCAGCACGAAGAAGATCCAGAACATCAGCACGAGCGCCGAGGTGCCGCGGAAGAACTCCGTGTAGAACCCGGCGAGGAAGCGCACCACCCACAGCCGGTGCGTGCGCGCTATGCCGATCCCGAAGGCCACCACCGTCGCGAGGGCGGCGCTGTAGAGCGTGAGCTGGATGGTGATCCAGATGCCGGGAAGGACCCAGTGTTCCCACAGTCCCGCTGTCATTTGCACAGCTCCTCTGCGGTCAGGTCGGTCATCTCGTCCTTGGTGAAACCGAACCGCTTGAGCACCCGGAAGAGCTCGCCGCTCTTCTTCATCTTGTGGATCTCCACGTTGAAGGCGTCGCGGAGCTCGGTGTCGTTCGGACGGAAGGTGAAGCCGCCGCCGTCCACGTGCTTCTTGCCGTCGACCAGGGGCGCGAACGGCTCGGTGGCCTCGGCCTTGCGGCTCTTCTTCACCACGCCGCGGGAGGTCAGGGCGGTGCCGCCGAAGACGTCGATCCGTCCGGCCTCGACGGCGTTGAGCCCCGCCACCGGGTCCTGGAGGATCACGATGTCGCTCTCCTTGTACCCGGCCTCGACGGCGTACGCGATCTCCGCGTAGCCGGTCCCCGTCCCGAACTTGGCCTTCTTCTTCACCACGTCCGCGTACGTGTGCAGGCCCTTCGGGTTGCCCTTGCGCACGATGAAGGAGTCCAGCATCTGATACTCGGGATCGGAGAAGATGACCTGCTGGCACCGCTCCTTGTTGATGTACATCCCGGCCGACACGACATCGAACTGCTGCGTCTTGAGCCCGGGGATCAGCGAGCTGAAGTCGGTGGCGACGGGCTGCACGCTGTCGACGCCGAGCCGCTTGAAGATGATCCTGGCGAGCTCCACCGCCTCACCCGTGAAGTCGCCTTTGTCGTCGATGTACCCGTACGGGGCCTCACCCGCGATGCCGAGCCGCACCATGCCCTGCGACTTCAGCCGGGCCAGCGTGTCGCCCGTGGGCACCCGGCTGCACGCCGTGGCACCCAGCGCGCCGGCCGCGCCCAGGACGGCGGCGGAGGCGAGCAGGGATCTCCGGCGCACGCCCGGGGCGCGCGCGCTCTCTGTCTTGTTTGGGTTCCTCGATGGTGGAGCCATGGGCGCGCGGCTACCCGACCCGGCGCGAGGTATGCCGTTGAATTCCAGCCCCTGATGCGATCGTTGTGCACTTGACGCGGGCGCCGACCGGGGGAGGACCATGGGCGCATGGCAGACCGATACATCGAAGTCTCCCTCGCCAAGCGGGGAGTTCAGGCCACGGCGAAGCTCCTCGACGACCGGGCCCCGGTGACCTGCGCGGCGGTCTGGGACGCGCTCCCGCTGGGCGGCGACGTGTACCACGCGAAGTATGCCCGGAACGAGATCTACGCCCTGTTCCCGGCATTCGCCCCCGAGGAGCCACCCCTGGAAAACCCCACCATCACCCCCATCCCCGGCGACCTGTGCTATTTCACCTTCTCCGGCACAGAACTGGGCACCAAGTCCCACGGCTACGAAACCGCCCAACAGGGCACCATCGTCGACCTGGCGCTCTTCTACGAACGCAACAACCTCCTGATCAACGGCGACGTGGGCTGGGTCCCCGGCATCGTCTGGGGCCAGCTCGTCGACGGCCTCGACCGCATGGCGGAGGCGTGCAACGACTTGTGGAGGACGGGGGCGCTGGGGGAGACGTTGAATTTCCGCAGGGTGTGAGTACCAGCCTGTTCCGGCAACCACTCAGCCCGTCCGGCGTTTGAGGACGAGCCGGCGATACGGGGGTCCGGGGGCGGAGCCCCCGGTTACGGGAAGGGGCGGGTTTGGGGGACGCCCAGCGCAGCGCCACCCACGTACAACGCATGCGCAACCCGCAACACCAACGCATCCGCATGTCGCGCACCCACAAGCTGCACCCCCACAGGCAACCCCTCCCCATCCACCCCACAGGGCACAGTCGCCGCAGGCTGCTGCGTCAGGTTGAACGGATAGGTGAACGGCGTCCACCCCGTCCACCGCCGCAACCCGGACTTCCCGGGAACCTCCACCCCCGCCTCGAACGCGGTGACCGGCAACGTAGGCGTCACCAGCAGGTCGTACGCCTCATGGAACAGCCCCATCCGCCGCCCCAGCCCCATCCGGGCATCGACAGCGGCCAGATAGTCGAGCGCGCTGAACCGGGCCCCCTGCGCGCAGATCTCCCGCAGCCCGGGATCGAGCAACTCCCGCCGCCCGGGCGGCAGATGCTGCACGACCCGCGCGGCCCCGCTGAACCACAGCGTGTGAAAGGCGTCCACGGGATCGGCGAAGTCGGGATCGGCCTCCTCCACGTACGCACCGAGCGAGGCCAGCTTCCCCACCGCCTCACGCACCGCCGCGGCCACCCCGGGCCGCACCGCGACCTGCCCGCCGAGCGACGGAGAGTAGGCCACCCGCAGCCCCCGCACCCCACCGTCGAGCCCGTCGCGGAAGCCGCCCGCAGCAGGCCCCAGGTGCGACCAGTCGCGGGCGTCCGGGGCGCCGATCACCTCCATCATCAGGGCCGCGTCTGCGGCGTCCCGCGTCATCGGCCCGACGTGCGAGAGCGTCCCGAACGCCGACGCCGGATACAGCGGCACCCTGCCGTACGTCGGCTTGAACCCGAAGATCCCGCAGAACGCGGCCGGGATCCGCACCGAGCCGCCGCCGTCCGTGCCGAGCGACAGCGGCCCCGCGCCAAGCGCGACCGCCGCCGCGCTGCCGCCGCTGGACCCGCCCGCGGTGCGCGAGGTGTCGTACGGATTCCGGGTCACACCGTGCCGCGGACTGTCCGTCACGCCCTTCCAGCCGAACTCCGGAGACGTCGTCTTGCCGACGAACACCGCGCCGTGCTCGCGCAGCCGCGCGACGGACGGCGCGTCCTCGTCCCAAGCCCCCTCCTCCGACACGGTCTTGGAGCCCCGCAAGGTGGGCGCGCCGCGCTGCAGCAGAAGGTCCTTCACGGTGACCGGCACCCCGTCGACAAGCCCGGCGGGCTCACCGCGCCGCCACCGCCCGGCGCTCTCCTCGGCCTGCGCGAGGGCGCCTTCGTGGTCCAGCCGGACGAACGCGTTCACGGCCGACTGGACGTCCTCGGCCCTGCGGAGCACCGCACGGGTGACATCGACGGGGCTGAATTCGCCCTTGCGATAGCCGTCGACGAGTTGTACGGCGGTGAGGTCCGTGAGCTCGGTCATGCGTCTCCTCAGCGAACGGGAACGGGGCGGGCGCCGGGCCGGGTGATCGGAAGCGATCAGTGCCCAGGGACATACCCACGTTTCTTGTCGACCACGTTCGCCAGCGGCCGACCCGCTTCCCACTGCTCGTACAACGTCACGAACTGCGCGCCGAGTTCGTCCCGCCAGCCGACCGTGTCGCCGCTCATGTGGGGCGAGACGATCAGCCCCGGCGCGGTCCACAGCGGGCTGTCCGCGGGCAGCGGCTCCCGCTCGAACACGTCGAGCGCGGCGCCCGCGATCCACCGCTTCGACAGCGCGGCGGCGAGGTCGTCCTCGACGACGAGCTGGCCGCGGCCCACGTTGATGAAGCGCGCCGACGGCTGCATGACGCCGAAGCGGCGCTCGTCGAACATGCCGCGGGTGTCGTCGGTCAGGGGCGCCGCGCACACCACCCAGTCGGCGCGCGCGAGCAGTCGGTTGAGGTCGTCCGGGCCGTACACCCCGGTCCGGGGGGTCCGGCCGACCAGGGCGGGCGCGATGCCGATGGCCTTCAGGGTGCGGGCGATCGCGCGGCCGATCGGGCCCGAACCGACCACGCACGCGCGCGTGCCCGCGATCCGCCGGCTCTCCCGGTGCAGCCAGGTCCGCTCGCGCTGGAGGTCGAGGGTGCGCGGCAGATCCTTGGCCATGGCAAGGACGAGCGCGGCCACGTACTCGGCGATGGGCTGGTCGAAGACGCCCCGCGCGTTGGTCACCACCGCGTCGGAGGCGGCGAGTTCGGGGCACATGAGGTGGTCGACGCCCGCGCTCGCGGTGTGCACCCACGCGGGCCGCGGCCCCTCGCCGGGCCAGGCGTGGCGCACCGCGTGCGAGAGGAAGTCCCACACCAACAGCACGTCAGCCCCCGGGAGTTGCTCGGCGAGGGTGTGCTCGTCGGCGTGCAGGACGCGGGCGCGGCCGGTGAGGGAGCCCAGGCGGGGCGGGGGCGCGGGGGCGGGGGCGTCGAGCACGAGGACGGTGGGGACGGCGGGGACCGG
>NZ_AOPZ01000086.1 GCF_000414115.1 Streptomyces aurantiacus JA 4570
CCGTCCCGCGCCCCTGCCCGCGCAGGGGCGGCGCGCGCGGCCGCGGCACCGGCCCGCCCCGGGGACCCGCACCCCGCCCCCAGACCACCAGTGCCCCGAACACCACCCCCAGACCACCAGTGCCCTGAACTCGGCAACACCCTGAAGGAGAAGACCAGATGACCACCCCCAGCCTCCGAGCGTCCGTCCCGGGAGGCGCCCGATGAGGGTGCTGCTGATCGGAGCCAACGGATACCTCGGCCGCTTCGTGGCCGACCGGCTGCTCGCCGACCCGGCCGTGCAGCTCACCGCGCTCGGCCGGGGCGACGACTCGGACGTGCGGTTCGACCTCGCGAGCGGCAGCCCCGGCGCGCTCACCCGCTTCCTGGACGCCGTGCACCCGGGCGTCGTCATCAACTGCGCGGGCGCCACCCGCGGCGGCGCCCGCGAACTGACCCGGCACAACACCGTCGCCGTCGCCACCATCTGCGAGGCCCTGCGCCGCAGCGGCTGCGGCGCCCGCCTGGTGCAGCTCGGCTGCGGCGCCGAGTACGGACCGAGCCAGCCAGGATCGTCGACGGCCGAGGACGCCGTGCCCCGCCCCGGCGGCCCGTACGGCGTCAGCAAGCTCGCCGCCACCGAACTCGTCCTCGGCTCCGGCCTCGACGCCGTCGTCCTCAGGGTGTTCTCGCCCGCGGGCCCCGGCACCCCCGCAGGCTCGCCCCTCGGCCGCCTCGCCGAGGCCATGCGGCGCGCCATGCAGTCCGGCGACGGCGAGCTCAAACTCGGCGGACTCGGCGTCCAGCGGGACTTCATCGACGTACGCGACATCGCCCGCGCCGTGCACGCCGCCTCGCTCTCCGCCGCCCAGGGCATCGTCAACATCGGCTCCGGGCGCGCCGTGCGGCTGCGGGACGCGGCGGCCGTGCTCGCGCGCGTCGCGGGCTACGGCGGCGCGCTGCACGAGCTGGACCAGCCCCCGCTCCGGCCCGCCATCGGCCACCCCCGCGCCGACCCGGACCACGCGGGACCGACCGCGTACCCCTACCCCGACGGCTGCGGAAGCTGGCAGCAGGCCGACGTGCGCACCGCGCGCGACCGGCTCGGCTGGCGCCCCCGCATCAACCTCGAAGAGTCCCTGGCCGACATCTGGATGGAGGCGGCATGCCGCATCTGAGCAGCACGGCCACGGGCGTCGCCCAGACCGACGTACGCGTCGGATTCGGCGTCCCCGGCTTCGCCCACCCCCTGCTCGCCCCCACCGAATGGACCGAACTCACCCGCCCCGGCACCCCTTTGCACTGGGTTGTCCTGAATGTCGACAACGGCCCGGGTGACCGGCCCGACCCGCACTGCCTCGACGCCGCGGGACGGCTGCGGAACGCCGGCGTCCGGGTCCTCGGGCAGCTCGACGTGATGTACGGCGCCCGCGGCTTCGGCGAGCTGGTCTCGGACGCCCACCGCTACCTCGACTGGTATCTGGTGGACGGCTTCTTCCTCGGCCGCTGCCCGACCGAACGCGCCGCCCTTCCGGAGGTCACGCGCACGGTGACCACCCTGCGCGCCCTGCTCCGGAACGGGGCCGACGACGGGCACATCGTGTTCGGCCACGGCACCCATCCGTACCCCGGATACGCGGACGCCGCCGACCAGTTGGTGACCTTCGCCGGGCCCTGGACCGACTACCGCTGGTCGCAAGTGGCCGAGTGGACCGCCGACCACCCGCCCGAACGCTTCTGCCACCTCGTCCACGGCATGCCGCTCGGCCACCTCGACGAGGCCCTGCGCGTCGCCCGCTGGCAAGGGGCCTCGACGATCTACTTCACCGACCGCACCGACGCGGGCCGGGCCGCCGACCCCTGGGAGGCGCTGCCCGGCTACTGGGACGAGATCGTCTCGCGTATCGGACCAGGTGTCTCGGAATGAAGATGGCCATGGCAGTGTTACCAGGAGAACAAGCGTCCCCCTCGCCGGCCGCGCCCGGCCCGGGGGACACCGATCGCACTTTCGACCAACGGAGTCCCCGTGTCGCTGCCACCCCTGGTCGAGCCAGCATCTGAGCTCACCGTCGACGAGGTTCGCAGGTACTCCCGCCACCTGATCATTCCCGACGTCGGGATGGACGGGCAGAAGCGGCTGAAGAACGCCAAGGTGCTCTGTGTGGGCGCCGGCGGCCTCGGGTCACCGGCGCTGATGTACCTCGCGGCGGCGGGCGTCGGCACCCTCGGCATCGTGGAGTTCGACGAGGTCGACGAGTCGAACCTGCAGCGCCAGATCATCCACAGCCAGGCCGACATCGGCCGTTCCAAGGCGGAGTCCGCGAAGGACTCGGTCCTCGGCATCAATCCGTACGTGAACGTGGTCCTGCACGAAGAGCGGCTCGAGGCCGACAACGTGATGGACATCTTCGCCCAGTACGACCTGATCGTCGACGGCACCGACAACTTCGCCACGCGCTACCTGGTCAACGACGCGTGCGTGCTCCTGAACAAGCCCTACGTATGGGGCTCGATCTACCGCTTCGACGGCCAGGCGTCGGTGTTCTGGTCCGAGCACGGGCCGTGCTACCGCTGCCTGTACCCGGAGCCCCCGCCGCCCGGCATGGTCCCGTCCTGCGCCGAGGGCGGCGTCCTCGGCGTGCTGTGCGCGTCGATCGGCTCCATCCAGGTCAACGAGGCCATCAAGCTCCTCGCGGGCATCGGCGAGCCGCTCGTCGGCCGCCTGATGATCTACGACGCCCTGGAGATGCAGTACCGCCAGGTCAAGGTCCGCAAGGACCCGAACTGCGCGGTCTGCGGCGAGAACCCCACCGTCACCGAGCTCATCGACTACGAGGCGTTCTGCGGCGTCGTCTCCGAAGAGGCCCAGGAGGCGGCGGCCGGTTCGACGATCACTCCCAAGCAGCTCAAGGAGTGGATCGACGCCGACGAGAAGATCGAGATCATCGACGTCCGCGAGCCGAACGAGTACGAGATCGTCTCCATCCCGGGCGCCAAGCTGATCCCGAAGAACGAGTTCCTCATGGGCGCCGCCCTGGAGACGCTCCCGCAGGACAAGAAGATCGTCCTGCACTGCAAGACGGGTGTCCGCAGTGCGGAAGTCCTCGCCGTGCTCAAGTCCGCGGGCTTCGCGGACGCGGTGCACGTGGGCGGCGGCGTGATCGGGTGGGTCCACCAGGTCGAGCCGGAGAAGCCGGTCTACTAGAGCCGTTCGCGGTCTTCCCGGGCCCCGCTCACCTTCTGGTGGGCGGGGCCTTTCGGCTCTCAGGACTCGCAGACCTTGTTGTCCTGGGGGACCTTGCCGTCCAGCAGATAGTCCTCGATCGTGCCGTCGACGCAGTCGCTGCCGTTGCCGTACGCCCCGTGGCCCTCGCCCTTCCACGTCAGGTGGACGCCGACACCCTTGCCCAGCTCGTCCGCCATCTTCCTGGCGCCCTCGTAGGGCGTCGCCGGATCGCCGGTGTTGCCGACGACGAGGACGGGCGCGGCGCCGGGGGCGCTCACCTCGGGGCTGTCGTGCAGCCCGGCCACCGGCCAGTCGTGGCACCAGCCCGCCGTGTCCCAGGCCATGAACGTGCCGAACAGCGGGGATATCTCGCGGAACCGGTCGAGCCGCGCCTTGGCCTGCTCCGGCGTCGGCCGCTCCTTGCCGTCACGGCAGGAGATCGCGCGCTGCGAGTGGCTCTGGGTGCTGTAACGCCCGGACGCGTCCCGTTCGTTGTACGCGTCGGCCAGCTGCAGCAGGGCCGTGCCGTCGCCCTTCTCCGCATCCTCCAGGGCGTTGGTCAGGGCGGGCCAGGTCTGCTTGCTGTACAGCGTGACCGTTATGCCGGTCGTCGCCAGGGACTCGCTGAGCTTGCGGCCGGGAGTGTCCGTGCGCAGCGGCTCGGCGTCTATGCGGCGCAGCAGGTCGACGATCTTCTTCGTGCCCGTCTTCGGGTCCTGGCCGTTGGCCTTCAGGTAGTTGTCGAGGGCGCGCTGGAAGCCCCGTGCCTGGTTCTCGGCGTGGCCCACCGTGCCCGACGTCGGGTCCACCACCGCGTCCAGCGTGAGGCGGCCGACCTTCTTGGGGAACAAGTGGGCGTACGTACCGCCGAGTTCGGTGCCGTACGAGATGCCGAAGTAGTGCAGCTTCTTGTCGCCGAGGACCTGGCGCATCACGTCCATGTCGCGGGCGGCCTCGGCCGTCGAGACGTGCGGGAGCAGCTTCTTGGCGGCGCGCGCGCAGCCGGCGCCGAAGTCCGCCGCGTCCTTGAAGTACGCCCTCTCCTCGGCCGGGGTGTCCGGCGTGAGGTCGGTGTTCTCCGCGGCCTGGGTCTCCTTGTCGCCGCGGCAGCGCACGCCCTCGCTCGCCGCGACCCCGCGCGGGTCGAAGCTCACCAGGTCGTACCGCTCGCGCAGCTTGCCGTACGAATCCCCGAAGGACGGCAGCATGGAGACGCCGGAGCCGCCCGGGCCGCCGAAGTTGAACAGGAGCGAGCCGATGCGGTCGCCCTTGCCGGTCGACTTGGCGCGGATCAGCGCGATGCCGATCGTCTCGCCGTCCGGCTTTCCGTAGTCGAGCGGGACCTTGAGCGTCGTGCACTGCCACTCGTCGCCCGGCGCCGGATCGCTGCCCGACGCCTCGCAGCGGCCCCAGTCGAGCTTCTGCGTGGTGACGGAGGCGGGCAGGGTGGAGGAGGGGTCGGGCCTCGGCGCCGGATCGGCCCCCGTGGGCGCGGGCCGCTTCCCGTCGGCCTCGTCACCCTTGTCGTCGGACGAGCCACCGCATCCCACGGCGAGCCCGGCCACCAGGACCCCTGCGGTGGCCAGAGCTGCTGACCGTACGAATCGCGGCATGAAGCTTCCCCCCTCGGAAGACAGTCAGGCCATAGTAGGCACGGCCACTGACAGCGGCCCCAGCGAGGCTGGCCGGCGACTCTTGAGCCTGTCCGGCGATTGAGGACGAGGCCGAAGGCCGATCAGGCACAGATCGTGCCCGCTTTGGGCACGGTCCCCTCCAGCAGATAGCCGTCCACGGCACTTCGCACACACTTGTTCTTGCTGTCGTACGCCCCGTGCCCCTGCCCCTTGTACGTCAGCTCGACGCCGACGCCCTCGCCGAGGGCGTCGACCATCTTGCGCGCGCCCTCGTACGGCGTGGCCGGGTCGCCGGTGTTGCCGATGACGAGGACGGGCGCGGCGCCCGGAGCGCTCACGTCCGGGTGGTCGGCGGCGCCCTCGACGGCCCAGTCGGTGCAGTTGACCATGCCCCACGCCAGGTAGTCGCCGAACAGCGGTGATGCCGCACGGAACTCCGGCAGCTTCGACTCGACGTCGTCGGGCGTGTAACGCGGCTTGTCGTCGGCGCAGTTGATAGCGACGTTGGCCGCCTGGATGTTGCTGTACTCGCCGTCCTCGTTGCGTCCGTTCATCGAGTCGGACAGGACCATGAGGATCTTGCCGTCGCCGCCGTAGGCGTCTTCGAGGCCCTGCGTGAGATAGGGCCAGAAGTCCTTGGAGTACAGGGCCTGCGCGATGCCGTTCGTCGCCGCCGTCTGCGTCAGCTCGCGCGGCGGCAGCGCGGGCAGCGGCTTGCTGTCGAGGTCCTTCAGGAGCTTCGCGACGCGGTCCTTGACGTCCTGCTCGCTGCTCCCGACGGGGCAGTCGTCGACCTGCGAGGTGCAGTCCTTGGCGAAGTTGTCGAGCGCGAGCTGGAAGCCCTCGGCCTGCCCCAGTGAGCCCTGCTCGGGCGTCTGGGTGGGGTCGACGACCGCGTCGAAGACCGCGCGGCCCACGTTCTTGGGGAACAAATGGGCGTACACGCCGCCGAGTTCGGTGCCGTACGAGATGCCGAAGTAGTGCAGTTTGTCGTCACCGAGCACCTGCCGCATCAGGTCCATGTCGCGGGCCGCGTCCGTGGTGCGCACATGGGGGAGCACCTTCTTGGAGTTCTTCTCGCACTCCCCGTTGAACGCCGTGACGTTGTCGATGAGCTTCGTCCGCTCCGCGGCGTCGTCGGGCGTCGCGTCCTGCTGGAAGTACGCGTCGAGCTGCTCGGCGTCCTCGCATGTGACGCCCGCGCTGCGGCCGACGCCGCGCGGGTCGAAGCTCACCAGGTCGTAGCGGGTGCGCAGCTTCGCGTAGTCCGAGCCGAAGGCGGGCAGCGTGGTGATGCCGGAGCCGCCGGGGCCGCCGAAGTTGAAGACGAGGGAGCCGATGCGCTTGTTCTCGGCGCCGCTCGCCTTCGCGCGGATCAGCGCGATGTCCACGGTGTCGCCCTTGGGCTCGTCCCAGTCCAGCGGCGCCTTCATGGTGGCGCACTGCCACTCGGCGCCGCCGGGCAGCGGTGAGGGCGCCTGGCCGCCGCCCTCCGCCGCCGACGGGGCCGGGCAGTCCTTCCAGCTCAGCTTCTGGTCCGGCGATGCCTCGTCCGAGGAGTCGGAGCCGGAGTCCCCGCACGCCGTGAGCGCGGCGGTCAGCAGGACGGCGGTGGCGGACAGGGCCTTGACGCGCGGCGGCAGCATGGGCATGGCTCCATCCTGCGGCGGAGTCCGTCAAGGCGCCCCTACAACAGCCCCTTACGGGTGAGGTGGTTGAAGAACAGCCATCCGGGGAGCACCGGCAGCCACAGCGTGAGCAGCCGGTAGAGCAGCACCGCCGGCGCCGCCACGTCCTTCGGTACGCCCACCGCGATCAGGCCGACCGTCAGCGTCGCCTCGACCGCCCCGATGCCGCCCGGTGTGGGCGCCGCCGAGCCCAGCGCGTTGCCCGCGAGGAAGACCACCGCGACGCTGGCGAGGCTCACCGTGCCCATCTCCTGGCTCGCGAACGCCCGCACCGAGGCGTCCAGGCACAGCACGAACAGGAACGTCAGGAGCAGCATGCCGCCGATGCCGGTGAGCAGCTTCTGCGGGCGCTGCAGGACGTCGAGCATGCGCGGCACGACACCGGCGAACAGCGACCGCACGCGCGTGACGACGAACTTCCGCAGGAACGGGATCGCGGTCACCACAAGGACGAGGACCGCGACGGTCAGCAGGCCCGCGATGACCGTGCGGGACGGCGTCAGCGTCGGCGTCTTCTGCGTGCCGGTGACGTACCCGAAGACCAGCAGCAGCAGGATGTGCGAGCCGAGGCCGAAGAGCTGGGAGGCGCCGACGCTCGCCACCGCGAGCCCCGAGCGCACCCCCGAACGCTGCAGGAAGCGCGTGTTCAGCGCCACGCCGCCCACCGCGGCGGGCGCCACGATCTTCACGAACGACCCTGCGACCTGCGCCGACACCGCCCGCAGGAACGGCACCCGCTCCGGCACGAAGCCCAGCAGGCTCATCGCGGCGGCGAAGTAGCTCAGCGCCGAGAACGCCATGGCCGCGGCGACCCAGCCCCATTCGGCCTCTCCGAAGATGGTGCCGAAGTCGACGTGCGTGAGCTGCGACAGCAGGAAGTACGCACCGAAGGCGCCGGCGATGAAGCTGATCAGCGTGCGTGGCCTGATGCGTTCCAGCTGGGCCGGTTCCACGGGGGCCGTCGGCCGGATGAGCAGCACCTGGTGGCGGATCTGGGTGAGCAGATCCTCCTCGCGGGCCTGCTCCAGGGCTTCGTCTATGGCCTGCTTCTCGGCCTGTTTCTGCGCCTTCTCCGCCTGCGGGGCCTTGCGGGCGGCGGTCGCGCCCGTCTCCTCGGAGACGTCGTCGCCCTCGCCCTCTCTGCGCGTGAGCCTGGCCTTGCGGGACGCCTCGAGGACGGCCTCGCGCTCCCGCTCGGCGCGCTCACGGGCCCGCTTGCGCAGCGTCCCGCGCGTGGAGCGGGTCAGCGCGATCGGCTGGAGCAGCGGCAGACAGTCCGCCACGGCGTCCGGGCCGAGGACGTCGACGGCCGTGGCGACCGCGCGCTCGGCGCCGGCGCGCAGCCCGAAGGCGGTCAGGAGCTGGGCGATGTCCATGCGCAGGACGAGGTCGCCGGCCGCGATCTCGCCGCCGCGCAGATCGGTCAGGATGACGGTGCCGGAACGATCCACCAGGATCGCGTCGCCGGCCAGCCTGCGATGGGCGATGCGGCGCGACTGCAGCGCCTTGACCTGGCGCCAGGTGTCGCGCAGGAGGTCGTCGGTGAGGGCCGTGTCCGGCAGCGAGTCCAGGGAGCGGCCGCCGGTGTGCTCGTACACGAGGATCACGGCGTCCGGGCCGAGCTCGGAGGTGGCGATCAGCTTGGGCGCGTTGGCGCCCGCCGCGATCGCCGCGTACGCGAGCAGGGCCTCCTGCTCCAGGGCCTGGCGCAGCGACTGGAGGCTGCGGCGCTGGGTGATGCCGCGCAGCGTGAGGCGGCGCCACACGCGGTAGAAGAAGCCCTGCGCCTGTTGTTCGCGGTCGATGACCGTGACGTCCAGGGGCGGGCCGTCCTCCAGCGTCACGAAGTAGCGCCGGCCGCGGTTGTCCTGGTCGGGGGCGTCGCCGGAGTCCTCGCGGGCCGCGCCCACCGGGCGGAAGCCGACGTGCCTGAGGCCGGCGAGCAGCGTCTGGCCGGTGGGCTGCACGTTCGGCGAGCCGACCGCGTACAGCGTGCCGTACGCCACGGTCCAGCCGATGAGCACCGTCAGGATGATCGAGAACGGCGTCGTGTTGCCCGAGACCAGCATCGTGAAGGCTTCGAGCAGCAGCACCACGAGCAGCACGACGCGCCAGCGGGGCCTGCGGGACATGCCCACGGCGGTCATGTACGCGATGACCGGCGCGAGGTAGCCGTGCACCGGGTCCGTGAGGGAGCTGATGTCCCCCGGGGAGGGCTGGGTGAGCGCGTCCTGGATGGACTCCGGGGCGGCCTTGGCCACCCACAGGTCGGTGGCCAGGGTCACGCCGTGCGCGAGGACGGCCGCGAGGACGCCGTCGGCGATGCGCAGCCCGTCCCGCTTGATCAGACGCTCGATCGCGAACGCCACGGGGACGAGCAGCACGCCGATGCTCGCGGTGAGCCCCGCCAGCTTCATCAGCAGGTCCGGGGGCTCGCCCGTGCCCGCGTTGATGTCCTGCTCCAGGCCCGACGTGGTGCCGTGCGCGAACGCGGAGATCGCGAGCAGCACGGCGATCGCCAGGATGCCGACGAGCAGCCGCATGAGGTCGGAGGGGCGGTGCACGCGCGCGGGGAGGAGGGGTTCGTCGCCCTCCACACGCTCGGAGTGCGCGTCTTCGTCGGCGCAGTCGGGGAGGTGGTCGGGGGTGTTCGGTGTGGGGTGGGCGGCGTCCGGATCGAGGTGGTCGGTGTCCGGGACGGAGTGGTCGGTGTCCGGGCCGGAGCGGTTTTCGGCCGTTTCCGGTTGCTGCGGCTGGTCGTCGTGCGACGTGCCGTGGGGCTTGTCGTTCGGCGTCTCGTCGGACTTCAGGACGTGCTCACCGGTGTCGGGGCGTGCCGTGTCCGCAGGGGTGCCCGCCTTCTTGTCGGAATGCACGCCCTGCTGCTCCGTCGCCTCTTCTTGATCTCGTATCACCAGTCACCGCCCGCACGATGGTGGCATGCCCCGCTGACAACGGGGGGCATCAGGGGGCAATCCGGGGGCGCGAAACGGTCACGATTTGCCACTTCGGCCCCTGTTGCCTGCACCGTCGCACGCTCTGTCGCGGGGCCGTCACCGTGTCGGTGCCATGCGGCAGGATGGTCCGGATGAGCGAGGAGAGGCGATCGAAAGCGGAGCTGCGGGAGCACGAGGCGGCGCTGCCGGAGTACGAAGCGGAGCTGCCGGAGTACGCGGAGCGTGTCCTGGATGTGGCGGAACGCATCCCTCCGGGCCGCGTGATGACGTACGGGGACATCGCGGAGTGGCTGGAGGAGGGCGGCCCGCGCCAGGTCGGCCGCGTGATGGCGCTCTATGGCGCCGCGGTGCCGTGGTGGCGCGTGGTGCGCTCGGACGGCGTGCTGCTGCCGGGCCACGAGCTGCGTGCCCTGGAGGCGTACCGCGCGGAGGGCACCCCGCTGCGGGAGGCGGGCCGCACGGCCGAGCGGAGCATGCCGCGGCTGGACATGCGCAGGGCGCGCTGGGACGGCGGCACGGCGGACGTGGCTCCGGAGGCTCACACCTGACACCTTCCGCCATGCACGGGACCGGCGGCCACAGGACCCACGGCGGACCGGTGGCCCGTACGGGGGAAGCCACGCGCCCCGCTCATTCGCTGGCGTAGCGTCGACAGCACGCATTCACACTCACCCCGCAGCTGTCGCACAGCCGCACCTCGACCAGTACACCCACCAGGACCGGCGATCCACGTGAGCTCCACTTCATCCGTTCGGCACGCCCGGCACCCGTCGCACCCGCAGGTACGACAGGGGAACCCGGGTGCCTATCGACTGGTGCGTACCCCGCCGGTCCCTGCGGATCCCCCTCACCTGGACGCACAACAGCGCGCCGTGGTTGACCACGCGGGCGGTCCGATGCTCGTTCTCGCAGGTCCGGGCACCGGCAAGACCACCACCCTGGTGGAGGCGGTGGCCGCGCGGGTGGCCAAGGGGACGGATCCCGAGCGGGTCCTTGTGCTCACGTTCAGCCGCAGGGCCGCCGTCGAGCTGCGCGACCGGATGGCGCACCGCATAGGCGCCGCCGACGCCCCGCAGGCGACCACGTTCCACTCGTTCTGCTACGCCCTCGTCCGCGCCCACCAGGACGCCGACCTCTTCGTGGAACCCCTGCGGCTGCTGTCGGGACCCGAGCAGGACGTGGCGGTACGCGAACTCCTCGCCGGCCAGACCGACCTCGCGCGGGAGGGCCTCGCGCGGGTGCGCTGGCCGGACGAGCTGCGTGCCTGCCTCACCACGCGCGGCTTCGCCGACGAGGTGCGCGCCGTGCTCGCGCGCAGCCGCGAACTGGGCCTCGGCCCGGCGGCCCTGGACGCCTTCGCCCGGCGCGGCGGCCGCCCCGACTGGGGCGCGGCGGCGGCGTTCCTCGCCGAGTACCTGGACGTGCTCGACATGCAGGGCGTCCTCGACTACGCGGAGCTGGTGCACCGCGCGGTGCTGCTCGCCCGCCGCCCCGAGGTCGCCCGCGCGCTGGCGGCCCAGTACGACGCGGTGTTCGTCGACGAGTACCAGGACACCGATCCCTCCCAGGTGCGCCTCCTGCACGCCCTTGCGGGCGGCGGCCGTGACCTCGTCGCCTTCGGAGACCCCGATCAGTCGATCTACGCCTTCCGGGGCGCCGACGTGAACGGCATCCTCCAGTTCCCGGCGGACTTCCCGCGCGCGGACGGCACGCCCGCGCCCGTCGAGGTCCTGACGACGTCCCGGAGGTCGGGGGCGCGGCTCCTGGCGGCCACCCGCCTGATCACCACGCGGCTGCCGCTCACCCGGCTGCCATCGGAGAAGGTCCGCGCCCACCGGGAGCTGACGGCCGCCAGGGACGGCGGCCGTGTCGACGTCCGTACGTACCCGACGGCAGGCACCGAGCTCGACAACATCGCGGACATCCTGCGCCGCGCGCACCTGGAGGACGGCATCCCCTGGAGCGAGATGGCCGTCCTCGTCCGCGCGGGCGCCCGGACCATCCCGTCCGTCCGCCGCAGCCTCACCGCGGCGGGCGTCCCCCTGGACATAGACGGCGACGACATCCCCCTGCGCCACGAGCCCGCGGTGACGGCCCTGCTGACGGCACTGCGGGCGGTGGCGAGGGCGGAGTCGGGAGAGGGCGCGGGGGAGCCGGGGCTTCTGGACGAGTCGGCGGCGCCGGGCAGGCCGGGGTCCGCGGAGGTGGTGTCTACGGAGGCGGCACCTACCGAGGGGGCGTCTACGGAGGCGGCGTCCGGCGAGCCGTCGTCTACGGAGGGGCGGTCTGCCGGGCCGTCGTCCCCGGAGGCAGCGTCCGACGAGCTGTCGTCTCTGGAGCCGGAGCCGGAGCCGGAGCCGGAGGCGGCGGTGGCTGGCGAACCGTCGGCGCCGGGGCCGGACGCGGCGTCCAGCGAACCGTCGTCCCCGGAGCCGCCGTCCGACGACCCCCGCGAACCCGCACGCACCGAACTCGCACGCACCGAACCCGCACGCACGGAACCCGCGCCCGTCACCCCCGCCTGGCTCGACACCGAGACCGCCCTCGCCCTCCTCACCTCGCCCCTCGCGAGCATGGACGCCGCCGACCTGCGGCGCCTCGGCCGGGCCCTGCGGGAGGAGGAGCGGGCCGGGGGCAACCATCTGCCGCCGCCGTCCGACGTGTTGCTGGCCCGCGCGCTCGCCGAGCCGGAGCGGCTGACCACGCACGACCCCTCGTACGCGAAGGGCGCCCAGCGCCTCGGCGAACTGCTGAGCCGGGCCAGGAAGCGGCTCGCGGACGGCGGCACCGCCGAGCAGGCGCTGTGGGACCTGTGGGACGGCACGCCGTGGCCGCGCCGCCTGGAGCGCACCGCGCGGCGCGGCGGCGCGGCGG
>NZ_AOPZ01000087.1 GCF_000414115.1 Streptomyces aurantiacus JA 4570
GCCGATCGCCAGCGCGAGGCCCGCGACCGTCGGGGCCTCGAACAGCGCCCGGATCGGCACCTCCAGGTTCAGCATCGCCCGTAGCCGGGCGATCACCTTCGTGGCCAGCAGCGAGTGCCCGCCCAGGACGAAGAAGTCGTCGTCGATGCCGACCGAGTCCAGGCCGAGGACCTGGGCGAAGACGAAGGCGAGGCTCTCCTCCAGCGGGGTCCGCGGAGCGCGGCCCACCGGCCGTGCCACGGCGCCCGGCTCGGGCAGGGCCTTGCGGTCCACCTTGCCGTTCGGGGTCAGCGGCAGGCTCTCCAGCGCGACCAGGGCAGCGGGCACCATGTAGTCCGGAAGCTCGCCCGCGGCATGCTCGCGCACCAGGTCCACATCCGGCAGTTCACCGCCGGGCACCGGCACGACGTAGCCGACCAGCCGTTTGCCGCCGCCGTCCTCGCCGAGCACCACGGACGCGTCGCCGACCATGGGCGCGCCGCGCAGCGCGGCCTCGACCTCACCCAGTTCGATCCGGTACCCGCGCAGCTTCACCTGGTCGTCCACGCGGCCGACGTAGTGGAGCACCCCGTGCGCGTCCCAGCGGGCGAGGTCGCCGGTGCGGTACATCCGCTCGCCCGCGGCGTCGAAGGGGGAGGCCACGAACCGGGAGGCGGTGAAGCCGGGCCGGTTCAGATAGCCGCGGGCAAGACCGCCGCTGACGTAGATCTCCCCGGTCACCCCGGCCGGCACCGGGCGCAGCGCGGAGTCCAGCAGATACACCCGGTGCGCCGCCAACGGCCGTCCGATCGAGGGGCGTTCGGGCCCGTGCAGCGGGCCGGCGCAGGTGGAGGCGAGCACGGTCTCGGTCGGGCCGTAGCCGTTGAACATCCGGACGCTGTCCGACCAGCGCGTCACGACCTCCTTCTGGCACGCCTCACCGGCGACCACCATCGTCAGGTCGGCCGGCAGGGTGCTGCCCTCGGGCAGCGCCGCGGCGACCGCGGGCGGAAACGCCAGCAGATTGACCCGCTGCTCGGCGATCAGGTCGACCAGCGCGGGTCCGGGCAGCCGGCTCAGCTCGTCGGTCAGCACCAGCGTGCCGCCGCCGAGCAGCGCCATCGACCACTCCCAGATCGAGGCGTCGAAGCTGGACGGAGCGAACTGCAGCATCCGGGTGTCCGCGACGACGTCGAACCGTGCGATCAGGTCGAAGACCATCTTGGTGAACCCCAGGTGGTCCACCACGACGCCCTTGGGCCGCCCGGTCGAGCCGGACGTGTAGATCACGTACGCGGCATCGGTGGGCAGCAGCGGCCGGGTGCGCTCGGCGTCGGTCGGATCGCCCGCGGGGCGGGCGGCCACCCGCGCCGCGCGGTCCGGATCGTCGACCAGGACCATCTCGGCCCCGCCGGCGGGCAGCGCGCGGCCGATGTCCACGGTGGACACGATCACGGCCGGCCGGGCGTCCTCGAGCATGAACGCGATCCGGTCGGCCGGGTACTGCGGGTCGACCGGGAGGTAGGCGGCACCTGCCTTCTGCGTCGCGAGCACCGTCACCAGGAGTTCGGGGGTGCGCGGCAGCACCAGCGCGACGACCGTGTCCGGGCCCGCACCGCACGCGATCAGCTCGTGCGCCATCCGGTTGGCCCGCGCGTCCAGTTCGGCGTAGTCCATCGAGCCGCCGCTCCAGCTCAGTGCCGGTGCGTCGGGCGCGGCGGCGACCCGTTCGGCGAACAGCGTCGGCACGTCGCACACCCGGCGTTCGGCGAGGGCACCCGCCCACGGGCCGACGATGTCGGCACGCTCGTCGGCGGTGAGCGCGTCCAGCGCCCCCAGCGGCCTCTCCGCGTGGTCCACCACGGTGGCCAGCAGTCCGGTCAGCCGCTGCCCGACCCGCTCGGCGCCGTCCGCCGTGAACAGGTCCGGCCGGTAGGCCAGTTGCAGCCTGAGCCGGGTGCCCGGATGCACCAGCAGGGCCATCGTGTACTCGCCGGAGAGCTCGGCCCGGACGTCGTCCACGGCCAGGCCCGGCACGATCGCACTCAGCTCCGCCAGGTCCGTCGGATAGTTCTGGATGGTCACGGACGTGTCAAGGAGTCTGCGGATCCCGGTCAGCCGCTGGATGTCGCCCAGGCCCAGGTGCTGGTGGTCGGTCAGGGACAGCTGCTCGTCCTGCAGGCCGGCGGCGACGTCGGCGAACGACCGGTAGGGGTCGAGCCGCACCGGTACCGGCAGGGTGTTCACGAACATGCCGACCATCTCGTCCACACCGGACAGATCGGCCGGGCGGCCGGACTGCACGCTGCCGAACACCACGTCCCGGCTGCCGGTGAGCTGGCCGACGAGGATCGCCCAGCAGGTGTGCACCACGGTGGCGAGCGTGAGGCCACGGCGGCGCGCGAACCCGGTGACCGCATCGGTCAGGTCCGCCGGCAGATCGAAGAAGAGATGCTCGGGCCGCACCGGCGGGATCTCCTCGCCGTGGGGCGAGACCAGCGTCCCCTCGGACACGTTCGTCATCGCCGCCCGCCACGCCCGCTCCGCGCTCGCGACGTCGCGCTCGCCCAGCCAGCGCAAGTAGTCCTGGTACGGCCGGGGTTCGGGGGATCCGGGCGCGCCGTCCCGGTAGGCGCTCAGCAGCTCGCGCAGCACGATGGGGGTGGACCAGCCGTCCGCCACGATGTGGTGGAACGTCCACAGCAGCCGGTGCCGGTCGGGGCCGAGGCGGATCAGCGTGAACCGCATGGGCGGGGGAGCCGCCAGGTCGACGCCGCGGTCCCGGTCGGCGGCCGCGAAGTCGGCGAGCTGCGTCTGGGAGGCGCCGCTCAGGTCGACGTGCGACCAGGGAAGCTCGATCGTCTCGGGGATGACCTGCAGCTGCTCGCCGGTCGCGCTGTAGCGGAAGCAGCAGCGCAGGTTGACGTGGCGCTGCAGCAGGCTCGCGGTGGCGGCGCGCAGCCGGTCCTCATCCAGCGGCCCGGTCAGGTCCGCGTGCACCTGGACGTGGTAGACGTCCAGTTCGTTCTTGTGCAGGCCCGCGTGGAACAGCATGCCCTTCTGCAGCGGTGACAGGGGCAGCACGTCCTGCAGCGGACCCAGGTCGGCCTCCAGCTCGTCGATCTCGCGCTGCGTCAGCGTCGAGACGGTCAGGTCGGAGGGCGTACGGCCGCCCGCGCCCGGCGTGCCGGCGTGCTCGGCCAGCAGGCCGAGCAGCCGCAGCCATTCATCGGCCAGCTCGGCGCAGCCGGGCACGAGGTCGGGCAGGTAGGCCCAGTCGGCGATCAGCCGGCCCTCGCTCACCGCCACCGTCACGCTCACCGCGTGCTCGACGGGGGTGGCCGGGTCCGCGGCGGCGGTCACCGTACCGGGCAGTTCCGCGTCGAAGCGCAGCCGCACCTGCGGGGTGCCGCGCCGGGCGAGCACCCCTGCGGTCTGCGGGTTGAGGCGGCGCAGCACGCCGTAGCCCGCGCCGCCGTCGGGCAGCGCCCGCAGCTGCTCCTTGACCCGCTTCACCGCGTCGTCCAGGTCCGCGTCGCCGGGCGTGAGGTCCTCGGGGTAGAGCACGGCCGCGTCCGCCCGCACGGGGAATCCGCTGCCGCAGTGGCCGACCGTACGGCTGAGGTCGAGGCCCTCGACGGGCTGCCGGCCGCCGTGGCCGGCCAGCTCGACCAGCACGGCGGTGCGGCCTGCCTCGGCCTCTCCTCGGTGTGCCGCCGCGGCGATCGCCAGCGCGGCGAGCAGTGCGTCCTCGGTGGTGGCGTGAAACGCCGACGGCAGCGTGGACAGCAGGGCCTTACTGGCCTCTACGGGCACCTCCTGGCGCAGATGGCACAGCGCGGCCGCGGTGTGCTTGGCCGGGTCGAGCACCACGTCCGGCACCAACTGGGCGTCGGAGTCCAGCTGTTCGGTCCACGCGGGCAGCTCGCGCACCCGGTGTGCGGCGCGCGCCTGCTCGGCGAGGCGGGCCGCCCAGTCCCGGTAGGGGACCGGCACGTCGCCGGCCACCGGCGTGCGCCCGGCGACGGCGTCGCGGCACCCGGCGAGCAGGTCGTCGGCGAGCACCCGCCACGACGCGGCGTCCACCACGAGCTCGTGCGCGAGCAGCAGGATGCGCTGCCCGGCGAGCACGGCCTGCAGCGTGATGCCCTCGCCCACCGCCAGGCCCGGCCGCGCGGCCGCGGCCAGTTCGGCCGGCTCGGCGTCCGCCGGGGCCTGGGACACCAGCTGCTCGGCGCGCACCGCGCCCACGGGGAGCACCCCCGATGTCAGCAGGCCCTCGAACGGCTCGGTCAGACACAGCCGCAGTGCCTCGTGCCGGTCGAGCAGTGCCTGCACGGCCGCGGTCAGCGCGGCCAGGTCGGTGCCCTCGGGGGCGTCCAGGACCAGGAACTCGCCCGACTGCGCGCCCGGCTTGGGCAGTGCGTCGGCCCGGTCCCGCAGCCGCTGCACCGCCGGGGTGAGTGCGGCCTCGTGCATGTCCCACGGTCCGTCCGCCGCCGCTCGCTGCGACTGAGTCACGATGTCTCCCTCTTGTTGGCTCCGCAGTGCGCGACCAGGGCACGCAAGGCCCGGAACCAGGTGTGTGCGATGTCCTCGGCGTCCGTGTCGGCGAACAGCTCGCCCGCCCACAGCCAGTCGGCGACCAGGTGCGGCCCCTCGGGCCGGTCCTCGGTCACGGGCGTGACGGCCAGGACGTGCCGCAGCGGCGTGTCCGGGCTGGTGGCGGTGGAGATCACCGCGTCGCCGCCGTCCAGTTGCCAGGCGCCGGTGCCGGTGCCCGCGGCGAACCGGCCCAGGTAGTTCAGGCCGAGCTCGGGCGGCGCGAACCGGGCCAGCGCGGCCTGCGTCTGCGCGTTCAGGTAGCGCAGCAGTCCATAGCCCAGGCCGCGGCCGGGCGCGGCGTACGTGCGCTCGGCGAGCCGTTGCAGCGCGGCGCCGCCGGCCCACAGGTCGTCCCAGTCCAGGTCGTCGCCGTCCGCGGAGGTGTCCAGGCGCACGGGGAAGACACTGGTGAACCAGCCCACCGTGCGGGCCAGGTCCTCGCCGTCGATCGGCTCGCGGCCGTGCCCCTCCAGTTCCACGAGGACCTGCCCGGCGCCCTCGCCCCTGCGGCGCCGCCAGTCGGCGACGGCGATGGCCAGCGCGGTCAGCAGGACGTCGTTGACCTCGACGCCCAGCACGGCGGGGGTCGCGCCGAGCAGCGGCCTGGTCACCTCGGGCGGCAGGACCAGACGCAGCGCGTGCCCGGTGGCGTAGGTGTCGCGCAGCGGGTCGAGCGGCCGGCCGGCCAGGGGCGGGCCGCTGTCGCGGACCTGCTCCAGCCAGGCGGGGAACTCCGCGAGGCGCCCGCTGGAGCGGGCGTCGCGGCTCAGCGTGCGACACCACTGCCGGTAGGAGGTGCCGACGGGGTCGAGCGCGATGTCCCGGCCGGCCATCACCGCTTCCCATGCCTCGCGCAGGTCCGGCACCAGGACCCGCCACGAGACGCCGTCCACGCACAGGTGGTTGACCAGCCACAGCAGACGGTCCGGTGCGTCGTGCGTGCCGCGGACGAGCACCGCCTGGGTGACGATGCCGTGTTCGGGGTCCATCCGCGTCCCCGCGGCCGCCGCGAGGTCCGGTATCGGCGCGGCGGCGGCCTCGGTGAGCACGTCGCCCGCCTTGACCGAGCCCGGCGGCAGCGTCTCCATCACCCACTGCCCGGCCACGGGGACGCTCACCTGCATCCGCAGGGCGTCGTGGTGGTCGAGCACGGCCTGCAGCGCCTGGCCGAGCCGGTCGGTGTCCGTGCCCGGGGGTACGTCGACGACCACGTACTGGCCGTAGCGGCGGGCCGCCTCGGGCAGGCCGGTCGAGGCCAACAGCGCCAGGTCCGCGCAGAGTTGCGCGGCCACCGGCGGCGGCTCGACGGCGCCGACGCCGTCCTCGGGGCGGGGCACCGACGGCGGCCGCACCGGCACGGCGGCCGCGGCGATCGCGGTCGGCGTCTTGAGCTGGAAGATCTGCTGCGGGGTGACCTGCAGGCCCTCGCGGCCGATCCGGCTGGACACCTGGATCGAGATGATGCTGTCGCCGCCCAGGTCGAAGAAGTTGTCGTCCGGGCCGACCTCGCTCAGGCCGAGCGCCTCGGCGAACAGCCGGCACAGCAGCTCCTCGCCGGGGGTCTGCGGCTTGCTCGATCCGCCCGCCCGCACCACGTCCTCGGCGTCCGGCTCGGGCAGCGCCTTGCGGTCCACCTTGCCGTGGCCGGTCAGCGGCAGCGCGTCCAGCGCCACGATCACGGACGGCACCATGTACGCGGGCAGCACCGCGCCGAGCCGCTCGCGCAAGCGCGCCGGGTCGTCCTGCGTGGCGTCGGTGGGCACCACGTAGCCGACCAGGCGCTGCCTGCCCAGCTCGCCGAACACCGTGACGGCCGCGTCCCGTACGTGCGCCTGGGCGAGCATCGCGGCCTCGATCTCGGCCAGTTCGATCCGGTTTCCGCGCAGCTTCACCTGGTGGTCGCGGCGCTCGACGAACTCCAGCTGCCCGTCGGCACGCCACAGCACCCGATCGCCGGTGCGGTACATGCGCGCACCGCCGCCCGCGAACGGATCGGGCAGGAACGTCGCGGCGGTCTTGGGCGCGTCGCCGAGATAGCCGCGGCCCACGCCCGCCCCGCTGACGTACAGCTCGCCGATGACGCCGCGGGGCACGGCCGCCAGGTTGTCGTCCAGCACGTACAGCGAGGTGTTGCGGACGGCGCGGCCGATCGGGACGCGGCGTCCGGCGGCGCCGGTGATGCCGTCGTCGGCGGTGAGCACCGCGTGCGTGACGTCGTCGGAGCACTCGGTGGGTCCGTAGGCGTTCAGTACGGGGATCGCCGGTTCGCGGCGGAACCAGCGCTCGCACAGTTCGGCGGGCATCGCCTCGCCCGTCACCAGCAGCCAGCGCAGGGCGGGCAGCCGCGGTCCGTCCCCGGCCACGTCCCAGGCGTCGAGTGCGGCGCGCAGCAGCGAGGGCACCACTTCGGCCACGGTGACGCTCTCCCGTACGGCCAGCGGGAACAGCAGGTTGGGGTCGGCGGCGACCGTGCGGGACACGATGCGCACCCGGCCGCCGACCAGCAGGCCCGCGAGGAGCTGCCACACGGAGATGTCGAAGGTGAGCGGCGCGTTCTGCAGGACGGTGTCGGCCGAGGTCAGGTCGAGGTCCTCGATCTTGGCGCGCAGGTGGTTGACCATGCCGCCGTGCTGCACCATCGCGCCCTTGGGTGTGCCGGTGGAGCCGGAGGTGAAGATGACGTACGCCAACGCGTCGGGGGCGTCGGGGCCGTCGGGCAGGCCGGTGAGTTCGGCGGGTTCGGGATGCTCGGCGTCGTCGAGGAGCACGGTGCCGGCGCCGGTCGAGGCGGCGATCTCGGCGGCCAGTTCCTGGTGTTCGGCGTCCGCCAGCAGGCAGCTGATGCCGTTGTCCGCCACCAGGCCCGCGGTCCGTGCGGAGGGGGCCTGCACGTCCAGCGGCACATAGGCCGCGCCTGCTCCCCAGATGCCGAGCATGCCGACGACGAACGCGGCGCCCGGTCCCGCGAGCACGCCGACGAGGCCGGTGGCGGGCAGGCGCGGGGTCAGCGCGTTCGCGCGGGCGAGCAGCTGCCGGTAGGTGAGTTCCCTGGGCGCGTCGTCGGGTCCGTCGATCAGCGCCACCGCGTCGGGGCTGTGGGCGGCGACCGCGCGGATGGCCGCGGCGACGCTCAGGTAGGGCTCGTCGGTGGCCGCTCCGTGCGACATCCGGTCGTAGGCGCCGGCCTCGGCCGCGTCGAGCAGCGCGATCCTGCCCACGGGCGTCTGTTCGGCGGCGCCGGCGAACCGGCCCAGGAAGTGCGCGAACCGGTCGGTGTGGTCGGCCACTTCGTCGGCGTGGTACAGGTCCGGGTTGCCGTTGATGTTCAGCTGCAGGGCCTGGTCCGCGTTGTCGACGGTGGTCACCATCAGGTCGTTGACCAGGCCGGTGGTGAGGTTGTGCGCCGTTGCCGTGCACGGGCCGAGGTCCAGGGCGGTGGGCAGCGGCAGCATGTTCACGAACGGGCCCACCGGCCAGCGGTCGGTGGGCTGCAGGCCGAGGTCGCGGCGGATCGCGCCGACCCGGTAGCGCTGGTGGCGCAGCAGCTTGGACAGGTCGGCCGCGGTCCGGCGCAGCAGCTCGGGGCGGCTCTCCGTGCCGTCGAGGCGCACCTGGAGCGGCAGGAAGTTGGCGGTCATGCCGGGGATCTTGAGGGCGGTGGCACTCGTCCGGGCGCTCGCGGCGACGGTCAGTGTCACGTCGGGGGCGCCCGTGATCCGGTGGGTGTAGAGGGCGGTCGCGGCCATGAGCAGCGCGCCGGTG
The DNA here is from genome assembly GCF_000414115.1 of Streptomyces aurantiacus JA 4570. Lineage (GTDB taxonomy): Bacteria > Actinomycetota > Actinomycetes > Streptomycetales > Streptomycetaceae > Streptomyces > Streptomyces aurantiacus_A. Next base: position 8,347 of record NZ_AOPZ01000087.1, read on the forward strand.
CTCACGCCCGCCGCGGCCGCGGCGCCGCGCACGGCGCTCGACGTCGGCTCGTCCAGGACCCGGGTGCGGCGCAGGAAGCCGCGGGGCAGCGAGTCCACCGGCGACCGGGTGGACAGCGTGGCCCCCGCGGTGGGCCGGGCGAACCGGTCCTGCCAGAACGCGCGGTCGCGTTCCTCGAACCGCGTCCCGAGGTAGGACTGCTCCTCCTCGACCAGCAGCCGCAGTCCCGGCAGCGCACCCGCGCCCACGTCCGCGCCCGCGGCCAGGCCCGCGTAGATCTCCGCGAACCGGCGCCAGTACACCAGGTGGCTGTAACCGTCGCTGATCGCGTGGTGGTTGCACAGGTACAGCCAGGTCCGCTCCGGGCCCAGGCGCAGCTCGGCCAGCCGGATCAGGGGGAAGGCGTCGATCGCGAACGGGCGCAGCAGGTCGGTGTCCATCCACTGCCGGGCGGCGGCCTCGGGGTCGGCCTGCGCGGACAGGTCGTGCCGGCTCAGCGGCACGGCGGGCAGGGCCTGGACGGTCTGCCGGGGCAGCCCGTCCTGCACGAGGAACCGGATCCTGGTGCACTCCGCCTCGTCGAGCAGCCGCCGCACGGCGGCCTCGACCAGCGCGGGGTCCACGGGGCCGCGGATGTCCAGGTACGCACCGGAGTTGTAGGCGGGCGTCCCGCCGGAGAACTGCTCGTCGTACCAGATCTCCGCCTGGCCCGCGAGCAGCGGGAACGCGGCGGGTCCGGCCGGCGCCGGGTGCTGCTGTGTCACCGTCACGGCTGCCTCCTGGGGGTGGCGGGCTGCGCGGCGGCGGCCGGCGTGTCGGCTCCGAAGTGTTCGCTCACCCACTCGTCGTCGTAGATGGTGTCGAGGTAGCGCTCGCCGAGGTCGGGGGCGATGGCCACGGCGGTGAGGCCGCCGTCGGGGGTGTGCTCGTCCAGCCAGCGCAGCGCGCCGGCCACCACGGTGCCGGTCGAGCCGCCGAACAGAAAGCCGTTGCGCTGCATCGTCCGGCAGGTGCGTACGGTGTCGCGTTCGGCCACGACGATGAGCTCGTCGACGTAGGACCGGTCGAGCAGGGCGGGCCGCACCGCGGTACCCAGGCCCGGGATCAGGCGCGGCAGGGGCGGGAATCCGAAGGTGACCGACCCCTCGGCGTCGATGCCCACGATCCGCACCGAGGGCTTCTCCTCGCGCAGGTAGCGCGCGCAGCCCATCAGCGTGCCGGTGGTGCCCGCGCCGACGAACAGGACGTCGAGCTCCGGGAATTCCTTGAGGATCTCCGGGCCCGTGGTGCGGGCGTGCGCCAGCCAGTTCGCGGCGTTGCTGTACTGGTCGAGCCAGACGTAGCGGTCATTGGCCCGGCACAGCTGCTGGACGCAGTCCAGGCGGGCGCCGAGCAGTCCGTTCTCGGGGTGGGCCTCGGTGACCACCCGCACCTCGGCGCCGTGGGCCCGCATCAGCTGCTGCGCGGCCCGTGTGCAGCGCGAGTCGGTGACGCACACGAAGCCGTAGCCGTAGCTGGCCGCGACGATGCTCAGGGCGACGCCGAGGTTGCCCGAGGAGCTCTCCACGATGGTGGTGCCCGGGCGCAGCACGCCCGCACGCTCGGCGGCGCCGACCATCTCCAGGGCCGCCTTCAGCTTCACCGAGCCGGCGAAGTTGAAGCCCTCGCACTTGAGATAGAGCGACTTCCCGAAGGCCGGCTCCAGGGAGACATAGAGGTCCCCGACGTTGAACTCCTCGGGCCGGGTGATCACCGTCATCGTGTCTCCCAGCGGTCCGGATTAGAGAAATCGGGCCGCGACTCCGTAATCGACATCTTCTCCAAACCCCTACTCCGGCACTCCCCGACTCGCGATATTCGGCAATGATTACGGACGTCTCTGACAAGGGGATGACACGCCGATGATAATCCGTCCTGACCTGCAAATATAGAATTCTGCAAGGTTCTCGCACAGAGCAGTTCCAATGATTCGTTGACTTCCGGCAGCTCCCCGTGGGAAATTCGGCAAACACCTCAGAAAAGCGGCTTTCGAAATTCTGGATTCTGGCGATCGAACCAATCCGGCACCGCAGGCGCGGTGCCGAAAAGAAAGGGTGAGCAGCGGTGGAGGATCATCGGATCAAGCGGGTCGTCGTCCTCGGTGGCGGTACGGCCGGATGGATGTCCGCCTCGTACCTCGGCAAGGCTCTCGGTCCGGACGTGTCCATCACGGTGATCGAGGCACCGCAGGTGGGCCGCATCGGTGTCGGCGAGGCGACGGTGCCCAACCTGCACAAGACGTTCTTCGACTACCTCGGTTTCACCGAGGAAGAGTGGATGCGCGAGTGCAACGCCAGCTTCAAGATGGGCATCAAGTTCACCAACTGGCGCACCCCGGGCACCGGTGAGGCCACCGCGCGCGCCCTGGGACAGGGGGAGGACTCCTTCTACCACCTGTTCGGGCTGCTCGCGAACTCGGACAACCTGCCGATCTCGCACCACTGGACGCACCAGAAGCTGACCGGGCAGACGGACGAGCCGTTCGACTACGCCTGTTACCGCGAGCCTCCGGTCATGGACCTGAACCTGTCGCCCCGGTACATGGACGGCACCAAGTGGACCAACTACGCCTGGCACTTCGACGCGAACAAGGTCGCCGACTTCCTGTGCCGGTTCGCCGTGGAGAAGCAGGGCGCGATCCACATCCAGGACAAGATGACCGGCGCCGAGGTCGACGAGCGGGGCTTCATCACCTGCGTCAAGACCGAGACCGGGCGGGTCATCGAGGGTGATCTGTTCATCGACTGCTCGGGCTTCCGCGCCCTGCTGATCAACGGTGTGATGCGCGAGCCGTTCCTGGACATGAGCGACCACCTGCTCAACGACAGCGCCGTGGCGACCGCCGTGCAGCACGACGACGAGGCGGAGGGCGTCGAGCCGTACACCGGCGCGATCGCCATGTCCTCCGGCTGGACGTGGAAGATCCCGATGCTCGGCCGGTTCGGCACCGGGTATGTGTTCTCCAGCCGCTTCCAGTCCCGCGACGACGCCACGCTCGAGTTCTGCAAGATGTGGGGCCTGGACCCCGAGACCCAGCCGCTGAACCAGATCAAGTTCCGGGTGGGCCGCAACCGCCGCGCCTGGGTGCGCAACTGCGTCAGCATCGGCCTCGCGTCCTGCTTCCTCGAGCCGCTGGAGTCCACCGGGATCTACTTCACCTACGCGGCGCTCTACCAGCTCGCCAAGCACTTCCCCGACAAGCGGTTCGACCCGATCCTGCAGAGCCGGTTCAACGCCGAGATCGAGACCATGTTCGACGACACCCGGGACTTCCTGCAGGCCCACTTCAGCTTCGCGCCGCGCAACGACACGGCGTTCTGGCGGGCCTGCAAGGACCTCGAACTGGCCGACGACATCAAGGAGAAGATGGCCATGTACCGGGCCGGGCTCCCGGTGAACATGCCCATCACCGACGAGACCACCTACTACGGGAACTTCGACGCCGAGTTCCGCAACTTCTGGAACAACAGCAACTACTACTGCATCTTCGCCGGCCTGGACCACATGCCCGAGCACACCCTGCCGATCCTCGCGGCCCGCCCGGACATGGTGGACCGCTCCCAGGCCGTCTTCGAGGGGATCAAGGCCAAGCAGAAGGAACTGATCGCCACCCTGCCCTCCACCTACGAGTACCTGCGCAAGCTGCACGGCAAGACCGGCTGACCCGCCACCGCGGCAACGGCACGGACACACCCGGGCGAGGGAGCGAGGGAAGAGGAACCGGTGGACACCGAAGCGATAACCGCGCTGGTGATAGCGGACGTTGCGATCATCGTCGTCGCCTCGTGGCTGCTGGGGGCACTGGCCCGGCGCTGCGGCCAGCCGACGGTGATCGGGCAGATCGTGGCCGGTCTCGCCCTGGGCCCGACCCTGCTCGGCCAGCTGCCGGGCGACCCCACAGGGCACCTCTTCCCGCCGGAGGTCAAGCCGTTCCTCACTGTCCTGGCGCAGGTCGCGGTCGTCATCTTCATGTTCCTGGCGGGATACGAGACCGACTTCGGCCAGTTGCGCCGCGGCAGCCGCGCGGTGGTCTGCGTGGCGACGCTCGCGCTCCTGGTGCCCATGGGGCTCGGGGTCGGCTCGCTGGAACTGTTCGGCGGCGCCTTCGACGCCGTCGGCCACGGGCACGCCGAGGGCGGGTCGTTCACCTTGTTCATGGCGGTGGCCCCCGCGGTGACCGCCCTGCCGGTGCTCGCGGCGATCGTGCGCGAGCGCGGCATGGCGGGCAGCCCGGCGGGCACGGTGGCGCTGGCGTCGGCCGGGTTCATGGACGTGGCGGCCTGGCTGGTCCTGGCCGCCGCGTTCGTCGGCACCGGGCACCAGAGCGGACACTCCTGGCCGGTGACGCTGCTGCTGATCACCGGGTTCGTGGCGGTGATGCTGCTCGGTGTGCGGCCGCTGCTGGGCCGGCTGCTGTCCAGGCCGGCGGCGCTGCTGATGAACCGGGTGCCCCTCGCGCTGGGGCTCGCCCTGGGCAGCGCCTGGGTCACCGCCTCACTGGGGCTGCACCCGGTCTTCGGCGGCTTCCTCGCGGGCCTGACCATGCCCCGCGTCGGCAACCGGCCCGACCCCGAGCTCCGCCAGACACTGGAGCAGACCGCGGGGGTGCTGCTGCCCCTGTTCTTCGTCACGACGGGCCTGTCGTTCGACATCGGATCCGTGGACGGCGACGGGGCCGTCCTGCTGGCCCTGATCCTGGCCATCGCGATCGCCGGCAAGCTGCTGCCCGGCTACGTGGCCGCCCGGATCGGCGGTCTGGACCCGCATCAGTCGGCGCTGGTGGCCGCCCTGGTCAACACCCGCGGCCTGACGGAACTGATCGTGCTCAACGCGGCTTTGGACACCGGTCTCATCGGCCCCGAGCTCTTCACCGTCTTCGTCATCATGGCCCTGGTCACCACCTTCATGACGGGGCCGCTGCTGCACCTGGTCAACCGCCGCGCACAGGCCCTGGCCCCGCCGGGAGCCGTGCCGAAACCGGCGGCCGGGGCCGCGCGGGACCCTTCCGGCCGGAAGGGGGCAGGGGCCGGGGACCGTCGTCCGTCGTGTCGCCGGCTCAGTCGGGCCGGCCGAACAGGGCGCAGCCGACCGTGCCGTCACGGTCGATGCCCGTGAGCAGGGCCAGGTCCCCCGGCTTGGACCAGTGCGCCGCGGCGGACAGCGCCGCCGACAGCTGCAGCCCGGCGGATGCGGCGAACGCATCGCCCAGCAGCGGACGGCAGTGCAGCCACCGCGGGTCCGCATCGCCCAGCACCGCGCGGATGCCCGCCTCCTCCTGCTGCGCGTACTCGCCCAGCGGCACCACCAGGCGGATCCGGTCGGCGCCGGCGCCCGCCTTGGCGAGCGCGGCCCGCACACACACGGCGAGTTCGGCGCCGCCCTCCACGGCAGGATCCGCCGCCGCCCGGAAGTGCGTCGCCGCCACCGTGGCCACCGGCACCCGTCCGGCCGCCGCCGCCTCGGCGGCCGGCTCCAGCAGCGCGACCACACAGCCCTCGCCCAGCGGCGCGGGCAGATCGCGGCCCGCGCTCACCGCGTCGGCCAGCAGGGCCCGCGCCGGCGAACACTCCTCGGTGGCACCGACCAGCAGGCGCCGGCAGTGGCCGCCCCGGCTCAGGCGGGCCGCGTAGCCGATGGCCAGGAGCGCGGACAGCCGGCCTGCGGCGATGGTGGTGTTCGGGCCCTGGAGGCCGTGCCAGATCGCGCTCTGCCCGGCGGCGCGGTTGAGGAACGTGTCGGGAAAACGCAGCGCATCCACGTGATACGGCTTGGACGCGGTGAGCGCCCCCCGGGTGAAGTCCATGACGGTCTGCACGTTGCCCTGGCCGACCCCCAGGACGAGTCCGATGCGCTGCGGGTCCCCGGCGACCTCCGGCCCCAGCTCGCGCAGCAGGACGTCGATGGCCGTCGCGGCGAACGCCGTGGAGCGGCTCATCGTGCGCGTCCCCTTGCGCCCCAGGTGGTCGGCCGCCCTGAAGCCCGGCACCACCACGCAGGGGACGGGCGCGCCGTCCCCGGCCTCCTCCACTCGCGCCGCACGGCCCGACAGCAGGCCCTCGCGCAGCACGTCACGGCCCACGCCGTAGGCGCTCACGGCGGACCATCCCGACAGCACCAGCGTCCCGCCGTCCCGCGCCGCACCGTCACGGTGCGCGAGGTGCGGCGATCCGCTCGCCTCGATCGTCGTCATGACACCTCCTGGTGCCGGCCGAGCAGCAGCACCACGTTGTTGCCCGCGAACGCGAGCGCGTTGTTCTGCACCACGTTCAGCACGGCCTCGCGCGCCTGGTTGGGTACGCAGTCAAGGCCGCAGTCCGGGTCGGTGTTCGTGTGGTTGATGGTGGGAGGGATGAAGCCCTCGCGGATGGCGAGCGCGCACGCGACCGCGGCCAGGGCGCTCGCCGCCCCCATGGCGTGCCCGATCATGCTCTTCACCGACACCGTCGGCGGCGGCACGTCGAACACCTGCCGGATCGCGCTGGTCTCGACCACGTCGTTGGTCGGGGTGCCGGTGCCGTGCGCCGAGATCAGGTCCACGTCCTCGGGCTTGACGCCGGCATTGGCCTGCGCGAGCCGCATGCACCGGGCCAGGCTGTCCTGGTCCGGCGCGACCGCGTGCCCCGCATCGCAGTTGAGCCCGTAACCGAGCACCTCCGCATAGATCCGCGCCCCGCGGGCCCGCGCCGAGCGCAGGGTCTCCAGGACCAGGACGCCACTGCCCTCGCTGGCGAGCAGGCCCTTGCGGTCCCGGTCGAAGGGCTGGCACATCTCCGGCGCGATCGTGCCGAACCGGTAGAACCCGGTGAACGTCTTGCGGCACACGGCATCCGCGCCGCCGCACAGCGCGACATCGACATCGCCGACCCGCAACGCGTCGAACGCGCTGCCGATCGCGTAGTTGCCGGCCGCGCAGGCCGTCGCGGTCGTCATGGTCTCCACATCGCGCAGCTCCAGTTCCCTGACCACGCCCGAGGCGAGCCGGCTGGCGTCAAGACGCCCGGCCAGGACGGGATCGAGCGCGCCGTGCGCCAACTGCTGTTCCGTCAGCGTGTCCAGGTCGCGCGTCTCGCCGTCGCTGGTGCCGATGGACACCAGCGCGCGACGGCGCCGCAGCTCCTGCAGGCCGAGCCCGGCGTCCACGAGCGCCATCCGGGCGCCCGCGACCGCGAACTGGGTGGCCCGGCCAAGACCCTCCGGCTCCAGGTGTTCGAGCCACTCCTGCGGGCTGAAGCCGCTCACCTCGCACCCGATCGCGTGCGCGAAGCCGGTGGTGTCGAACGCTGTGATCGGCTTCGCCCCACTGCGTCCCGCCCGCAGACCGGCGCAGAAATCATCCACTCCGGTCCCTATGCTGCTGACCACGCCAAGACCCGTGATCACCACGCGCTCCTGCTCCGCGTCCGCGCTCACTTCACCCTCCTCGAGTCGTGAAAGCCCGCTCAGCGATGCGCGGCGAGCGCCTCGTCCACCACCACGAACACGTTCTCGAGGCTGTCGAGCTCGTCCACCTTCGAGTCCTCGATCTCGATGTCGAAGGTGCGCTCCAGGGACGCACTGAGCGCCACGAGCCCCATCGAGTCGGCACCGAGGTCCTTCCTGAAGGACGCGTCCGGCGTCAGGTGCTCCTCCTCGACGTCCAGGACCTCCAGCACGACGTCCTTGATACGGGCCCGGTCCTCGTCCGCCAGGGTGGACCCGGGCAGCGGTGCGGTCATGGTGTCTCCTTGGGTGATGTCGGTCGTGGCACGGGCGACGGCCCGCGCCACCGGTGGTGGGGTCGGTGCCGCTCACAGCACCGCGAAACGGGGCGCCGCCGAGCGGCCGGGACCTGCTGCCGGCCGCTCGCGCACGGGGCCGAGCAGCTTCGGGTCGGAATTCAAAATGGCGAGCATGACCTGGTGCAGCCGCGCACCGGGATCGATGCCGAGCGAGCCCGCCAGCATGCTCCGGCCCTGCTCGTACAGGGCCAGGGCCTCCGCCTGGCGGTCGCAGCGGTACAGGGCCGTCATCAACTGCGCGCGGAAGCGCTCCTGGAGCGGGTACTGGCCGACCAGCTGCGTCAGCCTCGGCACCAGGGCGGCGTGCCCGCCGAGCGCGAGCTCGGCCTCGAACTGGTCGGTGAGCGCCGTGATCCGCAGTTCCTCCAGGCGTGGCCGGACCGCCTCGGCGAGGTGGCAGGTCACATCCGCGAGCGCGGGCCCGCGCCACAGCGACAGCGCCGAGGAAAGCAGCGAGAACGCCGTCTCGTACGCGCCTGACTCCAGCGCCTCATGCCCGCGGTGCGCCCGGTCGGTGAACTCGGCGAGATCGAACCAGGAGGACCCGGTCTGCATCAGATAACCCGGCGAGCGGCGCATGATCCGGGCACGCGGACCAAGGGCTTTCCGCAACCGGGAAACGTAGGTGTAGATCTGGGCATTCACGGTGGCGGGCGGCTTCTCGCCCCACAGGAAATCACCCAGCTGCGAGTCGTACACCACCAGGTCCTCGGCCAGCAGCAGAGCGCCGAGCACGGTGCGCTGCTTGGCGCCGCGCAGCGGTATCTGCCGCCCCGCGTGGTGCACTTCGACCTGCCCCAGAATTCGGAACTCCATCCACCCTCCGGTTGCGCCGCAGACCATGGCCGTAAATCCAGCGGAAGACTACGAAGACTCGATGACACACCTGTGACTGCGCACTGACACCACCCCGCCCGCGGCCCCTCACGGGCGGCTCACGGATGGTTCACGGGCGGGCGGCGGGCGTGGTGGCGCGCCCGTAGCGGTCCATCTCGTGGAAGAAGCCCTCGATGACGTGCGCCTGGCCCTGGCGGCGCACCTCGTCGTGGACGAACTTGCCCACCGCCAGGTCCAGGACCCCCAGTCCGAACGGCGAGAACACCACGGGGCGGTCCGCCGGCACCACCACCTGCCCGGTCATCACCTCGTACAAGGTGCCGTCGAGGAAGTCCCGGCTTCCGGTGAGCTGTTCGGTCAGGTGCGGGGAGGTGTCGGCCTTCAGGCAGTGCTCGACGTCGTCGACCACGTTCGCCGAGGCGAGCAGGACCTCGGGGGCCAGGTCGCGCAGCGACACGTTCAGCACGATCGGGTGGTGCGCGAACCAGCCCGGCTCGTGCACATGGGGAGCTGCCGCGACGGTCGCGAAGACGACCAGGTCCGAGGAGCGGATCAGCGCCTCGGCGCTCTCGTGCACGGTGATCCGGCCGGTCTCGGGCGAGCTGTGCAGATACGTGCTGAAGTCCGCCGCGTACTCGGCGGACAGGTCATGGACGCCCACCTCGTCGAAGGCCCAGCCGGTCCCGGCGAGATAGGTGTGGATGTGGCGGGCGATGAACCCCGCCCCGATGAACCCGACCCGCCGGGGGCGCTCGCGCCCCTTGGCCCGCGACAGCCAGTCCGCCGCGAGCACCGCGGAGGCCGCGGTGCGGGCCGCGCTGATGATCGAGCTCTCCAGGCAGGCCAGGGGATATCCCGTGTCGTGGTCGTTGAGCACGAGCACCGCGGAAGCCCGCGGTATCCCCGCCGCCACGTTCTCGGGGAAGCTGGAGATCCACTTCAGGCCGTCGACCCGCGTGTCGCCGCCGATGGACGACGGCAGCGCGATGATGCGGGACGAGGGGCGGTCGGGGAAGCGCAGGAAGTACGAGGGCGGGTTGACCGTGTCGCCCCGGCCGTGCACGCGGTAGGCCGCCTCGACGAGGTCCACCGTGTGCCGCTCCTGCCCGCTCAGCACGGCGTGCACCTGGGAGCCGGGCACCACGGCGAACGGCAGAACGAGATCTTCCTTGGTCATCCACGACTCCCTTGCAGTGGCCGGGTGCGGCCGGATGCGCCCGGCGGCCCTTGAGGACATGGTCGACAGCAGCTCTGACAACACGCTGACAACAGCTCCCGGCCGCCCGGTCGCGGTACCTCTCGGCCGGCAGGAAGGCCGTGCGTCGGATCGCTCACCCTGGCGTACGACCGGCCCCCGGGCACGCACCCGCCCCGTTCTCACCCGCGCCTGACCGCGCCCACCGTGCGCAGGGCGTCCGTGATGCCGGAGCCCGGCAGGTGCGCATGGCCCACCACCAGGGCCGGCGCGTCCGGCTGCGGCCGCATGTGGAAGGCGGCGCTGCCGCGCACCAGTACGGAGCCGCGCAGCACCGCCGCCACCAGGGCCGCCTCGTCGGTCGGCCGGGGCAGCCGCACATACGCGTGCAGACCCGCCCTGGCCCCGCTCACCGAGGCGCCGGGCAGATGCCTGCGCACGGCTTCGTCCAGGGTGTCCCGCCTGCTGTGCGCCAGGACGTTCAGGCGCCGCAGATGACGGTCGAACAGGCCGGTGCGCAGCATCTCGGCCATCGTCAGCTGGGTGAAGGCGTCGGTGCCCAGGTCGTGCCGGGCACGGGCCCGCAGCAGCAGTTCGAGCATCGGCGCCGGCGCGGTCAGCCAGCCCAGGCGCAGACTGGGGGAGAGCGCCTTGCTGGCGGTCCCCGCGTAGACGACCCGGTCGGGCATCGACCGCTGCAGGGCCAGCGGCCGGGTGCCGCGCTCGTACCACAGGCCACCGTCGTAGTCGTCCTCGATCACCCAGCCGTCGACGGCCTCGGCCCAGCGGGCCAGGGCCGCGCGACGCCGCTCGGACAGGGTCGCACCGGTGGGGAACTGGTGGGTGGCGGTGACCAGGACGGCCCGCGCCCCCGACCGCGCCAGCGCCTCCACGTCCACCCCCTCGCCGTCGACCGCCACCGGCAGCACGCCAAGACCGGTCTCTCGGATGAACTGGCGCTGGCCGGGATGGCCCGGGTCCTCGATGGCCAGCGTGTCGATGCCCAGCCCCGGCAGCACCGTGCACAGCAGACCGAGCGCCTCGGCGAATCCGGCCACCACGGCGATCTGGCCGGGGCGCGCGCGCACGCCCCTGACCCGGCCCAGATACCGCGACAGTTCGTGGCGCAGAGCGCCCTCGCCGGCCAGCGGCGGGTAGCGGTGCAGCGGCAGGTCGGCTGCCTGCAGCACCCGCTGGTAGCAGCGCAGCCACTCGCTCCGGGGGAAGGCGGGCGTGTTGCCGCCGCCGGGCCGCAGGTCCCAGCGGACCGGCTCCGCCTTCTGCCCGGCCTTCTGCTCGTCCAGCAGCGCGGGCACGACCGGGCCGGTGTCGAGGTGCCCGACCACCTTGGTCCCCGAGCCGTGGGCGGTCTCCAGGTATCCCTCGGCCACGAGCTGTCCGTACGCCTCCACCACCACGCTGCGGGAGACGTCGAGATCGCCCGCGAGCCGGCGGCTGGAGGGAAGCCGGGTGCCCGGGTGCAGGGTGCCTTCGGCTATCTCCCTCCTGATGAATTCCTGAATCTGCGATGTCAGGGAAACCGAAGAATCCCTCACCACTTCGAGCGCGATGTGCAGGGCCATGCCATCTACCTTCTTCTGAAGTGGACCGCACACTTCTACGGACAGTGGTCTGGAACGCACTTTTCTCTCTTCACAGAATGAGATCGAACACACCGTCAGCACCGCTGAAGGAGAGTCCTCATGGCCGCCGAGCCGAAGGTGCCCACCTGGCCCGATGTCCTCACCACGCTGCTGCGGGGCCAGAACCTCACGGCTGAGGAGTCGGCCTGGGCCATGGACCAGGTGATGTCGGGCAGCGCCGGGGACGCCCGGCTGGCCGGCTTCCTTGTCGCGCTGCGGGCCAAGGGCGAGAGCGCCGACGAGATCGAGGGCATGGCGCGCGCCCTGTACGAACACGCCGTGCGCCTGAACGTCCCCGGCCCCACCCTGGACATCGTGGGCACCGGGGGCGACGGCACCCACAGCGTGAACGTCTCCACGATGTCGGCGGTCGTGGCGGCCGGGGCGGGGGCCCGGGTCGTCAAACACGGCAACCGCTCGGCGTCCTCGGCCTGCGGATCGGCGGACGTGCTCGAGGAGTTGGGACTCGCCCTCACCCTGACGCCGCCCCAGGTGCGCGCGGTGCTCGAGGAGACCGGCATCACCTTCTGCTTCGCCCCCGCCTTCCATCCGGCGATGCGCCACGCGGCCGGCCCGCGCCGCGAACTGGGCATCCGCACCGTCTTCAACGCGCTGGGCCCGCTGAGCAACCCGGCATCGCCCACGGCACAGGCGGTGGGCGTCGCCAACCCGCGCCTGGCACCGCTGATCGCACACGTGCTGGCCCGCCGCGGCGTGTCCGCGCTGGTCTTCCGCGGCGACGACGGAATGGACGAACTCACGGTCACCACTACCTCCACAATCTGGTCGGTCGACGGCGGCGAGGTACGCACCGAGCACTTCGACCCGCGCGACATCGGGATCGGCCGGGCCCCCGCGGCCGCGCTGCGCGGCGGGGACAGCGCGCACAACGCGCGGGTGGCCCATGAGGTGTTCGCCGGGGCCAGGGGGCCCGTCAGGGACGCGGTGCTCCTGTCGGCCGCGGCCGGCCTGGCGGCCCTGCAGCCGAGCCGGCTCGGTGTCACCGAGCGCCTGGGCCAGGCGGTGCAGCAGGCCGCACAGGCAGTGGACTCGGGCGCCGCCGCGGCCGTGCTCGAGCACTGGACCTCGGTGGCCGCAAAGCACGCCACGGGCGGCTGACCCCCACATCCACGTGCTGTCCCTCCCCTCCCGGCACCGCAATAGCAAAACGGTAGAGAGGCTCGAGGGCGCGAACCAACTTATTCAGCATCCGGTGAAAGTGCCGCGTGAGCAGGGCCGATGCCTCTGCGTGCGGCTACTTCTCCCTGCCCGGGTGCCGAACTGTCAGCACGCCGTCAGCACGCCGTCAGCGGCTGCCCGGCCGCAGCACCCGATGCGCGGCATATGCCGAGATCGCCCGAGCCGCCTCAACGGAGGCAGGCCCCGTACAGTCGGTGATCCGGCTGACACCGCGCGTTCACCGCGCACTCCGCGGGCACCACCAGCGACGCCACACTGCTCGCGGGCCGCGACGGCTCAGCGGCATTGGTTTGGAGGCATCGCATGAGGCGCCTGGCCGGCTGGCCGCGCGGTTGGTCACGGCGACGGGTGATTGATGCCTCGCATCGCCCCAGGTCAGAGAGGTAGATGTCGTGGAGACGACCGGGGCCGCCACCCCCCACAGGAGAGGCCCCGGCCGTCACACGGCACGAACCGCGTGGCGGTCCGTACTCCCTTCTGCGTCCCCGGTGCGTTTTCTGTCACACCGCACTGTGTCACCCGCTAGTTGCATGTTGTACAAACATGGACGCGCACCGGTTTCACGCCGTAGCGTGCAGTTTCGCGCCGCGTTGGGACCCACCACCGCGACCGCCGACCGGACCACCGCGAGCGGTACAGCGGCGCACGACCGCTAGAAGACAGACCCGTGAGAGCGGCGCCTGGCCAGGCGCAGAGGGGCACCCAGTGCAGGGGGAGGACGACGCTGAGCTGACCGCCGCCGTGCATGCGGCACAGGACGGGGACGAGACCGCGTTCCGGACTGTGTACCGCGCCGTGCACCCGCGGCTGCTCGGTTACGTACGAACGCTTGTCGGCGATGTCGAGGCGGAGGACGTCGCGTCCGAGGCGTGGCTGCAGATCGCCCGCGACCTGGACCGGTTCAGCGGCGACGCGGACCGCTTCCGCGGCTGGGCCGCGCGCATCGCCCGCAACCGCGCCCTCGACCACATCCGGATGCGCGGCCGCCGCCCCGCGATCGGCGGCGACGAGACGGAGCTGACCGGCAGGCCCGCCGAGGCCGACACCGCCGGCGAGGCGATCGAGTCCCTCTCCACCGACGCCGCGCTCGCCCTCATAGCCCAGCTCCCGCAGGACCAGGCGGAGGCCGTCGTGCTGCGGGTCGTGGTCGGTCTCGACGCCAAGAGCGCCGCCGACACGCTGGGCAAACGCCCCGGCGCGGTACGCACCGCCGCCCACCGTGGCCTCAAGCGCCTCGCCGAACTGATGGGCGCCGAAGGACCGGCGCAGGGGCAGGGCCTGGGTGCCGTTCCCCCGCAGCCGGACCCGCACGGACGCGCCGTGCCGCCGTCCCCGTGTGTGACGCATTCGCGTACGCGGACGCAGAAGGACATGTGATGGCCGACGAGCAGTACAAGTGGCTGGACCGTGACGCGGCGGAGAGACTGCTCCGCGGCGAACGGCTCGAAGGCATCGGTGATCACGAGCGCGAACAGGCGGAACGCCTCGCCGCGGCGCTTGTCGCGCTCCGCGCGCCCGCCCCCTCCGACCCCGCCCCGAAGGTCGAACTTCCCGGCGAGGCCGGGGCGTTGGCGGCGTTCCGGGAGGCGCGGGGGGCTGCGGGTGTCGCGGGTACTGCGGGTGCCTCGGGTGGCACGCGTGTCGCAGAGGCTTCTGGGACTGGAGTGGCAGAGACGGCCGGAGTCGCTGATGGGGCGGGAGTTCCTGGTGCGGCTGGGGCTGCTTCTGGGGGTTCCGGTGCTCCCGGTGCTTCCGGTGCGGCTGGGGTCGCTGAGGTCGCCGGTGCGGCCGGTGTCGGGTCCCGCGCCGCGTCCGGCGCGCGGATCGGTGTGGGCGCCCGTCGCGGCGACCGCGACCAGCCCGTGCGCATCGGGCGCGCCAGCGCCGGCTCGCGTCCCGCCCGCTGGGCCC
>NZ_AOPZ01000088.1 GCF_000414115.1 Streptomyces aurantiacus JA 4570
GAGCCGGTGGCGCTGGGGGCGGGGGCGGTGACCGCCGTCGAGGGCGCGGGGGAGGGGCCGGACGCGGGTGTCGGTGTGGGCCCGGACGCAGGCGTGGGCGTGGGCCCGGACGCGGGTGTCGGCGGCGGCCTCGTGCTCGACGGCGCCGCGCCGCCCGTCCTCTCCGGGGCCGACGCCGACCTCCTGATCCTCGCGGCGCGCTCCGCCCGCGGCACGGTGTGGGCCGCCGTGGACGCGGCGGAACTGTCGGTCCGGGCGCACGAGAGCGCCGACCCCACCAGGCCCACCGCCGAGGTGACCGCGCACGCCACGCGCGTCCCGGCGGCGCGGGTGCTGGCCGTCGACTCGGCGGACGTACACGACCTCGCGGCCGTGGTGTTCGCGGCGGACGCGTGCGGCACGGCCGCGTGGGCGCTTCACACCGCCACCGAACACGCCAAGGTCCGCGAGCAGTTCGGGCACCCCGTCGGCCGCTTCCAGGGCGTCAAGCACCTGTGCGCGGACATGCTGGTGCGCCTCGAACAGGCGCGGGCGCTGACGTGGGACGCGGCGCGGGCGGCGGACGAGGTGCAGGCGCTGGACGAGATGCGAGTGCTGGACGAGGCGCGGGCGCCGGACGAGATGCGCGCGCCGGGCGAGCAGGAGGCCCCTCGGAACCCCCAGGCCGCCCAGGGCACCCGGGCCGCCCAGGCCCGCGGCCTCGTGTGCGCGCTCGCCGCCGCCACCGCCCTCGACGCCGCCCACTCCTGCGCCAAGGACTGCGTCCAGATCCTCGGCGGCATCGGCTTCACCTGGGAGCACGACGCGCATCTGTATCTGCGGCGGGCGCTGGTGGCGCGCCAGCTTCTCGGCGCCGGGGACGCGCACCGGCTGCGGGCGGTGCGGCTCGCGGAGGCGGGGGCGCGGCGGGAGTTGCGGGTGGAGCTGCCCCCACAGGCGGCGGCGTACCGCGCCGAGGCCCGCGAGGTGATCGCCCGCGCCCGCGGCCTGGACCCCGCGGCGGCCCGCCGCGCCCTCGCCCCCACCGGCTACGCCGCCCCGCACCTCCCGCCCCCGCACGGCCTGTCCGCAGGGCCAGCCCAACAGCTCGCCGTCCAGCGGGAGTTGGCGGACGCCGGGGTGCGCCTGAGCGACCTGGGCATCGGCACCTGGGTCATCCCCTCACTGATCGCGTACGGCACCCCGGAACAGCGGGAACGCCTCCTCGGCCCGACCCTGCGCGGCGACCTGCTGTGGTGCCAGCTGTTCAGCGAGCCGGAGGCGGGCTCGGACCTGGCGGCGCTGCGGACGCGGGCCGGGCGCGCCCCGGACGGCTCCTGGCGGATCACCGGCCAGAAGGTGTGGACGAGCGCGGCCCAGTGGGCGGACCACGGCATCCTCCTCGCCCGTACGAACCCGGCGGCCCCCAAGCACAAGGGCCTCACCTACTTCCTCGTCGACATGAAGAACACCCCGGGCATCGACATCCGCCCGCTGCGGGAGATCACCGGCGACAGCCTCTTCAACGAGGTGTACTTCGACGACGCCCGGCTCCCCGCCGACTCCGTGGTGGGCGCCGTCGAGGGGCTGGAAGGTCGCCCGCCAGGCCCCCGCCACACCCTCGGCAACGAACGCGTCCACATGGCCGACCAGTTGACCTTCGACACCGGCCTGGAGTCGCTCCTGGCCCGGGCGCCCGGCCTGGACGGCGCGACCCGCGCCCGCGTCGGCGCGCTCGCCGCCGAGGCGCACGCGCTGGCCTGCGTCGCCCTGCGCACGACGGCGCGGCAGCTGGCCGGCGCCGAACCGGGCGCGGGCGCCTCGGTCCGCAAACTGCTGCAGACCACGCACCAGCAGAAGGTGGCCGAGCTCGCGCTCGAACTCCTCGGCCCCGAGGGCGCCGTGCGGGAGGGCCCGGCCGAGCGCGCCGTGCACGGCTTCCTGCTGTCCCGCTGCCTGACCATCGCCGGCGGCACCACCCAGGTCCAGCTCAACGTCGTGGCCGAACGCATCCTCGGCCTGCCCAGGGATTGAACTGAGGGGAACTGATGAAGGCGTACATCGTCGGTGTCGGCATGACGAAGTTCGAGAAGCCCGAGACCCGGGACTGGCAGTACTGGGACATGGCGAAGGAGGCGGGCACCGCCGCGCTCGCGGACGCCGGGACCGCGTACGGGCAAGTGGAGCAGGTCGCCGCCGGCTACTGCTTCCAGGCATCGACGGCCGGCCAGCGCGCCGCGTACGAACTGGGCCTGACCGGGGTGCCGGTCTACAACGTCAACAACAACTGCGCGACCGGCTCGACGGCGCTGATGCTCGCGCGGCAGTTCGTCGAGGGCGGCGCGAGCGACTGCGTGCTGGCCCTGGGCTTCGAGAAGATGAAGCGCGGCGCGCTCGGCGCGGGCGGGGACGGTGACTTCGCGACGTCCCCCGTGGCCCGGCACTACGGCGTGATGGCGGCCCGGCACGGCTTCGAGGCGACGCCGCCCACGGCTCAGATCTTCGGCAACGCGGCGCGCGAGCACATGGAGCGGTACGGCACCACGCCCGCGCAGCTCGCCGCCGTCGCCGCGAAGAACCACACCCACTCCACGAGCAACCCGAACGCCCAGTTCCAGGACGCGTACACCCCCGAGGACATCCTCGCCGCCAGGCCCGTCCACACTCCTCTCACCAAGCTCCAGTGCTCCCCGACCTCGGACGGCGCGGCGGCGGCGGTCGTGGCGTCCGAGGCGTTCGTGGACCGCCACGGCCTCGCCGGCCGGGCGGTGGAGATCACCGCGCAGGCCATGACGACGGACACGGCCGAGTCCTTCGCGTCCGGCTCGTGCGTCGACGTGGTGGGCCGCCCGATGTCCCGCGCGGCGGCCCGGCAGGTGTACGCGGCCTCCGGCCTGACCGCCGACGACCTCGACGTGATCGAGCTGCACGACTGCTTCTCCATCAACGAACTCCTCACCTACGAGGCCCTCGGCCTGTGTGACGAGGGCGACTCCGGCAAGCTCGTGGAGTCCGGCGCGACGACGTACGGCGGCCGCTGGGTGGTGAACCCCTCCGGCGGCCTCATCTCCAAGGGGCACCCCCTCGGTGCCACCGGACTCGCCCAAGCCGCCGAACTGACCTGGCAGTTGCGGGGCGAGGCGGGGCCCCGCCAGGTGCCGGGGGCGCGGGTGGGGCTCGCGCACAACATCGGGCTCGGCGGGGCGGCGGTGGTGACGCTGCTCACGCGGCCGGAGTCCTAGGACCCGCGGCCCAGACCCCTGCCGCTTTTTTCCGATGTACGGGGCATGTGTCCTGCTGTCAGCATGGGGGCCATGCTGCAGACCCCCGCCGACACCCCGACCTCTCGGATATCGGGCCGCCCCGCCCCGCCCACCTGGCTCGTCGTGGCGGCCGCGTGCGCCGGACAGTTCCTCGTCGTCCTCGACGTGTCCGTCGTGAACGTGGCACTGCCGTCGATGCGGACCGATCTCGGGCTGAGCGCCACGGGGTTGCAGTGGGTCGTGAACGCGTACTCCATCGCCTTCGCCGGGTTCATGCTGCTCGGCGGGCGGGCCGGGGACCTGTTCGGGCGGAAGCGGATGTTCCTGGTCGGGCTCGGCCTGTTCACGCTGGCCTCGCTGGCCGGCGGGCTCGCGCAGGAGGGCTGGCAGCTGCTGCTCGCGCGGGCGGTGCAGGGGCTCGGGGCCGCCGTGCTCGCTCCCTCGACCCTGACGATCCTGACGTCCGCGGTGCCGGAGGGGGCGGCCCGGGTGCGGGCCATCGCCACCTGGTCCGCCGTCGGCGCGGGCGGCGGCGCCGCGGGCGGGCTCGTCGGCGGCGTGCTCACCGACGGCCTCTCCTGGCGCTGGGTGCTGCTCGTCAACGTACCCATCGGCGTCCTCGTCTTCGCCGCCGCGCTGCGCTGGATCAGCGAGAGCCGCGCGGGCGGCGCGCGCCGCCTCGACCTGCCGGGCGCCGTCCTGGTCACCGGCGGCATCGCCACCCTCGCGTACGGCATCGTGCAGACGGAGGTCGAGGGCTGGGCCGCCGCCGCGACCCTGGTGCCGCTGGCCGTCGGGGCCGCGCTGATCGGTGCCTTCCTCGTCGTCGAGGCGCGCTCCAAGGTGCCGCTGATGCCGCTCAAGCTGTTCCGCGTGCGCTCGGTGTCGGCCGCCAACGCCACGATGTTCGTCTGCGGCATGGGCATGTTCGCCATGTGGTTCTTCATGACCCTGTACGCCCAGAACGTGCTCGGCTACACCCCGCTGGAGGCCGGGCTCGCGCTCATCCCCAGCTCGATCAGCGTGGTCGTCGGCTCCAAGGTCGCGCCCCGCCTGATGCGGGTCATGGGGGCGCGCAGCGTCACGGTCATCGGTGTGCTCGTCGCCGCCGTCGGCTTCGTGTGGCAGTGGCAGGTGCTCGACGCCAGTGGGGCGTACGTCACCTCGATCATGCTGCCCGGCATCCTGATGATGCTCGGCGCCGGGCTCGCCGGCACCCCCCTCGCCTCCCTCGCCACCAGCGGCGCCGACCCCGGCGACGCGGGCCTGGTCGCCGGCCTCATCAACACCTCCCGCACGATGGGCGGTTCCCTCGGCCTCGCCGTCCTCTCCACCATCGCCGCCTCCCGCACGGGCGAGCGCCCCGGCTCCCACGCCCTGGCCGAGGGCTACGCCCAGGCGTTCCTTTGGGGGGCGGTGTTCCTGGTCCTCGCCATGGCGGTGGTCCTGCTGGGCATGCCGCGTGCGGGCCGGGAGCCCGAGCATGAGTCCGTGCCGAGGTAGTGATAGCCCGTCCGGCGCTTGAGGACGAGTCCTTAAGGCGATCTACGGCGCAGCGGGCTCACAGCCAGCCTTGCTGGCGAGCCTCCCGCCGGGCCTCCGCCCGGTTCCGGGTGCCCGTCTTCCCGATGGCCGCCGACAGGTAATTGCGCACCGTCGACTCCGACAGGTGCAACTTCGCCGCGATGTCCGCGACCGTCGCCCCGTCGACGGACGCCTTGAGCACCTCGGCCTCGCGGCCGGTCAGCGGACTGGGCCCGGCCCCCAGCGCGGCCGCCGCGAGCGCGGGGTCGACCACGGTCTCCCCGCGCAGCACGGCCCGGATCGCCTCGGCGAGCTCCTCCACGGGCCCGTCCTTGACGAGGAACCCGGCCGCGCCCGCCTCCATCGCGCGGCGCAGATACCCGGGCCTGCCGAAGGTGGTGAGAATGAGGACCCGGCAGTCGGGGCACTCCTCGCGCAGGTCGGCCGCCGCCTCCAGGCCGCTGCGGCCGGGCAGCTCGATGTCGAGCAGCGCCACGTCCGGGCGCGCGGTCAGCGCGGTGCGTACGATCTCGTCGCCCGCCCCGACCTGCGCGACGACCTCGATGTCCGGCTCCATGCCGAGCAGCAGCGCCAGTGCGCCGCGCATCATGCCCTGGTCCTCGGCGAGCAGCACGCGCACGGATCTGGCGGGGCGGTGGTCCTGCGGCATCTCTTCCACGGGAAAACAGTAAGGCGAGCGATCGCAAGGCACGCCCCGGGCGGCCGGTACGCGGGGCGGCGAGAGCGGCGAACGAGCCGCCGCAGCCCCGCGCGGCTAGACGCGCTGCTCCGGAGCCCCCGCCAGGGTCGGCTCCGGCCCGGCGCCCCCGGTGCCCGCGTCGCCCGGCAGCACAGCCACGACCCGGAACCCCCCGCGCGGCCCCGGCCCCGACTCCAGTGAGCCGCCCGCCGCCGTGAGGCGTTCGCCCAGGCCGGTCAGGCCGCTGCCGGGCGCCGTCGAGCCCTCGCCGCGGCCGTCGTCCGTGACCACCAGGCGGGTCTCCCCGGGGGCGCCGGCGACCTCGATCTCGCACCGGCCCGCCCGCGCGTGCCGTACGACATTGGTGGCCGCCTCCCGCACCACCCAGCCCAGCAGCGCTTCCGTGCGCGGGCCGAGCGGCGGCCCCGACTGCCGGACGACCGCCTCGACCCCGGCCGCGTCAAGCAGTTCGCGGGCCCGGTCGAGCTCGGCGGCGAGCGCCGCGTCCCGGTACCCGGTGACGGCCTCGCGGATCTCGGTGAGCGCCTGCCTGCCGACCGTCTCGATGTCCTCGATCTGCGTCAGGGCCACCTCCATGTTCCGCGGCGCGAGACGGCGCGCGGCCTCCGACTTCACCACGATCAGCGAGAGCGTGTGGCCGAGCAGGTCGTGCAGATCGCGCGAGAAGCGCAGCCGTTCCTCCGCCACGGCCCGCCGCGCCAGCTCCTCGCGGGCGGCGCGCAGGTCCCGTACCGCCTCGGAGAGGGAGAGGATCGCGGCCGTCACCATCGTGGACAGGAACGTGCCGTACGCGATGCTGATGCCGTCCCAGCCCTCGTGGAGCCCGGCGACCGCGCCCGCCAGCGCGCTCAGCCCGAGGCCCACCGGACCGAGGCGGCGGCCCCGGATCACCGCGCCCACGGCGAGGCCGAACAGCGGGAAGTACATCAGCCAGTTGCCGCCGTACCCCACCGCGAGACCGAGGGTGATCGCCCCCATCGCGAGCAGCGCGGCCAGGGTCGCCCGGGACTCGCGCGCCCGCTTGTCGAAGGCACGGAAGGCGACGGCCACGTAGAGGGAATTGAAGACGAACAGGCCGAGGCCGCCGATCCACGGATTCGGCGTCTTGCCCTGGAGCAGGTGCGAGAACGCGCCGAGGCCCATGAACAGCCACGGCAGCAGCGCGAAGCCGTTGGGCGGGCCGGGCTGCGCGAGCGCGTCCGCGTCGCCCGCCCGCTTCCGCTCCCGCCAGTCCGCCTTCTGCCGGCGCCAGATCTCCTTGCGCTCCCGGTGGGTGTCGCGGGCCGCGCGCAGGTCGTGCATCCGGCAGGTCACCCTCGGCATCCAGGCCATGTCTCGCTCTCCGTCGTACGTGTGCTCCCAGCCGCGCGCCCCGACTCCGGGCGCGCACGCCGTCTCCTCCCGACGGTACGGACCCGGGGCGCCGCGGCGGCAGTGGTGTCCGTACCGACTTGGCCAGGACAAATGTCACGGGTGGGCGGCCGGGGCGGCCCCGGACCACCGGATCTGACGTCACGTCAGGACTCTTCCCAAGTGTGGGGCGCTGGGCTATACATGGGGCCATCGGCCTAGAACGCGTTCTAGAACGGCTGCGGGAACGGAGACGGGAACCGGCACGGGAACGGACGCCTTGGCCGCCGCAGACGACCTCGGTGCGGCCGACGGTGCGGACAGCCGCACCGAGGTCTTGACCCGCGAGGAGCCGCCACCCCATGCCCATCGATGCCGCGAAGGCGCTGGCCGCCGAACCCCGCAGCGCCGAGATCACCTGGGACCACAAGGACATCCAGCTCTACCACCTCGGCCTCGGCGCGGGCGCCAACCCGGACCTGCCGAACCCCGCCACCGACCCCGACGAACTCCGCTACACCCTGGAATCCCGGCTGCACGTCCTGCCGAGCTTCGCCACCGTCGCGGGCGCGGGCATGGGCATGATGGGCGGCCTCGCGGCGCCCGGCATCGACGTGAACCTCGCCGCCGTGCTGCACGGCGGCCAGCGCGTCGAGCTGCACCGCCCGATCCCCGTCAAGGGCCGGGCCGCCACCACCGCGAAGGTCGCGGCGGTGTACGACAAGGGCAAGGCCGCCGTCATCGTGCTGCGCTCCGAAGCGGCCGACGACGAGGGCCCGCTGTGGACCAGCGACGCGCAGATCTTCGTGCGCGGCGAGGGCGGGTTCGGCGGCGAGCGCGGCCCGTCCACACGCCCGGAGACACCGGACCGCCCCTTCGACCGCGTCGTCGAACGGCCCGTCCGCGCCGACCAGGCCCTGCTCTACCGCCTGTCCGGCGACTGGAACCCGCTGCACGCCGACCCCGAGTTCGCCAAGCTCGCCGGCTTCGACCGGCCGATCCTGCACGGCCTGTGCACGTACGGGATGACCCTCAAGGCCGTCGTGGACACCGTCCTCGGCGGCGACGTGAGCCGGGTGCGCGCCTACGCCACCCGCTTCGCCGGAGTGGTCTTCCCGGGCGAGACGCTGCGCGTCGGCATGTGGGAGTCGGAAGGCCGGGTGCGGGTCGCCGTCACGGCCGTCGAACGGCAGGACGCGCCGGTCCTCGTGGACACGGTCGTGGAGCTCGACTGACGTCACGTACCGCCGGTGACGTACCGCCGGGACGGCCCGGTCGGGTACCGCCGGGATGAGAGGAGCCGCACAGCCATGCGCGCAGCCGTACTGCACGAGACAGGCCAGGACAAGCTCGACGTGCTCGACGACATCGAGGCGGTGGGCTTCGGCCCGGGCAAGGCCAGGATCCGGGTCCGGGCCACCGGCCTCTGCCACTCCGACATCTCCGCGATGAACGGCGTGCTGCCGCAGCCCGCGCCGTTCGTCCCCGGGCACGAGGGCGCGGGCGAGATCCTCGACGTCGGCGACGGCGTCACCCACGTCAAGCCGGGCGACCGGGTTCTGGTGTGCTGGCTCCCGGCGTGCCGGCAGTGCCCGGCGTGCCGGCGCGGCCAGACCCAGCTGTGCCTCGCCGGGTTCATGAACGCGGGCACGCCCAACTTCAAGCGGGCGGGCGACAGTTCGGACGTCTTCGGCTTCGCCGGGACGGGCACGTTCACGGAGGAGGTCGTGGTCGACGCGGGCTGCGCCGTGCCGATCCCGGACGACGTGCCCTTCGACATCGCGGCGCTGATCGGCTGCGGCGTCACCACGGGGCTCGGCGCCGCGGTCAACACCGCCGACGTCGCGGCCGGATCCTCGGTCGCCGTCATCGGCTGCGGCGGCGTCGGCGTCTCGGCGATCCAGGGCGCGCGGCTCAAGGGCGCGGCGGAGATCGTCGCCGTCGACCCGGTCGCGTCGCGGCGCGAGGCGGCCCTGCGCTTCGGCGCGACACAGGCCGTCGCCCCCGACGAACTGGCCGACGCCAACCAGCGTCTGACGGCGGGCGAGGGCTTCGACTACGTCTTCGAGGTCGTCGGCAAGTCCGCGACCGCGCGCACGGCGTACGAGGCGACGCGGCGCGGCGGCACGCTGTGCGTCGTCGGTGCGGGCGCCATGGACGACCAGGTGCAGTTCAACATGTTCGAGCTGTTCTTCGACGAGAAGCGGATACTGCCGTCGCTGTACGGGGGCGGGGACGTGCTCCAGTCGTACGAGCGGGCCATCGCGCTGTGGCGCGCGGGTCGGATCGACCTGGAGTCGATGATCACGCACCGGGTCCAACTGACCGGGATCAACGAGGCGTTGGAGCAGATGCGGTCGGGGGTCGCGCTGCGGACGTGCATCGAGATCTGAGGCTCGTGGAGTTCGTGGAGAGAGGAGCTTTCCCTCATATGTCACTGCCACTTGAAGGTCTGGCGGCCGTCGTCACCGGTGCGGGCCGCGGGCTCGGCCGGGCCGAGGCGCTCGAACTCGCCCGGCTCGGCGCGAGCGTCGTCGTCAACGACTTCGGGCAGCCGGGCCGCGACGGCTCCGGCGCGGCGTCGGCCGCCCCCGCCGAGGAGGTCGCGGCCGAGATCCGCGAGGCGGGCGGCAAGGCCGTCGCCCACACCGGGGACGTAGCCGACCACCAACAGGCCCGCGAACTGGTCGAGTTGGCGATCGACACGTACGGCAAGCTCGACATCCTGGTCAACAACGCGGGCATCCTGCGGGACCGGATGATCTTCTCGATGTCCGAGGACGAGTGGGACTCGGTGATCCGGGTGCACCTCAAGGGTCACTTCAACACGATCCGCTTCGCCTCGGCCCACTGGCGTGAGCGCTCCAAGGAGGCGGGCGGCCCCGTGTACGGGCGGATCGTGAACACCTCGTCGGAGGCGTTCCTCGCCGGGTCGGCCGGGCAGCCCAACTACGCCGCGGCCAAGGGCGGGGTCGTGGGGCTCACCACGTCCACGGCCCTCGCGCTCCGCAAGTACGGGGTGACGGCCAACGCGATCTGTCCGCGGGCGCGGACGCGGATGACGTCCGACGTGTTCGCGGGGTTCGCCGAGCCGGGGGCGGGGGAGGTGGACCCGTTGGCGCCGGAGCATGTGGCGCCCCTGGTCGGGTACTTGGCCTCGCCTGCGGCGCGGCGGGTGAACGGGCAGGTGCTCGTCGTGCACGGCGGGATGGTGGCCGTGGTCGAGCGGCCGCGCGTCGCCGCGCAGTTCGACGCGGCGGGGGGCGTGTTTGGCTTCGCCGAGCTGGACGAGGCGCTGTCTCCGTACTTCGCGTCCCGGCCGGAGGGGGAGACGTTCGGGGCGGCGGAGGTGTTGGGGTTGAGGCGGGGGTAAGGGGCCTTGCCGGGGGCTCCCCAATCCCACCCCTTCCCCAAACTGGGGGGCGGAGCCCCCTGGTTACGGCTCGCGGCGGTGGCGGCCCCTGGGGGCCGCTTCCTCGTCGTGCTCCGCCACCGGCCCCCGGTGCCGTCCGGCGCCGGTGACGTCCGCCCCGGCGAGGGCGAGCCCCTCACGGGGATCCACGGCACCCTGCTCACGCGGCTCGAAAGCCACATTCTCGGTCATCAACAAACTCACCCCGTAGCAAAGATCGTTCGTACAGCCGGGCGAGTCTAACCAACCGCCCCGCGCCCGCCGAGAGGCGCCTGCTGCAACGGCACGGGCCGCGCCGCCCGCGGGGCAGCCTCAGCCTCCTTGACCTCGGCGGATGCCACCGCCCCCGGGGCGGGCGCGGGCACCTCGACCCGCGCCATGCCGCACGGCACGGACCCCGTGACGTACGGCAACTCAAGCACCCCGTCCCGAGTGCAGCGACCGGCCCCGGCCAACCACCCGGCGGGGGTGGGAAGTTGATGGACCCGCCGGTCGGCGGGGCGCCAACCGCACAGCAGCGGAGCCGAGTCGCCGGAGCCGTCGTCCACCCGGAGGGCCACGGCGCAGCTCTCCGGCATGAGGACCTGCCCGGGCTGGATCGCGAACGGCGTCACCGCGCGCCCGGGCAGCCGCAGGCACTCGGGGAACCGCACGGGCAGTGAACTCCCCAACACCCCCCAGCCGAGCCGGGTTTCGCCCGGCGCGTCCGAGCGGATGAGGAGCAGCCCGCTGTCGGCGTCGGCGAGCAGCAGCCGGTCGTCGCTCTCGGCGGCGATCTGCAGCAGCGGCGTCACCTCGCCGCCCCGCTCCAGGTCCACCGCCACCGTCTTCGTACGGCCGTCAAGATCGCGGTCGAGGGCCAGCATCCGGTTGCTGCGGTCGAGCCAGACGCCGCCGGTGCAGCGGCCGGGGATCTCGGCGAGATGCTCGGGCCCGAACGCGCCGCCCGCGACCAGCCACACCGCCGTGGAGCTCGGCCCGGCCGCGAGGGCGTAGGCGTAGGCGCCGCGCGGCGCGGGCGGCAGCAGGGTCAGCTCGGCGCCGTCGCACTCCACGCCGCCGAGCGGCACCTCGCCGGTCCCGGGCCCCGTGGGGTACAGGAGCGAGAAGAGGTGCCGTCCGGCCGCGCGCCGGTGCACGAGCACGCGGCCGTCGGCCATCGGCAGCACCCGGGTCCCGGGCTCCTCGGGCTGGTTCGCGGGCAGCGGCACGGCGTACGGCTCGGCCGAGTCGAGCGTCCAGCGCTCGGGGAACCAGCAGCCGCCCCGCTGCGCGAGGCGCGCGGCGTAGGCACCGTCGGCGGTGAGGGTCGGGGCCGGGGCGGCGCCCCCCGGCGCCGTCGTCCCGCCGGCGCCGGGGGCGGCCTGCGCGGCGGCCGGGGGGAACGCCGCCCCGGCCCCGGTCGCGGCGACTCTGGTCCAACGCCCGGTCGCGGTCCCGCCGCCGGGAAGGGAAGCGGGTGCGGACGGGGACGAAGGCGCGGGTGAGGGCTCGGCCACAGGGGCTGTCATCTGGGGTCACCTCCGTCGGCGACGCTAGTTTTCGCACGCGCTGGCGTGGCACGCGAGGCATCCGCTTCACGCGTACGTGTGGCGAAGTGACGATTCGCCTGAGAAGGCGGGGGCGACTGTGCTGCGTGAGGACCCGCTGTGCTCCGCAGAAGGTCGCCGCTTACAGTTAGGCGAACCTAAGTTGCACAGCTCCCTGGAGTACCGATGTCCCCACGCCGTCGCCCGCACCGCGGCCCCGCCGCCCTCGCCCTCGCCGTGGCCGGCGCGCTCGCCCTCGCGGCCTGCGGGTCCGGCGACGACGGCTCGGGCAAGTCCGAGAACGGTAGCGGCAGCAAGGCCGTCGCCCAGGGCGGCGACGAGTTCGCCAAGGCCGCCGAGAAGACGGCGAAGATGGGCACCAGCGCCAAGCCCGGCCAGTTCCCGCGCACCATCGAGCACGCCATGGGCAAGACGGAGATCGAGGCGGCGCCCAAGCGGGTCGTGGTCCTGGACGTCGGCGAGCTCGACAACGTCGTGTCCCTCGGCGTCAAGCCCGTCGGCTACGCCCCCACCGAGGGCGACGACGGCATCCCCTCGTACCTGAAGAAGGACGCGGGCAGCCCCAAGAACGTCGGCACCATCAACGCGCTCAACCTCGAGGCGATCGCGAACCTCAAGCCCGACCTGATCCTCGGCAGCGAGCTGCGCGCCGCCAAGCTCTACCCGCAGCTCTCCAAGATCGCCCCCACCGTCTTCTCCGTGCGCCCCGGCTTCACCTGGAAGGAGAACTACCTCCTGAACGCCGCCGCGCTCGACCGGACCGCCGACGCCAAGGCCGAGCTGGGCGCGTACGAGAAGAAGGCGAAGGCCCTCGGCAAGGACATCGGCGCCGACAAGCCCACCGTCACGATGCTGCGCTATATGCCCGACCGCATCCGCCTCTACGCCGGGGCGTCCTTCATCGGCACCATCCTGGACGACGCCGGCCTGCCCCGCCCCAAGAACCAGCGGGCCTTCGAGCTCGCCACCGAGATCAGCCCGGAGAAGATCGACCAGGCCGACGCCGACTGGATCTTCACCGGCGTCTACGGCGACGCGAAGAAGACCGGCCGCTCGGCCGCCGAGAAGAACCCCCTGTGGAAGAAGCTCGGCGCGGTCAAGGCAGGGCAGGCCAAGGACGTCCCGGACGAGACCTGGTACCTGGGCCTCGGCGTGACGGCGGCGGACCAGGTCCTGGACGACCTCCGCGGCCACCTCGTCAAGTAACGGGAGGGACCGCTCGTAGCCGCTCGTCACGGCACTTCAGCCGTACGTAACCCATGGGCTGAGGGGCACGCCGGGCAGGTAGCCTTGCATTCGTGCCCCGTCTGTCTGAAGTCATCGCCGCCCTCGACGCCCTGTGGCCCGCGGAGCGGGCCGAGCAGTGGGACGCCGTCGGCACGGTGTGCGGCGAGCCCGAGGCCGAGGTCTCGCGGGTCCTGTTCGCCGTCGACCCCGTCCAGGAGATCGTCGACGAGGCGGTGCGCCTCGGCGCCGGCCTGCTCGTCACGCACCACCCGCTGTATCTGCGCGGTACGACGACGGTCGCGGCGTCGACGTTCAAGGGCCGTGTCGTGCACGACCTGATCAAGAACGACATCGCCCTGCACGTCGCGCACACCAACGCCGACTCCGCCGACCCGGGCGTGAGCGACGCCCTCGCGGGCGCCCTCGACCTGCGCGTCGTCGGCCCCCTCGTACCGGACGCGAGCGACGAGCACGGGCGGCGCGGCCTCGGCCGGGTCTGCGAGCTCGAACACCCGCTGACGCTCGCCGAGTTCGCCGACCGCGCGGCCAAGTGCCTGCCCGCCACGGCGCAGGGCATCCGCGTAGCTGGCGACCCGCAGCAGCCGATCCGCAGGGTCGCGGTCAGCGGCGGCTCCGGCGACAGCCTCTTCGACGCCGTCCGGGCCGCGGGCGTGGACGCCTTCCTCACCGCCGACCTGCGCCACCACCCGGTCTCCGAGGCGCGCGCCCAGGCGCCGCTCGCCCTGCTCGACGCCGCGCACTGGGCCACCGAGTGGCCCTGGTGCGAGCTGGCCGCGGCCCAGCTCGACGAGATCTCCGACCGGCACGGATGGGGACTTCGCGTCCACGTCTCGAAGACGGTCACCGACCCCTGGACCGCCCACTCGGCGTCCTCCCCAGCCAACAACCTTGGAGCCCCCAACTGAACGCCGCGCCCGCCGACCAGATCCGTCTCCTCGACCTCCAGGACCTGGACGTACGCCTCACGCAGCTCGCGCACAAGCGCCAGGCGCTGCCCGAGCACGCCGAGATCGAGTCGCTGACGAAGGACCTCACGCAGCTGCGCGACCTGCTCGTCGCCGCGACGACCGAGGAGAGCGACTGCGCCCGCGAGCAGACCAAGGCCGAGCAGGACGTGGACCAGGTGCGCCAGCGCGCCGCCCGCGACCAGAAGCGCCTCGACTCCGGCGCGATCTCCTCGCCCAAGGACCTGGAGAGCCTGCAGAAGGAGATCGCCTCGCTCGCCAAGCGCCAGGGCGACCTGGAGGACGTCGTCCTGGAGGTCATGGAGCGCCGCGAGTCCGCGCAGGAGCGCGTGACCGAGCTGACCGAGCGCGTCTCGTCCGTCCAGTCGAAGATCGACGACGCGACGGCCCGCCGCGACGCGGCGACCGGTGATCTCGACCGCGAGGCCGCCACGGTCACCAAGGAGCGCGAGGTCATCGCCGGGTCCATCCCCGCCGACCTGATCAAGCTCTACGACAAGGTGCGCGTGAAGCAGGGCGGCGTCGGCGCCGCCAAGCTCTACCAGCGGCGCTGCGAGGGCTGCCGCCTGGAGCTGGACATCACCGAGGTGAACGACATCAAGGCGGCGTCGCCCGACACGGTCGTCCGCTGCGAGAACTGCAGCCGCATCCTGGTGCGCACCGCCGAGTCCGGTCTGTAAGGGGCGCGCACGGTGCGGGAGTTCATCGTCGAGGCCGACGGCGGCTCCCGGGGCAACCCGGGGCCCGCGGGCTATGGCGCGGTCGTCATCGACGCGGAGTCCGGGGAGACCCTGGCGGAGGCGGCCGAGTACATCGGTGTCGCGACGAACAACGTCGCCGAGTACAAGGGCCTGGTCGCGGGCCTCAAGGCGGCCCACGCCCTGGACCCGGCGGCACAGGTCCATGTCCGCATGGACTCCAAGCTGGTCGTCGAGCAGATGTCGGGCCGCTGGAAGATCAAGCACCCCGGCATGAAGCCGCTCGCGGCCGAGGCGGCGCGGGTCTTCCCCGCCTCCCAGGTGACGTACGAGTGGATCCCCCGCGAGCAGAACAAGCACGCGGACCGGCTCGCCAACGAGGCGATGGACGCGGGCAAGCGGGGCGAGCAGTGGTCGCCGTCGGCGTCGACGGCGGACCTCGACCGCCCCGCCCGCGCGGCTCGTTCGGCCGGTGCCGGGGCGGCCGCTCCGGCCGGGCCGCCCGGGG
>NZ_AOPZ01000089.1 GCF_000414115.1 Streptomyces aurantiacus JA 4570
GGTGGCGGCGGTGGCGCGCCGGGGGGCGGCGCCGGCCGCGGTGGTGGCGGGGGGCCGGGTCGCGGCCCTCGTCGTGGTCGTACGGTCCACGCGTCACTCCCGGGGGCCGTCGGCCGCTCACCGGGGGCGGCTGCGACAGCCTGTCAGTTTGGGTCCATCCACCATAGAGTTACGTCTGCTTAACACGCAAAACCCAATATGTAACGCCTAGTTGACGAGCACAAGGGCCTGTACGGCGGGCGTGGGGGTAGGCAAGGGGAGTGGGCATGAAGAACGGGAGCCGAAGCGGGACCGACCGGGCCGGCGCGGGCGACCTGCTCCACCTGGTCCGCAGCGGCCGCGCCACGACCCGCGGCGCCCTGCAACAGGTCACCGGCCTGTCCCGGGCCACCGTCGGCCAGCGCCTCGACCGCCTCTTCCGCGCGGGCTGGCTGCGCGAGGGCTCCGGCAACCCGGTGGCGTCCCCGCTCGGCGGCCGCCCCTCGGTCCGCCTTGAGTTCGACGACGCGCACGCCGTCGTCCTCGCCGCCGACCTGGAGACCCGGCACGCCCGCACCGCCCTGCTCACGCTCACCGGCGAGGTCGTCGCCGAGCGCGGCTGGCCGCTGCGGGTCGACGAGGGCCCGGACAAGGTCCTGGACGAGCTCGGCGCCGGGTTCGGCGAGCTGCTGCGCGCGAGCGGCCGGGACCCGGACGCGGTGTGCGGCATCGGGCTCGCCGTGCCGGGCCCGGTCGACAGCGAGACCGGCCGCGTGGTGCAGCCGCCGATCATGCCCGGCTGGGACGGCTACGACATAAGGGGCAGACTCCGCCGCGCCTTCACCGAGCACACGGGCGCCACCGCCCCGGTGCCGGTGTACGTCGACAACGACGCGAACCTGATGGCGTACGGCGAGCAGCGCGCCCACTACCCCGACTGCTCGGCGTTCGCGCTGGTCAAGGTCTCCACCGGCATCGGCGCGGGCGTCGTCGTCGACGGCTCGGTCTACCGGGGCATCGACGGCGGCGCGGGCGACATCGGGCACATACGGGTGCCCGGCGCCCCCGGGAGCGCCGCCGCGCTGTGCAAGTGCGGGGCGTACGGCTGCCTGGCCGCCGTGGCCAGCGGGCGGGCCGTGGCCGCGCGGCTCGCGGCGGCGGGAGTGCCGG
>NZ_AOPZ01000090.1 GCF_000414115.1 Streptomyces aurantiacus JA 4570
ACGAGCGCGCAGCGCGATCGGCCCGAGCCCAGGCGGGCGGGGCCCAGGCAGGCGGGGCCCAGGCGGGCGGGGCCCAGGCGGCCCGAGCCCCCGCGGGCGGGGCCTACGCGGGCGGGCGGTCCGCGAAGGCCGGCAGCGCGAAGATCCTGACCTTCGCGTTGTCGTCCATGAGTTCCACCAGAGGCAGCACAAGCTCCCAGAGATCCCGCTTGCCGACCTCGCGGACGAGGGCGTCGAGTTCGGCGTCGGAAAGGCCCGCGGCCCGCTCGGCGACGACCCGGCGCGAGTCCTCGGGCAGCACCTCCACGAGGGGCAGGAACTCGCCCCAGAGCCCCGTGGCCACGACGGCGGGCACGACCCCGCCGAGCACGCCGGGGTCCCGCAGCGACGGCAGCCCGGCCACCGTACGCAGTTCGCTCTCGTCCAGCAGCGCGACCAGCGGCAACAGCGACTCCCAGAGCCCCTGCTCGGCGACGGTCACCACGAGCGGGTCGAGCCGTTCGGCGGGCTGCGCGGCGGCCAGCGCCGCGATCCGCCCGCGCTGCCGCCCCGTCACCATCCCGGCGACGGCCAGCGCCTCGGGCCACAGCCCCTCCGTCGCGGCGGTGGCGATGACCGACGCCAGCCGCTCCTCGCCCATCAACTCGACGATCTGCCCGAGCCGTTCGGGAAGGTCGACGAAGAAGCCGGTGCGCAGCACCACCGCGTCCGCGACCTGCGGCAGGATCCGCCGCAGCGCCCCGTCGCGCAGATGCCCGACGAACCGCCCCATGGTGACGTGGTCCTCGCGCTCGGCGAGGGCGACGGCGATGCGGACGAGGAGGTTCTCGTCGAGCCGGTCGACGATGCCGCTGATCCGCCGCGGGTCGAGGTGCCCGCACGACTCGGCCGTGAAGGACACCGGCAGCTTCTCGATGATGTCGGCGGCGCGGGCGGGTTCGAGACGCCCGGCGACGGCGGCGGCGAGCCGCGGCCCCAGCGCCTTCTGGGAGATCGCGGCGGCCACCCCGGCGGGCACCAGCTTGGTCGCGGACGCGATCCGGTCGAGCATCTCCGGCGCCCGGTCGTACAGCACCGCGACGCAGTCGGTACGGAAGCGGCGTACATCCTCGACGGGCAGTTCCTCCAGGAACGCGAGCTCGTCTGGCTCGACGCCGAGGAGACGGGCGGTCTTCAGGGTCTCGGCCCTGCCGCGCAGCTTGTCCATGCTGTCCTCGCCCCCGGCCCTAGCGGAAGAGAATCCGGCGTACGGGCCCGCGGGCCAGCGCGGGCACCAGCTTCAGGGCCTCCTCGGCCGCCTGGTTCAGGCCGGATGCCCGGCTCTCGCGCTCCCGGCGCAGCGCGTCGGTGAGCAACGCGAGCTGCTCGGGCGTGAGTTGGGTGAGGGACTCCGGGGGCCTGGCCCCCAGCTCCGTCGTCAGTTTCTCCAGTGCTTCGGTGCTCACGGGACCTCCCGGAGGTGCGCCGGTCTTCGAGGTCCCGAGAGTGGAGCGAAATTGAATAATAGTCAATAGTGCGGGCGTGGAGAGGGAGCACAAACGGAAGGGGGTGCGGGGGCGTGTGCCGCAGCACACGTCCCCGCACCCCCTCGCGCGCGTCAGCCCTTGACGGCTCCCGCCGCGAGACCCGAGCCGAGCCTGCGGTGCACGATCACGAAGAAGAGCATGACGGGCACCGTGACCAGCGTGGAGCTGGCCATGACGGGCCCCCAGGACGTGGTGTTCTCCCCGAAGAACTGGAAGATGCCCACCGCCGCCGTGTACTTGTCGTTGCCCTTCATGAAGGTGTACGCGAACACGAACTCGTTCCACGCCGTGATGAAGGCGAAGATCGAGGTGGCCACGAGGCCCGGACCGACCAGCGGAAGCAGCACCGACCGGAACATCCGGAACCAGGACGCCCCGTCGATGTACGCCGCCTCCTCGACCTCCTTGGGCACCGCCGCGACGAACCCGCGCAGCGTCCAGATCGCGAACGGCAGCGACAGGGCGATGTAGACGATCGACAGGCCGAGCAGCGAGTTGAGCATCTCGTAGTCCCGCATCTGGATGAACAGCGGGATGACGAGCGCCTCCAGCGGCACCATCTGCACGACCAGGATCATGATCAGTACGGAGGTGCGGAACTTGAACTTGAAGCGGGCCACCGCGATCGCCGCGAACAGCGAGAGCAGCGCCGCCGCCAGGATGGTCACGATCCCGACGATCGCCGAATTCAGCAGGTACTGGCCGAAGTTGCCGCGGTCGAAGACGAAGTCGAAGTGCTCGAAGCTGATGCCGCTCGGCAGCAGGTCCGAGCCGCGCGTGAGCGCCTTCGGGTCGAGCGCGGTGGAGACCATCCAGTAGACGGGGAAGAGCGTGAAGACGAGCAGCGCGGCCACCGAGAGCGGCAGGCCGATGCGGGCGGCGAGCGAGTTACTGCGTCGGGCGCTCACAGGTCCTCCTCCCCCTGCCGGAACAGTGTCCGGATGTAGATGACGGTGATCGCGAGCAGCAGCAACGTCAGCAGGACGGCGGCCGCGGCGCCCGCGCCGTAGTCGTTCTTGGCGAACGCCTCGATGTACGAGTACACACCGAGGTTGTAGACGTCCGGGTTCTCGCCCGCGCCTCCCGGCATCAGGAAGACCTGCGTGAAGACCTTGAAGTCCCAGATGGTGGAGAGGATGGTCACCACCAGGAAGACGGGCTTGATGGTCGGCACGGTGATCTGCCAGAACCGCTGCCAGGCGTTGGCGCCGTCGATCTCCCCGGCCTCGTACAGCTCCTTCGGAATCGTCAGGAGCCCCGCGAGGACGGTGATCGCCACGAACGGGAAGCCGTGGTGCACGACGTTGATCGTGGCGATGGCGTAGAACGGCAGCCGCTCGGTGAACCAGTTGGTGGTCTCGGCGTCGATCAGGCCCATGGAGTCGGCGAGTTGGCTGAACATGCCGTCCTCCGGCGAGAACAGCCAGATCCATACGTACGTCCCGGTCACCGCGGGCATCGCCCACGCGGCCAGGATCGACACGGAGCAGATCAGCTTCCACGTCGGGCCGAGGCGGTTGAGGAGCAGCGCCACGGCCGTGCCGAGGGCGACGGTCAGGCCGACGCAGGCGAACGCGAAGAACACGGTGTTCGGCAGGACCGTCTTCCACAGCAGTTCGCCGGTCAGCAGGTCCTTGTAGTGGTCGAAGCCGGTGAAGGTGGCCTCGCCGCCGCCGAACTTGACCTTGTAGTCCTGCAGCGACAGCTTGCCGACCTGGATCAGCGGCCACAACAGCAGACCGGCGAGCACGATCAGCGAAGGCGCGAGCAGGAGCCAGGGGCGGGTGAGCGTGGTCCTTCTCTTGCGGCGGCGCGCGGCGTCGCCGTCGTCGGACGGGCGGGAGCGAAGGCTCGAAGAGCCGGAGGAACCGGCCTTCGAGCCGTCGCCGACGAGCATGTCTTTCACTCAGTTTCACCTCGTGCCGTCTGTGCCGGGCCCTCTCCGACCTGTATGTCCGGCCGGGGGTCGGGGGGTTGCCCCCCGGATGAGCACAGTCACGGATGTACTCGTCCCTGTTTGCTTACTTGTCCTTGGCGAAGATCTCGTCCATGTCCTTCGCCGCCTTGTCCGCGGCGTCCTTCACGGACGACTTGCCGGTGAGGATCGACTGGACCATGCCGGGGATGACCTTCGACGCCTGGATCTCGCCGTACGCCTTGGTCTTCGGCACCGTGGCGCCGGCCTCGATCATCTGCTTCGCGAACGGCTCGACCAGCGGGTCCTTCTGGCCCTCGATCTTCTTCAGCTCGGAGTTCTGGCCGGGGAAGTAGTTGGTCTGCTTGGCCCACTTCGTGGCGAACTCACCGGTGGTCATCATCTTGACCAGCTCCCAGCCGAGTTCCTTCTTGTCCGTGTTGAACGTGGACAGGTAGGAGCCGCCGAGGAAGGACTTGCTCATCCCGCCGTTCTCGCCCGGGATCGGCACGGCGCCGAGCTTGCCCTTGAGCTTGGGGTTCGCGTCGGTGATGGCCTTCGGGGTCCAGTTGCCGCCGATCGCCATGGCGATCTGGCTCTTGTTCCAGGCGTCGCCGACCTCCTTCTCGGTCCAGGTGTTCACCTTGGCCGGGGAGACCTTGTCCTTGGTGGCGAGGCCGGTGTAGAACTCGATGCCCTTGATCGCCTCGGGCGAGTTGATGGCCGACTTCCACTGGTCGCCGTCCTGGGTGGCCAGCTCACCGCCCGCGCCCCAGATGAAGGGGGTCGCGAACATCTCCGCGCCGCCCGCCACCGGGAACGGGATGAGGCCCGGCTCCTTGTCCTTCAGCGTCTTCGCCGTGGCCTGGAGCTCCTTCCAGGTCGTCGGCGGCTTCAGGTTGTGCTTCTCGAAGATGTCCTTGCGGTAGACGATGGACCGTACGCCCGCGTACCACGGCATGCCGTACTGCTTGCCGTCCAGCGTGCCGGCGTCCTTCAGGCCCTCGACGAGGTCGTTGTTGAGCCCCGCCTTCTTCACGTCGTCCGTCACGTCGACGAGCGCTTCGGTCTCCGCGAACTGCGGCACCCAGGTCGTGCCGACCTCCGCGACGTCCGGGACCTGGTCCTCGCCGCCCTCGATGGCCGTCGTGAACTTCTTCTGGGCGGTGGCCCACTGCTGGTACTCGACCTTGATCTTGGCGCCGGTCTTCTTCTCGAAGGCCGCGCCGACCTCCTTGAAGAAGGGGCGGGGGTCGGGGTTGGTGCCCTCCATGATCCACACGGTGAGCGTCTTGCCCTTGCCGTCGACCTTGCCGCCGTTGTCGCCGCTGTCGCCGCCGTCATCGCCGCACGCGGTTGCGGTCAGACCGAGCGTCAAGGCGATACAACCCGCCGCGATGACACGTCGCTTCATGCCGGCCCCCTTCAGGTTCCTTTGGTGAGAGCGATTCTGGTCACACAGAGTGTGGGCGGTCTAGACCCTTAGGGCGAAGCGGCCGAACCGTAATCACCGTTGCGTGCTGCGCTACGGGGTGCAATCGGCGTTGCGTCAGATGCAATGTCGTGCTGCCCGGTCGGTCCCCGGCACGCAAAACGCGACGCCCACCCAGTGTCCGGTCGGGGACAAGGCAGGCGTCGCGCCAGTTCCGTACGCCGTTGTACGGGACGTATGAGGGGCCGTACGGACTACACCGTAAGCGCCCGGTCGGTCGGGCGAATGGGCGCGGGAAGATCACTCGCACCGGTGAGGAACCGGTCCACGCCCCGCGCGGCCGAGCGCCCCTCG
This sequence comes from Streptomyces aurantiacus JA 4570, assembly GCF_000414115.1. GTDB lineage: Bacteria > Actinomycetota > Actinomycetes > Streptomycetales > Streptomycetaceae > Streptomyces > Streptomyces aurantiacus_A. The sequence continues at coordinate 5,228 of NZ_AOPZ01000090.1, forward strand.
GCGATCGCCCACACGATGAGCGACTGCCCGCGGCCCGCGTCACCGGCGACGAAGACACCGGGGACGTTGGTCTGGAACTCGCCGTCACGGGCGACGTTGCCGCGCGCGTCGAGGTCGAGCCCGAACTGCTCCACCAGGCCGTTCTCACGGTCGGTGCCGGTGAAGCCCATGGCGAGGGTCACCAGCTGGGCGGGGATCTTCCGCTCCGTGCCGGGCTTCTGCGTGAGCTTGCCGTCCACGAACTCGACCTCGACGAGGTGCAGGAACTGCACGTTCCCCTCCTCGTCGCCCTCGAAGTGCGTCGTCGAGACGGAGTAGACGCGCTCGCCGCCCTCCTCGTGGGCCGAGGTGACCTTGTAGAGCATGGGGAAGGTCGGCCAGGGCTGGCCCGGGGCCCGCTCCTCGCCCGGCCGGGGCATGATCTCCAGCTGGGTGACGGAGGCCGCGCCCTGCCGGTGGGCCGTGCCGACGCAGTCCGCGCCGGTGTCGCCGCCGCCGATGACGACGACGTGCTTGCCCTCGGCGGAGACGGGCGTGGTGACGTAGTCGCCCTCCTGCACCTTGTTGGCGAGCGGCAGGTACTCCATCGCCTGGTAGACGCCCTTGAGTTCGCGGCCCGGGACGGGCAGGTCGCGGGCGGTGGTGGCGCCGGCCGCGATGACCACGGCGTCGTACCGCTTGCGCAGCTTCGCCGCGTCGATGTCGCGGCCGATCTCCACGCCGGTGCGGAACTTGGTGCCCTCCGCGCGCATCTGCTCGATGCGGCGGTTGATGTGCCGCTTCTCCATCTTGAACTCGGGTATGCCGTAGCGCAGCAGGCCGCCGATGCGGTCGGCGCGCTCGTAGACGGCGACGGTGTGCCCGGCGCGGGTGAGCTGCTGGGCGGCGGCGAGGCCCGCCGGGCCGGAGCCGATCACGGCGACCGTCTTGCCGGACAGCCGCTCGGGCGCCTGCGGCGCCACGTCACCGGTCTCCCACGCCTTGTCGATGATGGAGACCTCGACGTTCTTGATGGTGACGGCGGGCTGGTTGATGCCGAGGACGCAGGCCGCCTCGCAGGGGGCGGGGCAGAGGCGTCCGGTGAACTCCGGGAAGTTGTTCGTGGCGTGCAGGCGCTCCTGCGCCGCCGACCAGTCCTCGCGGTAGGCGTAGTCGTTCCACTCGGGGATGAGGTTCCCGAGCGGACAGCCGTTGTGGCAGAACGGGATGCCGCAGTCCATGCAGCGCGATGCCTGCTTGGAGATGATCGGCAGGAGCGAGCCGGGGACGTAGACCTCGTTCCAGTCCCGCACCCGCTCGCCGACCGGGCGGGTCTCGGCGACCTCGCGGCCGTGGTTCAGGAAGCCCTTGGGATCAGCCATTGGTCGCCGCCTCCATCATCTTCTCGGTGATCTCGGACTCGGAGAGTCCGGCTCGCTCGGCGGCGTCCTTGGCGGCGAGCACTGCCTTGTACGTGCTGGGGATGATCCTGCTGAAGCGGGTCACGGACGTGTCCCAGTCCGCGAGCAGCTTCTCTGCGACGGTCGAGCCCGTCTCCTCCTGGTGGCGGCGCACGACGTCGTGCAGCCACTGCTTGTCCGTGTCGTCGAGGGGCTCCACGGCCGCCTGGTTCCCGGCGTTGACGTTGTCGCGGTCCAGGTCGATGACGTACGCGATGCCGCCCGACATGCCCGCCGCGAAGTTGCGGCCGGTCTCGCCGAGGACGACCGCGTGGCCGCCGGTCATGTACTCGCAGCCGTGGTCGCCCACGCCCTCGGACACCACGAGCGCGCCGGAGTTGCGCACGCAGAACCGTTCGCCGGTGCGGCCGCGCAGGAACAGCTCGCCGCCGGTGGCGCCGTACGCGATGGTGTTGCCCGCGATGGTGGAGTACTCGGCGAGGTGGTCGGCGCCCCGGTCCGGGCGGACCACGACGCGGCCGCCGGACAGGCCCTTGCCGACGTAGTCGTTGGCGTCGCCTTCGAGGCGCAGCGTGACGCCGCGCGGCACGAAGGCGCCGAAGGACTGGCCCGCGGAGCCGGTGAAGGTGATGTCGATGGTGTCGTCGGGCAGGCCCGCGCCGCCGAACTTCTTCGTCACCTCGTGGCCGAGCATGGTGCCGACCGTGCGGTTGATGTTGCGGATCGCGACCTGGGCGCGGACCGGCTGGGCGTCCTCCTGGGAGTCCGCCGCGAGTGCGTCCGCCGCGAGCTTGATCAGCTCGTTGTCGAGGGCCTTCGCCAGGCCGTGGTCCTGCGGGACGAGCTGGTGGCGCACGGCGCCGCCGGGCAGATCCGGGACGTGGAACAGCGGCTGGAGGTCGAGGCCCTGGGCCTTCCAGTGGTTCACGGCCCGCTCGGTGTCGAGGAGTTCGGCGTGGCCGACGGCCTCCTCGATGGAGCGGAAGCCCAGCTCGGCGAGGAGCTCGCGGACCTCTTCGGCGATGAACTGGAAGAAGTTGACGACGTACTCGGCCTTGCCGTTGAAGCGGTCACGCAGCGTGGGGTTCTGCGTGGCGATGCCGACCGGGCAGGTGTCCAGATGGCAGACGCGCATCATCACGCAGCCCGACACGACGAGCGGCGCGGTCGCGAAGCCGAACTCCTCGGCGCCGAGCAGCGCGGCGATGACCACGTCACGGCCGGTCTTCAGCTGGCCGTCGGTCTGCACGACGATGCGGTCGCGCAGGCCGTTGAGCAGCAGGGTCTGCTGGGTCTCGGCGAGGCCGAGCTCCCAGGGGCCGCCCGCGTGCTTCAGGGACGTGAGCGGCGAGGCGCCGGTGCCGCCGTCGTGGCCGGAGATGAGCACCACGTCCGCGTGCGCCTTGGAGACACCCGCGGCGACGGTGCCGACGCCGACCTCGGAGACCAGCTTCACGTGGATCCGCGCCTGCGGGTTCGCGTTCTTCAGGTCGTGGATGAGCTGGGCGAGGTCCTCGATGGAGTAGATGTCGTGGTGCGGCGGCGGCGAGATCAGGCCCACGCCGGGCGTGGAGTGCCGGGTCTTGGCGACCCACGGGTAGACCTTGTGGCCCGGCAGCTGGCCGCCCTCGCCGGGCTTGGCGCCCTGGGCCATCTTGATCTGGATGTCGTCGGCGTTGACCAGGTACTCGGAGGTGACGCCGAAGCGGCCGGACGCGACCTGCTTGATGGACGAGCGGCGCGCCGGGTCGTAGAGACGGTCCGCGTCCTCGCCGCCCTCACCGGTGTTGGACTTGCCGCCCAGCTGGTTCATGGCGATGGCGAGGGTCTCGTGCGCCTCCTTGGAGATGGAGCCGTACGACATGGCGCCGGTGGAGAAGCGCTTGACGATCTCGGAGGCGGGCTCGACCTCGTCGATGGAGATCGGCTCCCGGCCCTCGATGCCGCTCTTGAAGCCGAACAGGCCGCGCAGCGTCATGAGGCGCTCGGACTGCTCGTTCACGCGGTCCGTGTACTGCTTGAAGACGTCGTAGCGGCCCGAACGCGTGGAGTGCTGGAGGCGGAAGACCGTCTCGGGGTCGAACAGGTGCGGCTCGCCCTCGCGGCGCCACTGGTACTCGCCCCCTATGTCCAGGGCGCGGTGCGCGGAGGGGACGCCGGAGGCCGGGTATGCCTTGGCGTGCCGGGCGGCGACCTCCTTGGCGATGACGTCGATGCCGACGCCGCCGATCTTGGACGTGGTGCCGTTGAAGTACTTCTCGACGAAGGACTCCTCCAGGCCGACGGCCTCGAAGACCTGCGCGCCGCGATAGGAGGCGACCGTGGAGATGCCCATCTTGGACATCACCTTCAGCACGCCCTTGCCGAGGGCGTAGATGAGGTTGCGGATGGCCTGCTCGGCCTCGATACCCGGGAGGAACGTTCCCGCCCGGACCAGGTCCTCCACCGACTCCATCGCCAGGTACGGGTTGACGGCCGCCGCGCCGAAGCCGATGAGCAGCGCGACATGGTGCACCTCGCGCACGTCGCCCGCCTCGACGAGCAGGCCGACCTGCGTGCGCTGCTTCGTACGGATGAGGTGGTGGTGGACGGCCGCGGTGAGCAGCAGGGAGGGGATCGGGGCGTGCTCGGCGTCGGAGTGCCGGTCGGAGAGCACGATCAGGCGGGCGCCGGCCTCGATGGCGGCGTCGGCCTCGGCGCACATCTCCTCGATGCGGGCGGCGAGGGCGTCGCCGCCGCCGCTGACCCGGTAGAGGCCGGACAGCGTAGCGGCCTTCATGCCCGGCATGTCGCCGTCGGCGTTGATGTGGATGAGCTTGGCCAGCTCGTCGTTGTCGATCACCGGGAAGGGCAGGGTGACGCTGCGGCAGGAGGCCGCGGTCGGCTCCAGGAGGTTGCCCTGCGGGCCCAGCGAGGAGCGCAGGCTCGTCACCAGCTCCTCACGGATCGCGTCCAGCGGAGGGTTGGTGACCTGCGCGAAGAGCTGCGTGAAGTAGTCGAAGATCAGCCGGGGGCGCTCGGAGAGCGCGGCGATCGGGGTGTCCGTGCCCATCGAGCCGATCGGCTCCGCGCCGGCCTTGGCCATCGGCGCGAGCAGGATGCGCAGCTCCTCCTCGGTGTAGCCGAAGGTCTGCTGGCGGCGGGTGACGGAGGCGTGCGTGTGCACGATGTGCTCGCGCTCGGGCAGGTCGGAGAGCTCGATCTCGCCGGCTTCCAGCCAGTCCTCGTACGGCTTCTCGGCGGCGAGGGCGGCCTTGATCTCGTCGTCCTCGACGATGCGGTGCTCGGCGGTGTCGACGAGGAACATCCGGCCGGGCTGCAGGCGGCCCTTGCGGACGACCTTGGCCGGGTCGATGTCGAGCACGCCGACCTCGGAGCCGAGGACGACCAGGCCGTCGTCGGTGACCCAGTAGCGGCCCGGGCGCAGGCCGTTGCGGTCGAGGACCGCGCCGACCTGGGTGCCGTCGGTGAAGGTGACGCAGGCCGGGCCGTCCCAGGGCTCCATCATCGTGGCGTGGAACTGGTAGAAGGCGCGCCGGGCGGAGTCCATGGAGGCGTGGTTCTCCCATGCCTCCGGGATCATCATCAGGACCGAGTGGGGCAGCGAGCGGCCGCCCAGGTGCAGGAGTTCGAGCACCTCGTCGAAGGACGCCGAGTCGGAGGCGTCCGGCGTACAGACCGGGAAGATCCGCTCCAGCTTCTCGCGGCCGTCGGCACCGCCGAACAGGTCCGAGACGAGCTGCGACTCCCGGGCCCGCATCCAGTTGCGGTTGCCCTTGACCGTGTTGATCTCGCCGTTGTGCGCGACGAAGCGGTACGGGTGCGCGAGCGGCCAGCTCGGGAACGTGTTGGTGGAGAAGCGCGAGTGGACGAGCGCGATGGCCGTGGCGAAGCGGCGGTCGGACAGGTCCGGGAAGAAGGGCTCGAGCTGGCCGGTGGTCAGCATGCCCTTGTAGACGATCGTGCGGGCCGAAAGCGACGGGAAGTACGTGGCCGCCTCGTGCTCGGCGCGCTTGCGCAGCACGAACGCCTTGCGGTCCAGGGCGAGCCCGCTGCTCGCGCCGTCCGACACGAAGAGCTGGCGGAAGACGGGCATCGTCGAGCGGGCGCTGGCGCCGAGCAGCGTCGGGGCGACGGGCACATCGCGCCAGCCGAGCACGGTGAGGCCCTCTTCGGCCGCGATCGTCTCAATCTTCGAGACGGCTTCGTCGGCCGTGTCCTGCGGCAGGAAGGCGATGCCGACGGCGTACTCACCCGCCGCGGGGAGGCCGAAACCGGTCGCTTCGCGCAGGAACGCGTCCGGGACCTGGAGCAGGATTCCGGCGCCGTCACCGGAGTCGGGCTCGGATCCGGTGGCACCACGGTGTTCGAGATTGCGCAGTACGGTCAGCGCCTGCTCGACGAGCTCATGGCTCGCCTCACCGGTGAGGGTGGCCACGAACCCGACGCCACAGGCGTCGTGCTCGTTACGGGGGTCGTACATCCCCTGCGGGGCGGGGCGGCCATCCATGGGCGACCAGGCGTCGGAACGCATCGGCACTCCCGTCGTCGTGATGGGGGCAACCTCCCGGGCTTCTGGGGCTCCGGGGGCGCGAGCGGCGATAGGGACGACGTTGGCCCTGGCGAAATTTCGTGCAGGTTACATGATGGCCCGCTTCTCGAAAAGCGGATACTTCATTCCAACATGTGGACGGCGCTCTGGGGGGTGAAGAGCGGCGGGAAGGGGCCGGAGCGGACAGATCGATGGCCGCGGGCCCGGAGCGCCAGGAGCCTCATTGCCCGCAGCGCTTACGGCTCATGCCCAGCGGTCAAGGAATCGAAACCGCACGGTAACGACTACTTATGCAGAATTCTGCATACACCTGCAAAGCCTTATCCTACGGCCGTCCCGAACAGGCTGCCCAGGGCGTACGTCACACCCGCCGCCGCGCCGCCCAGCGCCAATTGCCGCAGCCCGCTGAACCACCAGGAACGCGCGGTCACCTTCGCCACGACCGCACCGCACGCGAAGAGCCCGATGAGCGCGAGCAGCAGCGCGGGCCACAGGGCGCTCGCGCCGAGCAGATACGGCAGTACGGGCAGCAGGGCGCCGAGCGCGAAGGCGCCGAAGGAGGACACCGCGGCGACCAGCGGCGAGGGCAGGTCGCCCGGGTCGATGCCGAGCTCCTCGCGGGCGTGGATCTCCAGGGCCTGCTCGGGATCCCGGGACAACTGCCGGGCGACCTCGCGCGCCAGCCCCGCCTCGACACCGCGCGACACGTACAGCGCGGCCAGCTCCTCCTCCTCGTCCTTGGGGTGCTTGCGCAACTCCCGGCGCTCCACGTCGAGTTCGGCCTCGACGAGCTCGCGCTGCGAGGCCACCGAGGTGTACTCGCCGGCGGCCATGGAGAAGGCGCCGGCCGCGAGCCCCGCGAGGCCGGTGATGACGATGGTCTCCCGCGACACCGCCCCGCCCGCGACACCCGTCATCAGGGCGAGGTTGGACACGAGGCCGTCCATGGCGCCGAAGACGGCGGGACGCAGCCAGCCGCCGTTCACATCGCGGTGGGTGTGGTTGTCCCGGTGCGCCTCGTGCAGCGGGGCCTCGGTCTCGATGATCGCCATGACGGCCCATTTCTCCTCTTGCTCACGGATGGGGGCACACGTCACCCGCGGACAGGGCTCGCGCCCCGGTCCCTCCCCCTCGGACAACATCGAAAGTACGCGCGAAAAATCGCTCCCGCCAGCAAGGAAGGCCGTACTTACCTGCGAAAACGCACCTCTGCGAGCCCTCACCCCGGGCCCCGCCGAGATGCCGAAGGGGTGACGCTGAGCGCACGGATGCTCACATGAGTGCCGTCGCGTGGCAGGGATGCACCAACGCACTGCAACCCGGCAGTCGGCGTGAAGGGAGGCACGGCATGGCATCCGTCGCATGTGTTCCCTCGGTCCCGGCGCCCGGTGACGCCGACGGCCTTCGCGAGCGGGCCCGCGGGGCGATGCTCGGACTCGCCGTCGGCGACGCGCTCGGCGCGCCCGCGGAGAACATGAAACCCTCCGAGATCCGCCGCCGCTGGGGCCGCATCACGGGGTACGTGGCCGAGCATCCGTCGGGCACGGACGACACGGAGTACGCGATCTTCTCCGGCCTGCTGCTCGCCCGGCACGGCTCCGCGCTCACCGTCGCGCACGTCGAGGCGGCCTGGCACCAGTGGATCGCCGACCTGGACGAAGGCCCGTTCCGCGGCGCCGGGTTCAGCGAACGCGGCACCCTGGAGAACCTGCGCCGGGGCCTCGCGGCGCCCATCTCCGCCCAGCACCGGCACGCCTGGAGCGACGGCCTCGCCATGCGCGCCGCCCCCTTCGGGGTGTTCGCCGCGGGCGCCCCCGAGGAAGCGGCCCGCCTGGTCGCCATCGACGGCACGGTCAGCCACGAGGGCGAGGGCATCTACGGCGGGCAGGCGGTGGCGGCGGGCGTCGCGGCGGCGATGGCGGGCGCGCCGGTGGAGTCCGTGGTCACGGCCGCGCTCGCCGTCATCCCCGCCGACAGCTGGACGTCCCGCTCGCTGCGCCGCGCGGTGGCCGCCGCGCACCGCGGCGAACGCGCGGTCCGCTCGGCGGTCGTCATCGGCGGCTACCCCTGGACGGACCTGGCGCCCGAGGCGGTGGGCCTGGCCTTCGGCGCGTACGCGGCCGCCTGCGGCGACTTCGCGACGGCGGTCCTCACGGCGGTGAACATGGGCCGCGACGCGGACACCACCGCGGCGGTCGCGGGCTCCTTGGCGGGCGCGACCTGCGGCGCGAGGGCGATCCCCGAGGAGTGGTCCGCGGCGATCGGCCCGGCCCGGGGCACGTGCCTGCCGTCGATGCGGGGGCATCACGTACTGGACGTGGCGGAGCTGCTGACGTCGGAAGGGGAGCCGCGATGAGCGGCCATACGACGGCGACGCCTGCGGTTCCGGCAGTTCCGGCGGACTTTTCCATCCCTGCGGTTCCCGCTGTTCCCGCTGTTCCCGCTGTGGGCAATCGTCCCGCAGGGCGGGACGGGTGGGCACAGCCCCCGGCGCCGGGTTTGGTTACGGGAAGGGGCGGGACTGGGGAGCCCCCGGCCGGGCCCACCCCACCCCCACCACAAGCCGGATCGAGGGCCTCCTCCTGGGCCTGGCCGCAGGCGACGCCGCGGGCTGGCCTGCCGCACGGCACAGAGCGGCCCGCATGCCCACCTGGACCCGCCGCCTCACCCGAGAACTGGACACCTTCGCCGAGCACAACGCCACCACCACCCTCCCGGTCCCCATCGCCCTGAACCAGCCCCCGGAACCCCTCCGCCTGGGCCCCTCCGACGACGCCGAATGGGCAGCCTTCACCGCCGAATCCGTACTGAAGGCGACGGACGGCACCCTGGACCGAACCCTCGGCAGAGACCGCCGCACCCGGGCCACCCTCGCCCTCGCCTGGAACTCCCTGGCCGGCGAGGTGGCCGCCGCAGCGGCGGCCGCGCCCGAAGTGGAGTCCGCCCTCCTCCCCCTGCGCGCCCGCATCTCCGTCCGCGCGGGCCTGGGCAACCTCGCCACCGGCCTGCGCCCACCCGCCACCGGCCACGACAACCCGCACTTCTTCGACGACGCCGCCTGCGTACGCGCCTGCGTGCTCGCCCTGGTCCACCCGGGCGCCCCCGAACAGGCCGCCGACCTGGCCGAGTTCGACGCGCGCTACACCCAGGACGGCGACGGCGTGCACGGCGCCCGCGCGATGGCCGCGGCGATCGCGGTCGCCCTCGCGGGCGCGACGCCCGAGGACGCGGTGGCCGCTGCCCTCGACCAGCTCCCCGAGCACACGGAGATCGGCCGCAACGCCCGCCACGCGCTCGCGCTGGCCCACGACCTGGCCCGGGGCCCGGACGGCGTGTTCGCGCTGATCCCGCTCCTGGAGCACCAGATCGTCGACCACGTCTACAGCTACGGCATCGCCGCCGCCGAGACCGTCCCGGTCGCCCTGGCCCTGGCCGTCGCCTCGCGCGGCCGCGTCCGCGAGGCCGTACCGGCCGCCGCCTGCCTGTCCCGCGTCGCGGACTCCGCGCCCGCGCTGGCCGGAGCGCTCACCGGAGCCCTGGCCACGGCCACCGCCATCCCGTACACCTGGCGCGAGACCTGCCGGGCGCTCTCCGGCTGCGCCCTGCCGCGCCTCGCGGGCACGGACCTGGTGGAACTGGCCGGACACCTGGCACGGGCGGCACACGCCGAACCACCCACCCCAGAGGAGGACTTGAGGCATGCCACCACTGGACCCGACACAGACACCGACACCCACGCCGCGGAGAACCGTCCCGACCCTCACGGACCGCATCACGGGCAGTCTGGTGGGAGCGGCGGTCGGTGACGCGCTCGGCGGCCCCGTCGAGGGCTGCTCCCCCGAGCAGATCGCGGAGCGCCACGGCGGCCGTGTGCGGGGAATCGTCGGCCCCTGGCACGGGGACGACTGGCGCACGGCCCGCCCCATCGCCCCGTACCACAAGGGCGACGGCCACATCACCGACGACACCTTGATGACCCACGCACTCGTCCGCGTGTACGCCACCGTCCGCGACCACCTCGACGCGTACGCGGTGGCCGACCACCTGGTCCCCGACCTGATCACCACGCCACGCTGGATCCCGGAACTCGAAGCCGAGGCCCTCCCCCTCCAACGCCTCTTCCTCGCCGAGAAGTGGCTCGTGACCCGCCTCCACTACGGCCACGTCGACCCGCGCGAGGCGGGCACCGGCAACATCGTCAACTGCGGCGCGGCCATGTACATGGCGCCGGTCGGCCTGGTCAACGCGGCGAACCCGGCGGGCGCGTACGCGGAGGCCCTGGACGTCGCGGGCGCGCACCAGTCGTCGTACGGCCGCGAGGCGGCGGGAGTGTTCGCGGCGGCCGTGGCGGCGGCCTGCGCCCCCGACGCGACGCCCGCGTCCGTCGTCGACACCTGCCTGTCCCTGGCGAAGGACGGCACCCGCGCGGCGATCGAGACGGTGGCCGAAGTGGCGTCCGCCCACGACGAGTTCGAGTCGGCCCTGGGCCCCCTCCGCACAGCCGTCACCCCCTTCGACACGGTCGGCCCCGACTACCGCGCCCCGTCCCTCGGCGCCCGCCGCCCCTCGCGCCTGCACGCGATCGAGGAACTCCCCGTCGCCCTCGCGATGCTGCTGATCGCCGACGGCGACTACCGCCAGGCGGTCCTTGGCTCGGTGAACTACGGCCGTGACTGCGACTCGATCGCCACGATGAGCGGCGCGCTGGCGGGCGCCCTGCACGGCGCGTCCGCCGTCCCCCAGGACTGGTCGGCGACCGTCGCCGAGGCCAGCCGCCTGGACCTGCACGCCCCCGCCACCACCCTGGCGCAGGTCACCCAGGAGATCTTCACCAAGGACCGGGCCCGCCGCCGTACCCACGAGACGGCGTTCAAGGCCCTGACGGGCGACGCCCCATGATCCGCCTGACCTGGCTCCAGCCCGAGGACCTCCTCCCGCACGAACTCCGCCAGGCGGAGGAGGAGGGCCGAGACGTCAGCTCGGTACGCGCCCGCTGGCTTGCGGCGGGCGGCTGCCCCACCCCACCAAAGTCGGGCGCCTCCCCACACCAGGCATCACCAGAGCTACGAGCCCTGGCGGAGCAACTCTTGACGGAACTGGAGGAACCAACGAAGCCCGTCCGGCGATTGAGGACGAGGCCGTTCAGGCCCCCCGGTCTCGGGAAGGGGCGGGCTTGGGGAGCCTCCCGGCAGGGCCACCCACCGCACCCGCGTCCACGCAGCCTGGCTGGGCCGAGCATCAGGCTGCCTCCTGGGCAAACCAGTCGAGAAACTCCCCCTCGCAGGCATCCGCGCCCTGGCGCAGTCCACCGGCAACTGGCCCCTGCACACGTGGTTCACGGCAAGAGGAGTCCCACCCGGCCTGAGGGAAACGTACCCCTGGAACAAGCGCTCCGCGCACACCTCCCTGGCCGAGAACATCAACGGCATGCCGGAGGACGACGACCTCAACTACCCGCTCCTGAACCTGCTCCTCCTGCAACGCCACGGCAGGAACTTCACGACGCACGACGTGGCCACGACCTGGCTGGACGAACTCCCCGCGGCGAGAACGTTCACGGCGGAACGCGTCGCGTACCGCAACCTCCTCAACGGCATCCCCCCACCCCGCACGGCCCGCCACCACAACCCGTTCCGCGAGTGGATCGGCGCCCTGATCCGCGCGGACGTGCACGGCTGGACGAACCCGGGCGACCCGGCGGCGGCAGCCGAGCAGGCGTACCGGGACGCGTGCCTCACCCACACGGGGAACGGCGTGTACGGGGCGATGTTCGCGGCGGCGACGATCGCGCGGGCGGCGTCCGGCACCGCCGACGTCCACGAGAGCCTGGCGGCGGGCCTCACCGTCGTCCCCGAGGACTCCCGCCTGGCGAAGGCGGTCCGCCACGGCGTCCAACTCGCCGGGAAACACGCGGACTTCGACGAGGTCGTGGACCACCTGCACGCGACGTACGGCAGCTACCACTGGGTCCACGTGGTCCCCAACGCGGCCCTGCTCGCCGCGGCCCTCACGCACGCCGACGGCGACTTCACCGCCTCCATCACGCGCGTGGTCTCCGGCGGCTGGGACACGGACTCCACCGGCGCGACGGCGGGCTCGGTCGCGGGCCTGCTGTCCGGCCACCCGGAAGCGCTCCCGGACCGCTGGACGGCCCCGCTCAAGAACCGCCTCGCCACTTCCGTCGGCGGCTTCCACGGCACCGGCTTCGACGCCCTCGCCGACCTCACCGCACGCCTGACAGCCGAACCCGCCCCCCAGGAGGCACCCCGCCCATGACCCGCCCCCACATCGCCGTCCTCGGCAGCATCAACATGGACCTCGTCGCGTACGTGGCGAAGGCCCCGCAGCGCGGGGAGACCGTCACCGGCCGCGAGTTCCGCACCCTCCCCGGCGGCAAGGGCGCCAACCAGGCCGTCGCCGCGGCCCGCGCGGGCGCCACCGTCTCGATGATCGGCGCGGTCGGCACCGACGCCTTCGGCGACCGACTGCGGTCCGCGCTCGACCACTCGGGCGTGGACACCGACCTGCTGCGCACCGTCGAGGGCCCGAGCGGCACCGCCCACATCGTCGTGGACGACGACGGCGGCAACGCGATCGTCGTCATCCCCGGCGCCAACGCGGCGCTGACGGCCGTGGACGCCGGCGACGAGGCCGCGATCGCCTCCGCCGGGGCGCTGCTGCTCCAGCTGGAGATCCCCCTGGAAGGCGTGCTCGCCGCCGCGCGGTCCGCCCGCGCGAGCGGCGTACGCACCATCCTCACCCCGGCCCCCGCCCAGCCCCTGCCGCCCGAACTCCTCGCCGCCACCGACCTGTTGATCCCCAACGAGCACGAGGCCGCCGCGCTCACCGGACTCGCCGACCCCGCGGACGCGGCCCGCGCGCTCCTCGACCAGGTCCCGGAGGTCGTCGTGACGCTCGGCGCGGCGGGCAGTCTGTACGCGGCCCGGGGCGCCGACCCCGTCCGGGTGCCCGCGCGGCGGGTCACCGCGGTGGACACGACGGGCGCGGGCGACACGTTCGTGGGCGCACTCGCGGTGGCACTCGGAGAGGGCAACTCCCTTCCGGAGGCGTTGAGTTGGGCCTCGGCGGCGTCCGCGCTCTCCGTGCGGCGTCCGGGCGCCGCGGCCTCCATGCCGTACCGCAAGGAGATCGACGCCGAGGCGGGTGTCACGGCATGACGCCCCCGGCACCCACAACTCCCCTTTCCGGCCTGCGCGTCCTCGACCTGGCGACCCTCTTCGCGGGCCCCTTGGCCGCCACCCTGCTCGGTGACTTCGGCGCGGACGTCGTCAAGGTCGAGCACCCGAGACGCCCGGACCCGTCCCGGGGCCACGGCCCGGCCAAGGACGGCGTCGGCCTGTGGTGGAAGCTGCTCGGCCGCAACAAACGCACGATGACGCTGGACCTCTCCACCCCCGGCGGCCGCGCCACCCTCCTCCGCCTCGCCGCCGACGCGGACGTGATCGTCGAGAACTTCCGCCCCGGCACCCTGGAGAAGTGGGACCTCGGCTGGGAGGAGCTGAGCGCCGCGAACCCGCGGCTCGTGCTCGCCCGCGTCACGGGCTTCGGCCAGTTCGGTCCGTACGCGCGCCGCCCCGGATTCGGCACCCTCGCGGAGGCGATGAGCGGCTTCGCCGCCGCCACCGGCGAACCGGACGGGCCGCCGACGCTCCCGCCGTTCGGCCTGGCGGACTCCATCGCGGGCCTGGCCACGGCGTACGCGGTGATGACGGCCCTCGCGGCGCGCGCGAGCACGGGCCGGGGCCAGGTCGTCGACATGGCGATCATCGAGCCGATCCTCACGGTGCTCGGCCCGCAGCCGCTCTGGTACGACCAGCTCGGCCACGTACAGCCGCGCACCGGCAACCGCTCCGCGAACAACGCGCCCCGCAACACCTACCGCACGGCGGACGGCGAGTGGGTCGCGGTCTCCACCTCCGCCCAGTCCGTCGCGGAGCGCGTGCTGCGCCTGGTGGGCCGCCCCGACCTGGCCCGCGAGCCGTGGTTCGGCTCCGGCACCGGGCGCGCCGCCCACGCGGACGTCCTCGACGAGGCGGTCGGCGCGTGGATCGCGCGCCGCACCCGCACCGAGGTGATCGAGGCGTTCGAGAAGGCGGAGGCGGCGGTCGCGCCCATTCAGGACGTACGCGACGTCATGACCGATCCCCAGTACGCGGCCCTGAACACCATCACCGCCGTCGACGACCCGGAGCTCGGCACCCTGCGGATGCAGAACGTCCTCTTCCGCCTCAGCGAGACCCCCGGCGCGATCCGCTGGGCGGGCCGCCCGCACGGCGCCGACACGGACGCGATCCTCACCGAGCTGGGCCTCACCGGCCCGGAGATCACCTCGCTCCGCAAGGAGGGCGCACTGTGAGACCGATCCCGCTGACCTGGCTGTACGTTCCCGGGGACCGCCCCGACGTGGTGGCGAAGGCGCTCGTGGCGGGCGCGGACGCGGTGGTGGTCGACCTGGAGGACGCGGTGGCCCCGGCCCGCAAGGAGTACGCGCGGGCGGCCACCGCGGAGCTCCTCGCCGCCCCGAGGCCGGGCCCCGGACCGGCCCTGCACGTGCGCGTGAACGCGCTCGGCACGCCGCTCTCGGACGCGGACCTGCGGGCGATCGCCCCGCTGCCCGGCCTCGCGGGCCTGCGCCTGCCGAAGGTCACCTCACCGGACGACGTGATCCGCGCCGCCGAGCAGGCGGCCCCGCACGACGGCGGCGCCCCCGCGCTGCACGCCCTGCTGGAAACGGCCCTCGGCATCGAGCGGGCCCACGCCATCGCCACCGCCCACCCGGCGCTGCGGGGCCTGTCCATCGGCGAGGCGGACCTCCGCGCCGACCTGGGCGTACGTGACGACGCGGGCCTGGACTGGGCGCGCTCCCGGGTGATCGTGGCCGCCCGCGCCGCGTCGCTGCCCGCGCCGCACCAGTCGGTCTACCCCGACACCCGCGACACGGCGGGCCTGGCGGCGTCCTGCGCCCACGGCCGCGCCCTGGGCTTCCTGGGCCGCGCGGCGATCCACCCCCGCCAGCTCCCGGTGATCGAGCGCGCCTACCTCCCCACGCCGGAGGAGATCGAACAGGCCGAGTCCGTCCTCAAGGCAGCGGCATCCCAGGAGGGCGCCCAGGCCCTCCCCGACGGCCGCTTCATCGACAGAGCGGTAGTGGCGGAGGCCCGCAGAACGCTGGCGCTGGCGGAGGGAGGGAGATAGCCAGGCCGCAGGCCAAATTCTCCGCCGCAACGGCGAGCAACCCCGACGCCCCTTCCCGGCGGTGCCGAGCCCTCCTCAGCCCTTCTCTGCAGCCGACTCAGCCGCACCCTTGGACTTGGCGTCACCGGACTCGGCGTCATCGTCGACGGTGTCCGAGGGCTCCCCCTCGTCCAAGGCGACCGCGCCAGGAGAGGGTTCGACGATCTCCTCGCGCCCCGGCCGAGTCTTCGCGGAAACGACCAGGTAGACCACCGCGAGGACGAAGACAAGCAGCGCCGTCCAGTTGTTCAGGCGCAGACCGAGGAACTCGTGCGCGTCGTCGACGCGCATGTACTCGATCCAGAAGCGGCCCACGCAGTACGAGGCGACGTAGAGGGCAAAGGCGCGGCCATGGCCGAGCTTGAAGCGGCGGTCGGCCCAGATGACCAGGACGGCGACGCCGACGCACCACAGGGACTCGTACAGGAAGGTCGGGTGGTAGGTGCCGGGCACCCGCCCGTCCTCCGCGGACGTGATCTCCAGGGCCCACGGCACATCGGTCTTCTTGCCGTACAGCTCCTGGTTGAACCAGTTCCCCCAGCGGCCGATGGCCTGGGCGATGGCGATGCCGGGGGCCAGCGCGTCGGCCCACGCGGGCAGCGGGATCCCGCGCCGGCGGCAGCCGATCCAGGCGCCGACCGCGCCGAAGGCGATCGCACCCCAGATGCCGAGCCCGCCCTCCCAGATCTTGAAGGCGTCCACCCAGTCACGGCCGTCGCTGAAGTACAGCTGGTAGTCCGTGATCACGTGGTAGAGGCGGCCGCCGACGAGTCCGAAGGGCACGGCCCAGACGGAGATGTCGGCCACGGTGCCGGGCCGGCCGCCGCGGGCGATCCACCGCTTGTTGCCGAGCCACACGGCAACGAAGACGCCGATGATGATGCAGAACGCGTAGCCGCGCAGCGGAATGGGGCCGAGGTCGACCACTCCGCGCGACGGGCTGGGGATGTAGGCAAATTCCATGGCAGGGTCGACGCTACCGTGCCGGGCGGGGGCGACGGCAGCCAGCCCGGCAACGGGTCAATAACGGGGGCCGCCGGGCCGCCGCGGTCCGGCCCGGCCGGCCGGACCTACTGGTTGGCCTTCTCCACCATGGCCTTCAGCTTCTGGGGCGTCACGGGATTCCGCTGGTCGGCGAAGATGTCCTTGCCGTCGAGCAGGACCGTGGGCGTGCCGCGGAGGTTGGCCTTGCCGAAGGCTTCCTGGGACTTGGCGACCCAGCTGTTGTGCTCGCCGTCGTTCACGCACTTCTTGAACGTGTCCGTGACCAGGCCGTCGACCTTGCCGGCGAGGTCGATCAGCTTGCCGTTGTCGGCGAAGGCGTCGTCGGGCTCCGGGGGCTGGTTCTTGAACAGCTCGTCGTGGTACGGAGCGAATTTTCCGGCGTCCTGGGCGCAGGCCGCGGCGTTCGCGGCGTGCAGGGAGCCGCTGCCGCCCATGTTCCCGTCGATGAGGGTCGCGAGGTGATACTCCGCCTTGAGCTGGCCCTTGGCCGCCAGCTCGTTGATCGTCGAGCTGTACCCGTCCTCGAACTGCTTGCAGGCCGGGCAGCGGAAGTCCTCCCAGACGGTGAGACGGGACTTCGCGCTGTCCTTGCCCAGGGGGATGGCCAGCTTGTCGTCGCCGCTCGCCCCCTTGGGCGCGACGACCGGGCCCGCGGTCTCCTTCTTGTTGTCGTCGTCGCCCGCGTTGGCCGCGAGGAGGCCGCCGACGGCGGCCAGGGCGAGCACGCCGACGACGGCCGCGCTCACCAGGATCACGCGGCGCTGCTTGTCGCGCGCCTTCTGCCGCTCTCGCTCTTCCGCAAGACGCTCGCGGGCCGTTCGCTTACCTTCTCGGTTCTTCTCGCTCACATCGGGGCAAACGAACCGGGGAGGCGCGAGCGCGCCTCCCCGGTCCCAGGTCCACCCTTAAGGATTACGCGGATCCACGTACGCCCTGGGCGAGTTCACTCGCGAGGGCCCGCACCGCGGCGAGTCCCGCCGCCTCGTCGTCGGCGTCCAGCATCCGCTGGACGAACGCGGAGCCGACGATGACGCCGTCGGCGAAGCCCGCGACCTCCGCCGCCTGGGTCGCGTTCGAGACGCCGAGGCCCACGCAGACCGGCAGGTCGGTGGTGGCGCGGGTGCGCTCCACCAGGGCCTCGGCCTGGGCGCCCACGGACGCGCGGGTGCCGGTGACGCCCATCAGCGAGGCCGCGTACACGAAGCCCGAACCGGCTGCCGTGATCGTCGCGAGCCGGGCGTCCTTGCTGCTCGGCGCGACGACGAAGACCGTGGCCAGGTCGTGCTTGGCGGCGTGTTCGCGCCACAGCGCGGACTCCTGGACCGGCAGGTCGGGCAGGATGCAGCCCGCGCCGCCCGCCTCGGCGAGCTCGGCGGTGAACCGCTCCACGCCGTAGCGGTCGATGGGGTTCCAGTACGTCATGACGAGCACCGGCTTGCCCGTGGCCGCGTGGGCCTCGCGCACCGTGCGGAACACGTCGGCGATCTTCACGCCGCCGCGCAGGGCGATGTCGTCGGCGGTCTGGATGACGGGCCCGTCCAGGACGGGGTCGCTGTGCGGCAGGCCCACCTCGACGACGTCCGCGCCGCCGTCGAAGACGGCCTTGATCGCCGCGATGCCGCCGTCCACGGTGGGGAAGCCCGCCGGGAGGTAGGCGATGAGGGCGGAGCGGCCCTCGTCCTTGGCCGCGGCGAGGGTCCGGTTCAACAGCTCGATGTTGCCGCTCACTTGGCGTCCCCCTCGATCTCGGCACTCTCGCCGGCGGCGTCCGCGGCGACGGTGGCGTCGGCGCCGGTGTCGTACAGGTTGAAGTAGCGGGCGGCGGTGTCCATGTCCTTGTCGCCGCGCCCCGACAGGTTGACGATGATCAGCCCGTCCTTGCCGAGCTCCTTGCCGATCTCCAGGGCGCCCGCGAGGGCGTGCGCGCTCTCGATCGCCGGGATGATGCCCTCGGTGCGCGAGAGCAGCCGCAGGGCCTCCATCGCGGCGTCGTCGGTGACCGCGCGGTACTCGCCGCGGCCGCTGTCCTTGAGGTGGGCGTGCTCGGGGCCGATGCCCGGGTAGTCGAGCCCGGCGGAGATCGAGTACGGCTCGGTGATCTGGCCTTCCTCGTCCTGGAGTACGTAGCTGCGCGAGCCGTGCAGGATGCCGGGCTCGCCCGCGGTGAGGGTGGCCGCGTGCTCGCCGGTCTCGACGCCGTGCCCGGCGGGCTCGCAGCCGACGAGGCGTACGTCCGCGTCCGGGATGAAGGCGTGGAACAGGCCGATGGCGTTGGAGCCGCCGCCGACGCAGGCGACGGCCGCGTCGGGCAGGCGGCCCGCGCGCTCAAGGATCTGGCGGCGGGCCTCGACGCCGATGACGCGGTGGAAGTCGCGGACCATGGCGGGGAAGGGGTGCGGTCCCGCCACCGTGCCGAAGAGGTAGTGCGTGTGGTCCACGTTGGCCACCCAGTCGCGGAACGCCTCGTTGATGGCGTCCTTCAGGGTGCGGCTGCCGGACTTCACCGCGATGACCTCGGCGCCGAGCATGCGCATGCGGGCGACGTTGAGTGCCTGCCTCTGGGTGTCGATCTCGCCCATGTAGATGGTGCATTCGAGGCCGAACAGCGCGCAGGCGGTGGCGGTGGCCACGCCGTGCTGGCCCGCTCCCGTCTCGGCGATGACCCGGGTCTTGCCCATCCGCTTCGTGAGCAGCGCCTGGCCGAGCACGTTGTTGATCTTGTGGGACCCGGTGTGGTTCAGGTCCTCCCGCTTGAGGAACACCCGGGCGCCGCCCGCGTGTTCGGCGAACCTCGGCACCTCGGTGAGGGCGCTGGGGCGGCCCGTGTAGTTCATGAGCAGGTCGTCGAGCTCGCGGGCGAATTCCGGGTCGGCCTTCGCCTTGTCGAACTCGACGGCGACCTCGTCCACGGCGGCGACGAGCGCCTCCGGGATGAACTTGCCGCCGAACGCGCCGAAGTAGCCTTCGGCGCTCGGGGTCCGACCCTCCGGGTCGGGGATGAAGTACTCGCTGGGCATGTGGATACCTCGCGTGGCTCTGGGTGGTCTGTCGGTCACCGTATGACGCGGTCGCCTCTGGCCGGCGGGGGGTGCGGGTGCGGAAACTG